>DAINCF010000119.1:0-15773 GCA_036732565.1 Vicinamibacterales bacterium
CGAGCTCGACGGTCCTCGCGCCCGCACCCTCCGCGCGCAAGTCTGGGGCGTCGCCTAGCCCGGTCGCGCCGCGCGTGGCACGCCAATGCATTCCCGTCTCGCCAGCACAGGCCTCTCCGACATCGCTGACAAGCTCGAGGCGCGCGAGCGCCTGACGTTCGACGAGGGCGTGCGCCTGTTCGTCGACGCCGATCTGCTGGCGCTCGGCTGGCTGGCCAACCGCGAGCGGGAGCGGCGTCATGGCGCCCGGACGTTCTTCAACTACAACCTGCGCCTCGAAGCCACCAACGTCTGCGTCGCCTCGTGCCTGTTCTGCAGCTTCGCTCGGTTGAAGGTCGGCGATCCTGGCGCCTACACCCAATCACTCGAGCAGTTGTTCGAGAAGCTGCGGCAGCGCGCCAATCAGCCGCTCACCGAAGTGCACATCGTCAACGGCCTCCATCCCGAGCTGCCGTTCTCGTACTACACCGACCTGCTGCGGGGAATGAAGGCGATTCGCCCGTCGATTCACTTGAAGTGCTTCACCGCCGTCGAGATCGCGTTCTTCGCGGACCACTACCGCCTGAGCGACGAGCAGGTGCTGATCGCGCTCAAGGAGGCCGGGCTCGACTCGCTGCCCGGCGGCGGCGCCGAGATCTTCGCGGCGCGCGTCCGCCAGAAGATCTGTCACGACAAGTGCGACGGCGATCGCTACATCGCGATTCATCGCACGGCCCACGGGCTGGGGATGCGCACGAACATCACCATGCTCTACGGGCACATCGAGACGATGGAAGAGCGCGTCGATCACATGATGCGCATCCGATCGCTGCAGGACGAGACGCGTGGCGTGCAGGCGTTCATCCCGCTGGCCTTCCATCCCGACAACAACCAGATGCGCAAGCTGCCCGCGCCCCCCGCCAGCGACACGCTGCGGACGCACGCGGTGGGGCGTCTGATGCTCGACAACGTCGATCACATCAAGGCCTACTGGGTGTCATCCGGCGTCGAGGTCGCACAGACCGCGCTCTGGTTCGGCGCCGACGATCTCGATGGCACCGTGCAGGAAGAGAGCATCTACCACATGGCTGGCGCGCGCACGCCGGCGACACTGTCGACGCTCGAGATCGAGCGGATCATTCGCGACGCCGGACGAGAACCGATCGAGCGCGATACTTTGTACAACGTCATCCGCGTGCCACAAATGGTGTGAGGCGTGGGTGCCTCGGTGCTTGGTGCCTGGGTGCTCAGTGCTCGAGTGGTGGGGTTCCCGCGCGCTGTCGCACTCAGCACGGAGGCACCAAGCACGCAGGTACCCAGCACGCGGGCACCTAGCACGCAGGCACCACGCACGCAGGCACCTCAGGCACTCAGGCACCCCGGCACCCACGCTTGTTGCATTTTCACGACGTGCTATACTTCGAGTTAGACCAAGTTCCGCGGAGGCGATAGCCGAAAAGCGGGGCTTGGTCTTTTGCCGCCCGGAGATTGCGAAAGATTTCACAAGCTCGCAAGCGGCGGGGTCCCCAACGCGGCAACCGCGCTGGGTGCTTCGCTGGCCGGACGGCGCAGCCAGAGGGTAGCGCGGCCATGGGCACGTTCCTTCCCGTTTTGACCGAGGTCGAAAAGCAGAGCCTGCACGAGCGCCAACCGCTCCCCGCAGCCTACCTTGGTCTGTCCGACGAGGAGATGGATCTCAGGATTCACGCCGCCAAGGCGGCGCTGGGCGATCGTCTCGTCATTCTCGGCCATCACTATCAGCGCGACGAAGTCATCAAGTTCGCCGACTACACCGGCGATTCCTTCAAGCTCGCGCGCTCGATCGCGAAACATCCCAAAGCCCAGTTCATCGTCTTCTGCGGCGTCCACTTCATGGCGGAAAGCGCCGACGTGCTGGCGCTGCCTCATCAGCAGGTGATCCTTCCAGACCTTGCCGCCGGGTGTTCCATGGCGGACATGGCGGCGCCCGATCAGCTCGAGGTCTGCTGGGCCGAGCTCGAGGCGATGGGTGTGGCCGATCGGACCGTGCCGGTGACCTACATCAACTCCGCGGCGGCCATCAAGTCGTTCGTGGGCGAGCGCGGCGGCACCATCTGCACGTCCTCGAACGCGCGCGCGACGCTCGACTGGGGCTGGCGTCAGCGCGAGAAGGTTCTGTTTCTTCCCGACCAGCATCTCGGCCGCAACACCGCCTGGCAGATGGCCGTGCCGCTCGAGGACATGGTGGTGTGGGATCCGGATGAGCCGTACGGCGGGTTGTCGAAGGACGAGCTGGAGCGCGCGCGCCTGATTCTCTGGAAAGGGCACTGCTCCGTGCACGTGCGCTTCACCGTCAAGCAGATTGCCGCCGTCCGGCAGCAGTATCCCGGCGTCCGCGTCATCGTTCACCCCGAGGTCCCGTTCGACGTGCTCCGAGCTGCCGATGACAACGGCTCCACGGAGTACATCTTGCGCGCCGTCCGGCAGAGCGAGCCCGGATCGATCTGGGCCGTTGCCACGGAGGTACACCTCGTCCATCGACTCGCAAACGAAGTTGCGCCGGACAAGACCGTGATCTCGCTGGATCAGGTCGGGTGCCTCTGCTCGACGATGTTCCGCGTCTCGCCGAACCATTTGCTGTGGGTGTTGGAAGGCCTGCTCGACGGCGAGGTCCACAACCGCGTGACCGTCGCCGACGCGCAAAAGAAATGGGCTAGGATCGCTTTGGACCGGATGCTGACCATCGTTTAGGAGAATTCCATGCCTCATCAATTGCCGGCGCTGCCCTACGACTTCGCTGCGCTCGAACCACACATCGACGCGCAGACCATGCAGATCCATCACGGCAAGCATCATCAGACCTACGTGACGAATCTGAACGCGGCGCTCGACAAGCATCCCGAGCTGCACGACAAGAGCCTCGACGACCTGCTGCGCGGCTTGAGCTCGGTGCCCGACGACATCCGCACGGCGGTGCGCAACAACGGCGGCGGTCACTGGAATCATTCGCTGTTCTGGAAGCTGATGGCGGCCAACGCCGGTGGCCCGCCGACCGGTGTCGTCGCCGATGCCATCAGCGGCAGCTTCGGCAGCTTCGACAAGTTCAAGGAACAGTTCCAGGCCGCCGGCCTGGCTCGGTTTGGCAGCGGATGGGCGTGGCTGATCTCGTCGGGAAGCAAGCTGGAGATCATCAGCACACCCAACCAGGACAATCCGCTCATGGACGGCAAGCACGCCATCCTCGGCGTCGACGTCTGGGAGCACGCCTACTACCTCAAATATCAGAACCGTCGCGCCGACTACCTTGGCGCCTGGTGGAACGTCGTCAACTGGGCGGAGGTCGGTCGCCTAATGGCGGGCTCGTAGGGGCGGCTCGCGAGCCGCCCCTACCCCTCTGGCCGCCCCACGCTGGGTTCTCACGAACCTGCACGGAAAACGGCGGGCTGCGTGTCAGACGCCAGCCCGCCGCGCTTGTCTTCAGGACACACTAGAGAGCGTGATTCGCCTCAGGAGCGGTCCAGCTCGCGGAGTGCTGGCGGTTGGTCTGCTGTTGTGGGTCCAGATCTCGACGACCCAGGCGCAAGACATCACCACGGAAGACATCGTGGTCACGCCCTTCTTCCGCGACGTGACGCGAGCGGAGTCGTGGTCGTTCTTCGATCCCGGTCCCACCGGCGGCGATCCCACCTACAGCTTCCTTGGCAACCGCATGACGTTCGGCGTCAACGTGACGAGTCCGCGGTGGGAAGCGACGGGCGCGTTTCAGTACATTCAACTGTTCCGGTTGCCGGTCGGGGCGATCGGCCCCGGTGCGCTCGGCAGCGGCGGCTACTATTACTACGCCGCTGGCAACCGCAACGCCTATCAGTTCTACGCCCGCGCGCTCAACTTCGGGTTCAAGTCGAAGGCCAAGGGGCTACGGATCGTGGGCGGCCGCATGGGCTACGCCTCCGGCGCCGAGGGTGACTCGGGCGTCGCCTCGCTCGAGCACGTCAAGCGCGATCGCCTCGACTCCCGATTGATTGGCGAGTTTGAGTGGTCGATCGTGCAGCGTGCGTTCGATGGCGTGCGCGTCGACGTGGATCGACCGGGCTGGAGGCTGACCGGTGCCGCGCTGATGCCGACCCAGGGCGGCTATGAGGAGTCCGCCTCGCCGGCGATCACGAAGATCCAGCTCTATTCGGCCGCGGCGACGTTCAAGCCGCACGTGCTGCTCCCGTGGAGCGAAGTGCAGTTCTTCTCGCACACGTATCGTGACCGGCGCGAGGTCGAAACCCGTCCCGACAACAGCTCGTCCACGGTGACCGAGGCGGACATCACGATGACCACCGTCGGTGCCTCGCAGGTGGGCATCTTCCCGACGGACTTCGGTGAGGTCGACAGCGTCGTCTGGCTGGCCGGCCAGGCGGGCGACTGGTACGGCAGTTCGCATCGGGCCTGGAGTCTCGCCGCCGAAGTGGGCCATCGATGGACGGCGATGCCGTGGCAGCCGTGGGTCCGTGTGGGCTTGCTCTATGCGTCGGGCGACAAGGATCCGACCGACACGAAGCACGGAACGTTCTTTCAGATGGTGCCGACGAGCCGTCGCTACTCGCTGTCGAACAGCTACGCGCAGATGAACATGAAGGAGCTGTTCGGTCAGGTGTATCTCTATCCGACTTCGTCGCTCACGCTGCGTGCGGACGTGCATCGGCTCAGCCTGGCGGATCCCAACGATAGGTGGTATGCCGGGAGCGGTGCCACCGCGCGGCGCGGCATCTTCTTCGGGTATTCGATTCGTCCGTCGAACGCCGCCACCGAATTCGGCACGGTCGTCGAAGGGTCGGCCGATGTCCGACTCAATCGCTACTGGTCGGTGAACGCCTATCTGGGGCACATCGCGGGCGGTGACGTCGTCAAGCGACTGTTCACCGCCGGCCACCGCCTGTCGTTTTTCTATCTCGAGAACGTCATTGGCTTCTGATTTGGCGCTATCCAACCGGCCAGCGTGACAGCATCAAGCGCAGCTCGTCGCGGTGCTTGGTCTCGTCCGAGATGACCTGATCGAAATCCGCCACGAGGCCGTACTCCTGGGCCTCCTCGGCTTGCTTGCGGCGGACGACGTAGCGCTCGATCGTCTCGACTTCGGCCTTCAGCGCCGCTTCGAGCATTCCCTTCGCGTCAGCCGGGACCGTGACCGGCGCCGCCGTGGTCGCAGGCGTGCCGCCCAATGCCGCGATCTTGTCCGCCAGCAACTGCGCGTGGAGGAGCTCTTCGGGAATCTCGTTGGCGAAGAACGCTCGCAACTCCTGACGATACGGCCCCTGCACCATGCTCGCGTAGAGGCGATACATGATGACGGCCTGAAATTCTCCCTGCAAATCGATGTTGAGCCCTTCGAGCAGTTGAGCTTGCGCGTTCCCTGTCGCCATTTTTGTCGTCCTTTCCGATGTCTGCTTGAGTGTAGCAAACAGCTAGAAGAGCACGACATCGACGAGCTCGCCTGCTTCGACGATGTCGGTGTTGGCGGCGATCTCGATGTAGCCGTCGGCTTTCGACATCGACGTGATATCGCCGGACGCCTTGAACGCGGGCACCGCGTGGCCGTTCTCGAGCCGCACCGTGTAGAACTGATGCCGGCCCGTCGTCGAGACGATGCGGCGGGAGAGCGTCGCGGCGATCGTCTTCAGTTGCGCTGGTGGCAGCCGCGCCATGCGGCGTAGTGCCGGCGCCAGCAGGATGTAGCCGTTCGAGAGACACGACGTGGGATACCCCGGCAGGCCGAACACGGGCTTGCCGTCGATCAGACCGAACACCGTCGGCTTGCCGGGCTTGACCGCGATCCCGTGAAAGAGCACGCGTCCTCGTCGCTCCACGGCATCCATCAGCAGATCGCGATCGCCGACCGAGCTTCCGCCCGAGAAGACGACGAGGTCGCACGCGAGGCAGCGGTCGATGGCGGCGTCGAGCGCGTCCATCGTGTCCTCGGCGGCAGGAAGCGGGACGGGCACGCCGCCGTGCTCGGCGACGATCGCGCTGAGCGTGAAGCGATTGATGTCGTAGATCTGCCCTGGCGCGAGCGGTTCGCCGGGCGCGACGATCTCGTTGCCGGTGGAGAGGATCGCGACCGCCGGTTGGGCGAAGACGTGGACGTCCGTGAGCCCCAGCGCGGCGATCGCGCCGACCCGACTCGGATTCAGCCTGTCGCCACGCGCGAGCACGACCTGGCCGTGTCGGATGTCCGCACCCTGCGCGCCGATGTGCTGCCGGGGATGGACGGGCGACAGGATGCGGATGTCGCGGCCGTCCGCGCTTTCCGTTTCTTCCACCATCACGACGGCATCCGCGCCGTCGGGCAACGGCGCGCCGGTCGCGATCTCGATGCATTCACCGCGCGCGAGGTGATGGGATGAGGTCTGGCCGGTGTAAAGGCGCTCGACGCATCGCAGCGAGACGGGCTCGCTCCGGCTCGTCCCGAAGGTGTCCTCGGCGATCACCGCATAACCGTCCATCGCGGCGCGCGCGAACGGCGGCACATCGCGATCGGACACGACATCGGTCGACAGCACGCGTCCGTTCGCGGCGCTGAGCGCGACGCGCTCGCTTCGCTCGATCGGCGACAGCGAATCGTTGACGATCGCCCGCGCGTCCTCGAGCGTGATGGTGTCTTTGATCGGTCGCATCCGAAATCCGCCTCTTCGTCTCCGTAGGGGCGGCTCGCGAGCCGCCCCTACACTATCGGGACACTTGCTGCACGAGGTGTCCCAGCTCCGGAAGGACAAGCTTCGTCAGCGCGAGACGCACCGCGGCTTCCGAGCCTGGCAGCGACACGATGATGCGCCCGCGGATGGTGCCGGCGGTCGCCCGACTCAACATCGCCGCCGGACCGATGTCGTGATAACTGAGCATCCGGAACAGCTCACCGAAGCCGTCCAGACGCTTTTCGATCAGCAGGTCGATGGCTTCGTAGGTGCTGTCCCTCGTTGTGATCCCCGTTCCGCCCGTCGTGATGACCACCTGCAGGCTGGGATCGTCGAGCCTGCCTTGAATGAGGGCGAGGACTTGATCGGGGTCGTCCCTGACGATCTTGCGACCCGTAACGACATGACCGGCTTCTTCGAGCAGATCGACGATGGTGCGGCCACTCGTATCGGTCTGATCGGTCCGGGTGTCACTGATGGTCAGAACAAAGCACCGCACCCGGACGGGGGCCACGGCCTTGTGCTCCTGCTGGCTCACCCCACGATCTTATGGCATCTGCCCCCAAAATCCCGCGACAGTTGTCCGCCCAAGCGGTTTGCGAAGCCGCAAGCCTCGGCGAGACAGTGCGTTAACATCGTCCCATGTGGCGTGGACTCGTCATGGTCGTCACATCCATCGGGTTGGCCGGGGTCCTCGGCCTGTCGGCGCAGCCGCGGGCGGAGGTCGACGCCGACGCCCGGCGCTGGGTCGATCGCACCTTTGCGTCGCTGTCGCCGGACCAGAAGGTGGGCCAGCTGCTGTCGCTCCGTCTGGACTCGACGTTCCTCAGCTCCGATTCCGACACCTATGAGGAGCTGGTGCGGTTGCTGCACGATACGCACGCCGGTCATCTCCTCGCGTTCGGGGGCACCGAGCCCGCGCCGGACGTACTGCTCAATGAGACGTACGGTTCGATCATCCTCGGGCAGCCGTCCTCGCTGGCGTCGACGCTGAATCGCCTGCAGGCGATCGCTCCGATTCCATTGCTCGTCGCCGCGGACTTCGAGTGGGGCGTGGGCATGCGCATCGGCGGCGGGACGCGTTTTCCGAGGGCGATGGCGTTCGGCGCGACCGGTGACGAGCGGCTGACGAGCGAGGCTGGACGGATCACCGCGATCGAGAGCCGGGCGATGGGCGTGCACGTCAACTACGCCCCCGTCGCCGATGTGAACAACAACCCGCGCAACCCGGTCATCAACATCCGATCGTTCGGCGAAGATCCCGCGCGCGTCGGCGCGCTGGTCGCGGCGAGCGTGCGCGGCCAGCAGGCGGGTGGGTTGCTGGCGACGCTGAAGCATTTTCCGGGTCACGGGGACACCGATGTCGACTCGCACCTGGGGCTGCCGATCATCCCGCGCGATCGTGCCCGACTCGAGGCCGTCGAGTTGCCGCCGTTCGCCGCGGGTGTTGCCGCCGGCGCCGATGCGGTGATGGTCGCGCACATCGAGCTCCCGGCGCTCGATGCGGAGAAAGGACCCGCGACGTTCAGCCGTCCGATCGTCACCGGACTGCTGCGCGAGCAGATGAAGTTCGGTGGGCTCATCGTCACGGACGGGATGCGAATGGACGCGATCGCGCAGATGATGCCGCCGGGGGAGGCGGCCCTCCGTGCCGTGCGTGCCGGCTCCGACATCGTGATCGACTCGCCCGATCCCAGGGCGGCCTTTCGCGCGATCAAGGAGGCGGTGGCGACGGGCGCCCTTCCGCGCGAGCAACTCGATGGGTCGGTTCGCCGCGTGCTCGCCGCGAAGGCGAGGCTTGGGCTGCACCGCACGCGAACCGTCAATCTCGAAACCGTGCCGTTGCACGTCGGCGGCCGGCGGCACGACGCCGTCGCGCGCGAAGTCGCCGAGCGCGCGGTCACGCTGGTCAAAGACACGCGGGATGACGTCCCGGTGAAGCGCGGCCGCGACGCGAGCGTGCTCTATCTCTCGATCCTCGACTATCCGTCGCAATGGCGGACCGGCGCGCCGAGCCGGACGATGATCCCCGAGTTGAAGGCGCGATGGCCGGACACCGAGGCTGTCGAGCTGTCCGATCGCTCGACGCCGAACGAGGTGTCGCTGGTGGCGGCCATGGCGCCCCGCTTCGACGTCATCGTCGCCGGCATCTTCGTGCGCGCGGCGTCGGCGAGCGGCAGGCTCGATCTCTCAGCCGAGCTCGTTCGCCTGCTGCACACGCTCGCGCGCTCGACCGAGCGCCGGGGGCAGCCGTTCGTCGTGGCGGTCTTCGGCAACCCATACGTCGCGCTCGGCGTCCCGGACATGCCGGCCATGCTCTTCACGTTCGACTTCTCCGATCACGCCGAAGCGGCCATCGTGCGCGCGCTCGCTGGCGAGATCGCCATCGGCGGCCGCCTGCCCGTCGCGCTGCCGGGCGTGTTCCCGATCGGCCACGGCTTGACGCGTACCGCCGGTGCATCGGCCGGCGTCAAATAGTCAGGCCAGGACATTCATCATGCACGTGGGATTCATCGGACTAGGTCGTATGGGTGTGCCCATGGTGGCACGTCTGCTCGAGGGCGGGCACGAGGTGACGGTCTACAACCGCACGCCGGGCAAGGCCCAGGCACTGCTCGAGCGAGGGGCCAAGGCGGCGGAGACGATTGCAGAGGCCGGTCGCGGAGACGTCGTGATCACCATGCTCGCGAACGATGCCGCGGTGGAGGCAGTGGTGCTGGGTGAGGGCGGCGTGCTCGCCACCCTGGCCAAAGGTGCGGTGCACATTTCCTCGAGCACCGTGAGCGTCGCGCTCATCGATCGACTCGCAGAGGCGCATGCGCAGGCCGGTCAACGCTTCGTGGCTGCGCCGGTGTTCGGACGTCCCGAGGCCGCCGCCGCTGGGCTCCTGTTCGTTGTCGCCGCCGGTGCGCAAGATGCGATCGGCGCGTCGATGCCGGCTCTCGAGGCGATGGGACAACGGACGTTCGTCATCTCGGAGAAGCCGTCGTCGGCGAGCCTGGTGAAGATCAGCGGCAATTTTCTGATCGCATCGATGATCGAAAGCTTGGGTGAAGCGATGGCGCTCGTCGCGAAAGGCGGCGTCGATCGGCTCGCCTACCTCGAGCTGTTGACCTCGACGCTGTCCCCCGCTCCGATCTACAAGAGCTACGGCCGCCTGATCGCCGAGCAAACGTTCGAGCCCGCGGGCTTCGCCGCGCCGTTGGGGCAGAAGGACGTGGGTCTTGCGCTTCAGGCCGCCGAGCAGCTGCGCGTGCCCATGCCGATCGCGAGTCTCCTCAGAGATCGATTGTTGGCGCTGCTGGCCAACGGTGGCGAGACGCTGGACTGGACGGCCATCAGCCAGCTCGCCGCTCGCGACGCCGGCCTCGTCACCCACTAGTGGGAGGTACCGTCGAAATCACAACCGGCCGTTCAGTAGGAACGGCCGGGAGACTGCTCCCCGAGCTCTCGGTAGATGGTAGAAATTCTGTGGATACGCTCCACTAGTCCGCCCGCCGGTCGTCACGCGCGCGACGGCCACCGACTTCGTCGAGATGCTTCAGCAGGTCGGCCGGATCCTCGAACACGCGGTACGCGCCCGCGCGCTCCAATTCTTCCAGGCCGTAGCCCCCGGACAGCACGCCGATACCGAGCGCCCGCGCCCGTCGAGCCGCGAGCATATCCCATACGCTGTCGCCGATCACCGAGGCCGACTGGATGTCGACGCCCAACCGATCGGCGGCGGCGAGAAAGAGGTCGGGTTCCGGCTTGGCGTAGAGCACCTGGTCTCGCGTGATGACCGGGATGCGACTGAGGTCCACGCCGAGCGTGTCGAGCACTGGTCCAGCGGTCTCGATGCGTCCGCTCGTTGCGATCGCCCACGGAATGTTGGCCTCGGTCAGCGCGGCGAGCAGCGCTTGCGCGCCCGGAAGCGGCCGGACGTTCTGCGAGGTCCGCTTGTAGGCCGTGGCATGCAGCCGCTGGAGGCGCTCGACGCGACCGGGGTCGAGATCCAACCCCGTCTCGCGCAGCAGCATGTTCGTGAACAGCCCACCGCTCATCCCGATCTTGCGATGAATGCGCCAGACGGACAGCTCGATTCCCTCGGTCTCGAGCGCCTCACGCCACGCGAGGACGTGCTGGTAGACGCTGTCGACGAGCGTGCCGTCGAGGTCGAAGATGAAGGCCATGTCTGGAAGCGGCATCGCGAGCGACTCCTGGTCCTTGATCGCCCCGCCAGCGGGGCAAAGGCAACGCTGCCATGATGCCGTACCATCGGCGACGCGGATGTTGCGTTCCCGCCCAACGACAGATGAGCTCTTACAGCCGTGCTGTGAGGCCGTTTCGTTCGCGCGCTAGAATCGGGCAGTGAGGAAGCATCATCCGTAGGAGAGCTATGGCCAAGAAGCACAAGAGCTCGAAGTCAGGCTGGTTCGGCCGAAAGAAGCCGCCACCCGGAGGCAAGCTCGGTGACGTCGCGGAGAGCGTCGGCGCAGGTCTCGGGCAGTTCCTGAATCAGGTCGAGGCGCAGGTGCAGACGGCCAAGAAGCATCGCGAGAGCACCGTCAAGAACCTGCTCGCCATCAGGAACCGGGCCACGCAGCTGCTCGCCGACATGGGACATGCCGTCGCCGAAGTTCCACTCCCGCGGCTCGGGCGCAAGAAGGAGGTTCGTCGATCGCTCTGGAGCCGCAAGAAGGGAAAGAAGAAGAGCAGATAGGTAAGAATCGTCTAGCCTGGGTGCGCCATCCAGCGCGCTATCGTTGGACGTTGGGAAGGACCGGCGGTCGTGCTAGGATCAAGGTTTCGCCCCCGCGGCCAGTCGGTTGCAAGGGGTGGATCCGAAGCCGGCACCCGCGCCCTTAGCTCAGTTGGATAGAGCGTCTGGCTACGAACCAGGAGGTCGCAAGTTCGAGTCTTGCAGGGCGCGCCACATTTCCTGAGCCAGTCAGCAGATTTCGATCGCGCCCGTCGCGCCCGTCAGCGACCGCCACGCCGGTCAGCGCCTTCCGGAGCTCCTCGTCTGCGATATTGAGGTACCGCTGCGTGGTCTTGATGTCCGAGTGTCCGAGGATCAGCCGAAGACTCGGCAACGTCCTCGTACATGACTAGTCCTTCATGATGTGCGCCAGCGACAGCAGCTTCGAGCTGAGTCTCACGCGTCCGCGCTCGGCGGCGGAAACGTTGATGGCGAAGCGCATCCGACCCTGTTCCACGAACAGCCCAATCATGCCGCCGGCCGCGGCAAAGGCCTGCTCGTCGCCCACTGTCAGCACGCCGGTGCCATGGAGCCTGTCGGCCACCTCCGCAGCTTTCGTCCGATCGACCTTGCCCATGTAGACGAGGGCGCAGGTGTGCAGCGGGCCATCCAGGGACATCTGGCTGGCGGCCACCGGATGGCGCTCAATGGTCTGCCCAGCGACCGTGCTCTCCAGGGCCGGCGTGACCGCGTCATCCGAGGAACACAACACGAGCGGCGCGTTCATCGCGCGCATACCTGCCGGCCACTCCGTGAAACGTGCGAAGTTCAGCAGGAACGCCGCCTTCAATGCCGGCTCCGCCACGCCCTGTGCGATCTCGGCGTGCAGTGAACCGACCAGCACGGCGACGTTCAGCAGCACCACGAACGAAAGCCCACGGTCTGGCCCGAGGCGGTAGGGGGCGGCCGCTTCTGTTCTGGGCACGGACATATCAGAACTGATCGCCACTACGGGCAGTCATGACGGTTATCGGCGCGAATGCAGCCGATCTTTACGCTCGAGACACGTCAGTCCACGCCCTCCGCAGCGAGCACCGTTCCTCGTGGGCTAATGCTGAGCCGATGAGAGGCCGAAAACCATAGCGGGTACAAGAGCCATGACCGCGGGGTCCCGAAACGCCGTCGTGGGGAGAGCGTTTGTCTGCGCCATGGTGATAGGCGTGCGGGGCGCGGCCGCTCAGGGCCAGGGTGCCACGCCGGTCGACTTGACAAAGTTGAGCCTCGACGAACTACTCCACGTCCAAGTCACGACGGCATCCAAAAGACCTGAATCCGTGTTCGACGCGCCCGCGATCATGGTGGTCCTTACCGAGAGCGACCTTCAGTCGTACGGCGGCCGTTCGATGGTGGAGGTCATCGACCGCACCACGAGCGTCTTCTTCCTGGGCACGCAGGAAAACCTCCAAGGCACGCTGGCGATGCGAGGCGATGCCACGCTGGGCTCCAACAATCACATCCTCGTCCTGATCAATGGACGTCCGATCCAGGAGAGCACGCACGGCGGGATGATTCACCCGTTCTTGCGCGCGTTCCCATTGGCGTCCGTCAAACAGATCGAGATCATCCGCGGCCCCGGCTCCGTGCTCTATGGCACCAACGCCTATGTCGGCGTGATCAACGTGATCACCAAAGACTGGGACTCCGACGGGACCGCGGGCGCCTCCTACGGGTCGTTTGATACCAAGGCCGCCTGGGCGGCAGGGGGGAAGAAGTTCGGGAACCTGCAGGTCTCTACCGGGATCCATTTCTCGCATGATGACGGCTGGGACTTCAGCGCTACAGATAGCCTCGACGGCGACAAGCCTGCGATCACACGAACCGTCCCATGGTTCGATCGCAAGGTCGGGGTCACGCTCAACGCCAGGTACAAGGGCATCACCTTCGATGTGTCCTACGCGAAAGCCGAGACCCCGCATCTGACCAACTCGTCCGCGACCACGAGTTGGACGAGACACGGCGTGTCGGACGCCGCTCAGTCCATGGTCGATCTCGGCTACCAACACAGATTCTCGACGCGGTGGGCCAGTTCGCTCCATGGCACCTTCAACCATTTTCTCGAGCACGCCGACTTTGGCGAGATCGGTGAGCGAGACATCCTTTCGAACAACTACTTGGTGGAATGGGCGAACGAGCTGTCGGTCACGAGTACGCTCAACGTTGTGTTCGGCGCCAATGTCTCCAAACGCACCGGGAAGTTTTACGAAGCGGCCTACGATTGGTACGCTGTCCCGCGCTACGACCGCAACAACTTCACGGCGTTTGGGCAAGCCGACTATCGGCCGCTCCCGCGCCTCAAGCTCATTGCCGGCGCCCAGGTGATCAAGATTCCGGGCTTCGACACTCATGTCAACGGCGGGCAGAGTGGCGACGTGAGCAGGATCCAAGGAATCGATCCTCACGTTGTCAGCAGGCTGGGCGCCATCGTCACGATTGCCGACGGCTTTGGTGCCAAACTGCTCTACTCCGAGGCCTTTCGACAGCCGTCGGTGGTAGAGACCGACCTGGTTCGGTACGACGAAGGCGAGTATTCACAAGAAGGAAACCCGGATCTGCGGCCCGAAGAGGTTTCCACGACCGACCTGCAGGTGTACTACGGCAATAGCCTGGTGAACGCTGCGGTCACCGTGTTCGACAGCCGACAGTCGAATGTCATCGGCGAGGTCCCGTCTCTCGACCTGATCCAGAACTTCGATCGCTTCCAGACGCGCGGAATCGAAGTCGAGGCGCGAGTGCAACCGATCGAGAACGTGGAGCTGACGTCCGCGATGACGTATCAGAGATTGAACAACAAAACCGATCGGGTCTTCGACGACGTCGCGATCCCAGTGCCGCGGTTCATGGCAAAGGTCGGGATCTCCTATCGGACGGAGTCCGGCTTGACCGTCGGGCTGCACGATTCCTACTTCGGAACGCCGAGAGAGAGCAGCCACTTCGACGATGAAGATCCCGTTGACACCACCAAGTACGTCAATCCGACCGCCAACGCGTTTCACAACGTGACGCTGAACCTCTCGTACCGGCTGAGCAAGCTTTCATTCTTGCGACCTGGCAGCGACCTGACTCCGTTCATGTACGTGAATAACCTGCTCGACGAAGACATCCACTACGCCGAGTACACATCTGTGAACGTCAACAGCATTCCAGGCCGGCCCGGCCGCGCCGTGTACTTTGGCATCAATGTCGGATTTTGAGGGGTGTGAACCGACGCTCTCATAGCCGTCGGACCCCGAGTCGGTGCAATCCTCGAAGAACTCCCCACGGCAAGTTTGCTCGGCCTGGGTCCACCGTCGTTCTTCCGAGATTTCTAAGCGCACGTTGGCGAAAGTGTACATAGCGCAGGCCTTCAGGCCTGCCAGCTGTGAGGGCCGGCCAACCGACGTGTTTGGCAGGCCTGAAGGCCTGCGCTACGGACGTTATCTCGCCTTCGTCTCGGCGCGAGCGTTCCGTGCCTTCACGCGCCGTGAGCCCTTCCAGGTGGTCCTTCCGCTTGTTGGATCAAGGGACACCGGAGGGAGATACATGTCTGAGATTCGTCTTTCGCGTTGGGCGGTCGCTTGGCTGATGGTCGCGTGTGTGCCGCTGGTGGCCGGAGCGCAGCCCGGGCTGCCGGGGGCGCCCTCCAACTTCCAGGCGACCGTGAGCGGCAACACCCTCACGCTCACGTGGGGACCGCCCACGACCGGCGCCGCCCCGACCAACTACCAAATCGTCGCGCGGACGACGACCGGCGCACCGATCACGACGCAGAACGCGTGGCCGATGCCGAGCTTCACTGCCGCGGTCCCCAATGGCACCTACGTGCTCAGCGTCAGAGCCCAGAACGCTATCGGCTTCGGGCCCGAGACGACGCCGCGGACGGTGACGGTTCCCGCCGGACCGCCAAGCGGACCGGGCGCTCCTGGTCCTGTGACCGGTCTCCAGGCCACCGCCTCCGGCAACACGCTCACGGTCTCCTGGGGAGCGCCCTCGTCTGGCGCGGCCCCAACGAACTACGTGCTGATCGCCCGCACCCAGGCCGGCGCGGTGCTGGCAACGCAGAACGTGTGGCCCACGCCTTCGTTCGTGGCGAATGTGCCCAACGGGGTCTACTTGCTGAGCGTGCAGGCCAGCAACGCAAGCGGCCCCGGTCCCGAGACGAGCCCCGTCACGGTCACGGTGCCGTCCACCTCGCCGCCCGGGCCGGGTGCACCGGGCGTTCCGACGAACTTCCAGGCGAGTGTCAGCGGCAACACGCTCAGCCTGTCGTGGGGGCCGCCCACGAGCGGCGCGCCGGTCACCGCCTACAACGTGATTGCGCGCACGACCACCGGCGCGTCGATCGCCAGCCAGAGCGTCGGCAACACGACCAGCTTCATCGGTGCCGTGCCCAACGGCGTCTACGTGCTCTCCGTACA
>DAINCF010000120.1:0-13464 GCA_036732565.1 Vicinamibacterales bacterium
TTCGTGGGGCCGGCTTTAGCCGGCCCTCAGGTTCGCCTGAAGGCGGACCCCACGCGTAATGCCCTCCCCGGCTACGGAACGGTTTGCGCCAGCCGATCGGCCACGTCGACCGTGACCGTCAGATCGGACGGCGCTCCTTCGACACGAGCCTCAGGTGGCGCGTCGGTGGTGCGGAACCGGCGCCACCAGGCGGTGGCATCGTCGCTCGTCCACGGCTTCACCCCATCGCACCGACGGAGCGCCTCGCGCAGCGCTCGCGCACTCTGGGGTCGCTTCTCGGGACTCTTGCGAAGGCACTGGAGAATGATCGCCTCCAGATCGGCTGGGACGGCCTGGTTGTCGCGCCGTGACGGCGCGATCGGCTCGGTGTGCAGGTGATGGCCGATGATCTCCGCCACCGTCGCACCCTCAAAGACCGGATGCCCCGTGAGCAGGAAGTAGCCGACCGCACCGAGCGCATACAAATCGCTTCTCGGATCCGCCAGCTCGGGCATCGTCATCGCCTCGGGCGACAGATATAAAGGTGTGCCCGTCAGGACGCTGGCCGAAGAGGCAGACGTCACCTGCGGATCGCCGCTCATGAACGGCTTGACGAGGCCGAAGTCGACGACCTTGGCGACGTCGGGTTCGCCGCCACGCTCCGTCAGGATGACGTTCGCGGGCTTGATATCGCGATGCACGAGTCCGCGGCCGTGGGCTTCATTCAGCGCTCCGCACACTTGATCGAGCACGGCCACGACGCGCCCGGGCGGCTGTGGGCCGTACTGCCGCACGAGGTCCTCGAGATTGATGCCGTCGAGATACTCCATCGCGTAGTAGAAGATGCCGTCCGGCGTCCGCCCGTAGTCGTAGATCGCCACGGTGTTCGGATGACTCAACTGCGCGGTCATCTGCACTTCGCGCTCGAAGCGCAGGAGACTCGCGTCGCCGGCGCGATCGGGCGGCAGCAGCTTGATGGCGGTCGGCCGGCGCAACATCGCGTGGCTCGCGCGATAGACCACTCCCATGCCGCCGGCGCCGATCTTGTTCTCGATGGTGTATTGCCCGAGGCGACGCACGCGAGCGGCTTCGGTCCGCAGGCCGAAGATGACGCGCGACCCGACCGTGGCGATGGCAATGGACACCGTGCACCAGGCGGTGACGTTGACCGTCATGGCGGCGGATCCATTGCCGGTAAAGACCAAGGCCGGCACCAGCGGCGCCATCGCGGCAATGCTGCCGATCAACGTGCGAGACGAGGTGCTCGGGACGATGATGGCCCTGGCCATGACGGTGTTGGCGCATGCCAGCAGGCCCGAGTAGGCGCCGATGGTCGCGTCGCGGCCAGCCGTACCTTCTTCCTGCATCAGGTAGGCCCCCATGAGCGCGAAGAACGTGCACCCGAGGATGAGCGCGGAGAGGTCCAGGATCCGCAATGCCCGCATCGACAGCCGGGTTCGCCAGGTCAGAAACCAGAGCCCGGCGTAAACCAGCGATGCGGCCAGATGATCGAGCAGGGCGCCGTGAAGTATCGAGCTGGCGAGGCCGGCCGACGGACCGCGGACGAGCGGGAACGTCGCGAGGTTCATCAGATAGAAGCCGAACGACAGGGCGAACACCCAGAACGCCCAGAGGCCAAGGCGGTCCTGGAGGACGCCCCGTGCGGGCTCCACATCCGTCGCGCCGCTCAATACGACCCGGTCGACGTCGAGCTTCATCGAATTTCCCGCGTAAATCGTACTCTGTAACATCGTGTAACAGGTAACGGCGCTGGCGCTCTCGGGCCGGAACCGGATGCTAGAGTGGTCTGACCTCTATGACGCTCAGAGTGTCGTCTGCCTTGCTGATCACGGGGTTGGTCCTCTGCGCGGGGACGCGCGCGGGTGGCAACGGCCAAGAGGGGGCCTCGTCTTCGTCGAAGCGCGCGGCCGACTCGACCCTCGTGTACGTCGGCACCGCCGAGAAGGGAGAGGGCATCTACCTCTTCCGGCTCCAGACCGACAACCTCGAAGTCTCCCAGAACATCACGCTCGTGCCGCTCGGCCTCGCGGCCGAGACGCCCAATCCGACCTTCCTGGATCTGGACGTCAAGCGACGGCTGTTGTTCGCCGTCAACGAAACCGATCAGTTCGAGGGTAAGCCCACTGGGTCGGTCAGCGCTTTCGGAATCGACGGCACATCCGGCAAGCTCACGCTGCTCAACCAGCGTGCCTCACAGGGCGTGCGCCCCTGTCAGTTGATCCTGGACAAGGACGCACGGCATGCGATCGTCGCGAACTGCGGCAGCGGGACGCTGACCGTCCTGCCCATCGCGGCCGACGGGCAGCTGGGCGAGGCCACGGCGCCGGTGGCCATCGGCAAGAAACCCGACGCCACGAGCGATGCCGTCGCGCGGTGCCTGACGTTGGATCCCGCGAGCCGCTTCGCGTTTGCGTGCGACGCCGCGTCCGACAGAATCCTGATCTACCGCTTCGATCAGACCAAGGGCACGCTGGCACCGACCGAACCGGGCTTCGCGGCGCTCAAGGCCGGCGCCGGGCCCCGATATCTGGTGTTCAGGCCCGATGGCCGCTTCGCCTACGCCGGCAACGAGCTGAACTCGACGATCACCGTGTTCTCCTACGACGCCAACACCGGCGCGCTGACCGAAACGCAGACGGTCCCGACGGTGCCGGAATACTACGACGGCCCCAACGCCGCCGCCGAAGTCGGCATGCACCCCTCGGGCAAGTATCTCTACGTGTCGAATCGCGGGCACAACAGCGTGGTGTTGTTCACGATCGATCAAGACAGCGGGGCGCTGACATTCGTCGAGGAACAGGGAACCGGCGGCAAGAACCCTCGCCACTTCGGTATCGAACCGTCGGCCAAGCACCTGGCGATCGCGAACCAGGACTCCGACACGCTGTTGGCCAGCCGCATCGATGACGGGAACGGCCGGCTCAAACCATCCGGTGTGTTCGCGTCGGCGCCGTCACCGGTCTTCGTCAAGTTCCTGCCGCCGGCCAACGAGAAGTAACCATGCGACGCCTGCTGCTGGCGATGCTGACAATCGGCACGTGGGCGACCACCGCTTTCGGCCAGGAGGTTGCCACACGGGTCGTGTCACCGGAGGTCGCTCCGGATCGCCGCGTCACGTTTCGCTTGTATGCACCAGAAGCCCGTGAGGTCGTCCTCACCGGCGAGTTCCTCCAGGGCGCGAAGCCGCTCTACAAGAGCAACGACGGGGTGTGGAGCATCGCCGTCGGGCCGATCGAGCCCGAGATCTACCACTACAACTTCACCATCGACGGCGTCCGCACCATCGATCCGGGCAACGCCCAGGTCAAGACCGGCTCGACGTCGAGCACGCTGGCGAGCGTCCTCGAGGTCCGCGGCGACACGCCGTTCTTCTTCGACCCGCGACCGGTTCCGCACGGCGACCTCCGGCGGCATTGGTATCACTCGACATCGCTCGGCAGCGTGCGCCGTGTGACCGTGTACACGCCACCACACTACGATCGCGACTCCGCGGCGCGGTATCCCGTGCTGTACCTGCTCCACGGGGCCAATGCGGATGACGAGGCGTGGGGGCACCTTGGCCGCGTCAATCTGATCCTCGACAACCTGTTGGCCGACGGACAGATCAAGCCGTTCATCGTGGTCATGCCGTTCGGGTACGGCGCGCCGCCAAACTCACCCGAAGCTCGCACGCAGAATACCGCGCTCTTCGGCAAGGATCTGATCGACGACCTCATCCCGTTCGTGCAGGGGCACTATCGTGTCTCGACGACGCGAGAGGATCGCGCCCTCGTCGGGCTGTCGATGGGTGGTGGCCAGGCGCTGTCGATCGGGCTCAATCATCTCGAGCTCTTCAGCCACGTTGGCGGCTTCAGCTCCGGCCTCGGCTCCAACCCCGATTTCGCGAAGAACTATCCAACCGTGGTCTCGAGCGCGGCCGACGCCAACCACAAGCTGCGCTTGCTCTGGATCGGGTGCGGCACGGAGGACGGCGCCTTTGCCGCGTCGAAGAGCCTGTCGGAGTTCCTGACGCAGAACCACGTCAAGCACACGTTCCGTGACACGGCCGGTGCGCACACCTGGATGGTGTGGCGCCGGTACGTGCACGAGATCTCGCCACTGCTGTTCAGATAACGATGTCCATGCCGAGACTTCTTCCTACAAGCTTCGTCGTGCTGTTGATGACGCTGCTCGTGCGCGCAAGCGCGCTGCAATCGGCCCAACCGACGCCTGCTTCGTCTTCCGCGAACCTGGACGAGCAGTTCACGAGCACGGTACGGCCGTTCATCACGGAGTACTGCGCTGGATGTCACGGCGGCGCGAAGCCGCAGGCCGATCTCGACCTCACGACCTACACCAACCTCGAGACCGTGGTTCAGGATCACGCACGATGGCATCAGGTGTTGGACAAGCTCGCCGCCCAGGAGATGCCGCCGGCGGCGGTGCCAAAGCAACCGACACCGGAATCGCGCAACGCGGTCATCGCGTGGATCAAAGCGATGCGCACGCAGGAAGCCAAGAAGCACGCGGGCGATCCTGGCATCGTCTTGCCGCGGCGGCTGAGCAACGCCGAGTACAACTATACGGTTCGCGACCTCACCGGCGTCGATATCCGTCCCGCCCGCGAGTTCCCGGTCGATCCCGCGAATCAGGCCGGGTTCGACAACTCCGGTGAATCGCTGTCGATGTCGCCCGCGCTGTTGAACAAATATCTGCAAGCGGCGCAGTTCGTCGCCAACCATCTCGTGTTGCAGCCGAGCGGCTTTACCTTTGCGCCGCATCCGATGCTCGTCGACACCGATCGAGATCGGTTCGCGGTCAAGCGCATCATCGATCTGTACGCCGCTCAGGATACGGAGTACAGCGACTACATCGTCGCCGCGTGGCGTTTCAAGCACCGCAAGGCCCTCGGCAAGCCCGCATGGACGTTGACGGACATCGCCGCCGAGATGAGCGCGGGCAAGGCTCAACGCGTGAGCTCGAAGTACCTCGCCAGCGTGTGGCGCGCGCTGGAAACCACGCCGGCGCAGGAGGGACCGCTGGCCCGGCTGCAAACGATGTGGAAGGAGCTGCCGGCGCCGACCGGCAAGGACTTCGACGCGGCACGCGCGGGCGCCGACGCGATGCGCGACTTCGTCCTCGAGGTCCGCCCGACACTGGCGCCGAAGGTCATGCCACTTTCGGTAAAGGGCATCTCCGCGACGTCGCAGCCGTTCCTGATGTGGAGAAACCATCAGTACGCGACCCAGCGCATGACGTGCGAGGGACCCCCCGCCACGACACTCTTCTGCGCGACGTTCCCCGACACCTTCTATATCTCCGAGCGCGGCCGCTACTTCCCCGACAACACCCGCGACAAAGGCCGTCACCTGAGTGCCGGGTTTCACAACCTGATGGGGTACTTCCGCGACGATGCGCCGTTGTATCAGTTGATCCTCGACGAGAAGGGTCAGAAGCAGCTCGACGCGTTGTGGCAGGAGCTGGACTACGTCGCCTCCGCCAACATCCGCACCTACGTGCAGTTCTTCTTCAACGAAAGCGGCGAAGCGCGTGGGTTGAGCCGCGAGTCGGAAGGTCCGCGGCCCGCGGACAGCGAAGTGACGGCCGAGGCCTCGATTCGCGAGGTCGAAGAAGCGTACCTGACGAAAGCGCGGCCGGCTGGAAACGAGATCGCGGTCAAGGCCATCGAAGAACACTTCAAGACCACGAATGCGGGCATTCGATGGGTGGAACAGGCGAAGGTCGCCGCCGAGCCGACGCACCTCGTGGCGCTCGAGGACTTCGCGGGACGCGCCTATCGCCGGCCGCTGACGCAGGCAGAACGTGCGGACCTGCGGGCACAGTACCAATCGCTGCGCGAAACCGCAGGCCTGGATCACGAGAACGCGATGCGCGATCTGATCGTGGGCGTGCTGATGTCGCCGGACTTCTGCTACCGGATCGATCTCACGCGGGTCTCGCAGACGACGACCCATCCCCTGTCGGACTACGCGCTGGCGAGCCGCTTGAGCTACTTCCTGTGGTCCAGCCTGCCGGACGGCGAGCTCCTCACCCGCGCCGCCGCCGGAGACCTGCGTCGTCCCGAGGGCCTGGCGGCACAGGTGCGCCGGATGCTGAAAGACGAGCGCGTGCGTGGCCTCGTCACCGAGTTTGGCGGGCAGTGGCTCGACTTCCGGCGCTTCGAAGAGCACAACGCGGTGGATCGCGAACGCTTCACCGCCTTTACCAACGATTTGCGTCAGGCGATGTTCGAGGAGCCGATCCGGTTCATGCTCGACGTGATTCAGGAGAATCGCCCGGTCCTCGACTTCGTCTACGCGAACCGGACGTTCGTGAACCCCGTGCTGGCGAAGCACTATGGGATGCCCGAGGTCAGCGGCGGACCGGACGCATGGGTGCGCGTCGAAGATGCGGACAAGTACGGGCGCGGGGGCCTGCTGCCCATGTCCGTGTTCCTGACGAAGAACGCGCCGGGCCTGCGCACCAGTCCGGTCAAACGCGGCTACTGGGTGGTCAAGCAGGTGCTCGGCGAGCACATTCCGCCGCCGCCAGCCGTGGTGCCGGAGCTGCCGCGCGACGAGGCGAAGCTCGATCTGCCGCTGCGCGACATGCTCGCCCGTCATCGCTCCGACAAGGCTTGCGCGAGCTGCCACGCGCGGTTCGATGCGCTCGGCCTGGTCTTCGAGGGCTATGGGCCAGTGGGAGAAACGCGCACGCAGGATCTCAGCGGACGCCCGATCGACGCCTCAGCGACCTTCCCCGGCGGCAGCACGGGCAGCGGCTTCGAGGGACTGCGCGCCTACGTCAAAGGGCACCGGCAGGACGACTTCGTCGACAGTCTGTCTCGCAAGCTGCTGGCGTATGGCCTCGGGCGAACGCTGATGTTGTCGGACGACCTGCTGATCGACGCCATGCGGACGAAGCTGGCGCGTGACGGCTATCGTTTCGAGAGCCTGGTGGAAAGTATCGTGACGAGCCCGCAGTTTCGCAACAAGCGGGCGCCCATTGTGGAAAGCGCTAGCCTCGCCGAAGCGTCTGCGCGAAGGCGGGTTGCACGACACACCCCAACGACGAGGGACAAGCGATGAGCTCGAGAACCTGTCACGCCATAGCGCCGGAGGCGCGACGGCGGATCTCCAGGCGGACCGTTCTGCGCGGCATCGGCGTCACGATGTCTTTGCCCTGGCTGGAATCCATTCCGGTCTGGGGGCAGACCGTGCAGCCGGGCGCACAAGGTCCATTCCCTAAGCGCTTTGCCGTGCTGTTCATGGGCAACGGCATCAACGGCAATCACTGGTGGGCCAGAGGGTCGGGCGAGGCGATGAAGTTGAGCAAGTCGCTGGCACCGCTCGAGCCCTTGAAGAAGAAGATCAACGTCATCAACGGGCTCTTCAACCCGCTCTCCGTGGGCAAGGGCATCCACCCCGGACAGACCGGCAATCTGCTGTCGGGTGTCCCGATTCAGCGCGGCGCCACCGTCAAGGCCGGGATCACGATGGACCAGGTGCTGGCCAATCAACTGGGGCAGGACACGCCGCAGGCGAGCGTCGTCCTGGCCTGCGAGCAGCCGATGACCGGCTATCACGAGACCAACTTCTCGATGGCCTACAGCTCGCACATCTCGTGGCAGAGCGCGGAATCGCCCGTGCCGAACGAGGTCTATCCGTCGCTGGCGTTCGACAACCTGTTCGACAACCGCGGCAGCCTGCGCTACGAGAGCATTCTCGATCGCGTCAGGGAGCGGGCAAGCAGCTTGAGCCGCAGCGTCAGCACGACGGACCGCTACAAGCTCGACGAGTACCTGACGAGCGTGCGCGAAGTCGAGCAGCGCATCGAGAAGATGCGCACGGTCAAGGACAACGCCGACGATCGTGCCAAGGCCACTGGCAAGCCGACCTTCACCATGGATCGTCCCGAGAACGGCCTGCCCGAGGATCTGCGGGAGCACACGCGGTTGATGTGCGACATCGTCGCGCTGGCGTTCCAGACGGACAAGACGCGGATCGCGTCGGTGCTGCTGGCGCGCGATCTGTCGTCGCTGTACTACCCGTTCCTCGACGTCCGCGAGGGCCATCACGGCGCGTCACATGACGACCTGTCCGACGGCTACGAGCGCATCTCGCGCTTCCACCTCAGTCAGCTCGCCTACCTCGCCGGCAAGCTCGATGCGATGCCGGAGGGCGAAGGCACCGTGCTCGACAACTGCTGCCTGCTCTGGCTGTCGAACATGTGGGCCGGTTGGAAGCACGACAATATGAAGGTGCCGGTGGTGACCGCGGGCGGCCTCGGCGGCTCGCTCGAGACCGGCCGGTCGCTCGACTATCTCCCCGCCGGCGACGAGAACCGCAAGCTGTGCAGCCTCTACCTGTCGATCATGGATCGCATGGGCGTGACACTGGATCGGTTCGGCGACGCTGACACGCGGTTGGCGAACTTCTAGAAACAGGCGGTCTGACGTGGGGGCCGGCTTCAGCCGGCCCTGGTCCGCCTGAAGGCGGACCCCACGATCGAAATCACGCGGACCTGGCTCTGGGCGGTCGCTCCCGCAACTGCCTCGCGAAGCGCTCGATTTCGTCGAGGATTCCGTCGGCGTCACCGACGAACGGCAAGTGATCGTCGCCGGGCAACTCGACGAAGCGCGCGTTTGGGATCTGGCTGGCCACATACCGTCCCTCTTCCACGCGCAGGCAGCGATCGCCCGTACGGTGCAGGACCAGCGTCGGCACGCGTACCGTCGGTAACACGCGACGAACGTCGATCTGAGCGTTCATCCGCGTGAGCGCAACCGCCATCGCCGGGCTCGCGCCCATGCGTAGATAGCTCGCCCACCACTCGCGGAAGGACGGATCGCCGGCAACCGTGGGCGCTCGCGCTTCGATGCCGACCGGGCCGCCCCAGTGCGCGAGGATTTCATCGCAAAACGCCTCGCGCTGCTCCATCGTCGGTGCCCACGGATAGTCCGGTGATTGAATGCGACGAGCGTAGGTGCCGATCATGATGAGCGCCTCGGTGCGGCTGGGATACGTGGCCGCGAAGAGACTGCACATCGGCCCACCTTCGGACACGCCAAGCAGGACCGCCCTCGCCGAACCGACCGTATCCATCACGGCGCGGACATCGTCCATGCGCTGTTCGAGCGTGGGCGGGCACGTGACCGGATCCGACAGCCCGGTTCCACGCTTGTCGAGCAGGATGAGGCGCGAGAACGTGGCCAATCGTCGCAGGAACCGCGCGAACGATGGCTCTCGCCAGTAGTACTCGAGGTGCGACACCCACCCCATGACGAACACGAGATCGATCGGACCGCAGCCCAGCACCTGGTAGGCGATGTTGATGTCGCCGCTTCGCGCGTACTGGACACGGACGGTCGGCGCAGGATCGGGCACGGGGGCCGCGATCGCACCCGGCGCCGCGACCTCGCTCACTGGCGCGATGAAGCGGTAGCCGCGACGATGCGCGGTCTCGATGAACCGCGGATGGCGGGCATCGTCACTGAGCGCGCGTCGAATCTCCCGCACGCAGCCTTTGAGGGCATCGTCGCCGACGAACACGTCGGGCCACACGACGTCGAGGAGCTCGCGCGTACTCACCAGGCGCCCGGGGCGCGCGACGAGACAACCGAGAAGCGTCAGGGCCTTGGGAGGCAGCGGCACGAAGCCGGAGGGATCGTGAAGGTCGCCGGTCGCGGGATCGAATTGAAACTGACCGAATTGCAGTCGAGCCGCCGTCATGCGTGGATCTTCTCCGCCAAACACTCTGCGCCGTTCGGGCCTCCGCGGATGTTGATTTATTGTTCCCGCGTAACTGACTGACCCATTGGGTCTTGTAATCTCGCTCGAGCATCGCCGTGCTATCGTAGGGGGCTTCTAGGCGCTGCAATGTCCATTTGGCGCTTTGGCGCGTTCGAAGTCGACGCCGATGCGGGCGAGCTCCGCAAGCATGGGAACAGACTTCGCCTGCGCGACCAGCCCTTGCGCTTGCTGCTGGCGCTCGTGGCCACCGCGGGCGACGTGGTCACGCGCGATCAGCTTCGCCACGACCTGTGGCCGGACGGCACGTTCGTGGACTTCGATCGTGCCATCAACAAGGCCGTCAGCGAGCTGCGGGGCGCGCTCGGCGACGCCGCGCGCAGTCCACGCTTCGTCGAGACCTGCTCGAAACGCGGCTATCGCTTTCTCGGCTCGGTCGAGCGCGCGACGAGCCCATCGCTACCGGGGCACCCTCACAGCTCGATAGCCGACGCACACCAGGCGTACCTCACTGGGCGATATCTCTGGAACCGGCGAAGCGTCACGGATCTGTATGCCAGCCTTCGCTACTTCGACCGTGCGCTGGAGATCGACGAACGATGCACGCTGGCGCACGCTGGGCTCGCCGATGCGCACCTGCTGATTGGCATCTGGGGGCTGCAGCCGCCGGATCGTGCGTTCGGCGCCGCCAGGCAAGCCGCCGCGGAGGCCCTGGCACGAAACCCCGACCTCGCTGAAGCTCACACATCGATCGCGGAAGTGCTCACGGGCTACGAGTGGGACTGGCGTCGAGCGGAATCGCGCTACCGACACGCGCTCTCGCTCAGACCCGATTACGCCACGGCGCACCAGTTCTATGCACAGATGCTCGTCTGCCTGGGACGCACTGCGGAGGCGGTGTCTCACATCGAAACGGCGAGGCGCAGCGATCCGATCTCTCCAGCCATCAACGCGTTTCTGCCGTACATCTACCTGGCCGCGCGGCAATACGGCCGTGCGCTTCAGGAAGCGGAGCGCGCCGTAGACCTGGAGCCACATGCGCCTCTGGCACATTGGATCCTGGGACGCACCTCTCTGTTTGCCGGCGACGTGGAACGGGCTGTAACCGTGTTGGATCGTGCCGTTGCTCTCGCCGGGCCAGCTTCGATGTGGACGGCTCAACTCGCGTACGCCCGGGCCCGGGCCGGCGACCGCTCTGGTGCGATACGGCTTCTCGCCGACCTGCTCGAACGCCAGCGACGTGAACACGTGTCGCCGTACGATCTCGCGACGGCGTTTGCCGGCCTCGAGGACACCGTCTCCGCGCTCGATCACCTGGAACACGCCTACGATCAGCACGAGATGCGAGTGATCAACTTGCGCGATCCCGAATTCGGCGGCTTGTGTAAGGAACCGCGCTATCACCGCCTGCTCGAACGTCTCGGCCTACCTGCAGCTCCTTAATCTCAGGCGGGGCTGAAGCCCTGCCTGCAATTGCGGTCATTGTTTCCGCAGGTATGCAAGCAGTCCTGGGACCTCGGCATCAAGCAGCGGCGTGAACCCGCACTCACTCGCGTTGCAGCCCTGACCATTCACCAGCGGCGCGAACAAGCCTTGCTGTGCGAAGAACGTCATCAGCTCGAACAGCGCCTGGTAGTGCTTGACGACGACTTCCAAGGTGGTGGCGCTGTTGTCGTGGAAGTACGGCGCCGTCCGGGCAACGCCGAAGAGGGTCGGCACGTCGAAGCGTCCGAATTCGCGAACGTCACCGGTGATGAGGCCACGCCCGGGATCGGAGGTGACAATCGTCTGCTGCGTGTTGTTGACCGTCACGACATAACGGCGGTCGGGCAGTCCAGCCGTCGGCAGGTGGTCGAAGAATGGCGTCGGGCGCGGCGTCTGCACAAATACATTGACCAACGCCTGCGCACCCGGCAGCGGACCGCGCTGAGGGACGGGCAAGAATCGCGCGTCCGTGTTCACGGTCTGGGTCGGGCCGCCATGGCAGGTCGCGCAGAACTGCGTGAACGTCCGCTTGCCCTGTCGCTCCAGTGCGTTGAGCGGCGGGTCGGTGCTCGGCAGCGGCTGCCCCGACGCAAGCGCACGGGCAAGATTCCTCGTGCGGCTGGACGAGAACAGCTGCTCCTGAAACGCGGCGAGACGCGGGAGCACGCGGTCCTGTGGATCCGCCGTGATCTCAGAGTGGGCGCGCATCGCCGAGAGCGCTTGCTCGGGCAACGTGGCCAGCCGCCCGTCTGACTGGAACGGCCTCGTCAGTCGGGCATTGACGACCGTCGGCACGGATCGAAACACGGCGACCGATGTTGCCGCCGGATCGTCGGCCAGGCGCACGTTGGCGGGCAGCGGCAGCATCACGCGCACCAGCGCCTTGGTCCTCAGCGTCGTGAAGTCCTGGTCGAAGTCATCGGCGTCGATGGACCGAAACAGCGGATCGTCCGCGTTCGGGTCGAAACGACGACGAGCTTGCAGGAGCTGATAGCGGGTCTCGACGGTCGCTGGTGTCAGACCGAAGTTGTCTTCAGGTCGATGGCACGTCGCGCACGATCGTCCGTTGCCACCCTCATGTGGCGTGAAGAACTCGATCGCATCGATGATCCGGCCGTCGTACACGAACCCGAACGGATTCAAGGATTGCTGGGATAGCGCACCGGACTGCGCCTCGAGCGCGGTCGATGGCTCACGCGCCGCGGCCACGGACAGCAACCCGACCCACAGCACCACCAGCATTCGACCCAACCACCATACGTTCATTGGACCTCTCCGTCTTTTCTGCGCCACTCAGCGTGCACGGAGACGGCGGCCCAAGTCGTGTGGAAGTTCTGAGGTTTTCGTGAGGTTACGGTTTGGGGATTTGGTCCGCTCAAAGGCGGACCCCACGCATGAGTCCCACGCTTGCCTATCCCTGGTGTCCTCGCCGCCCGACAATCAGGCGTGGGGTCCGGCGTCAGGCGTGGGGTCCGGCTTTAGCCGGACCAGATCTGCATCAGGCGTGGGGTCCGGCTTCAGCCGGACCATCCATCAACGCCTCGAGAATCTCGCGCATGGAGTAGACCTCCGATCCCGAGCCTGGATAGTCCTCAGGACGCTGCACCAGACCAGCGCGTACAGGATTGTTGATGATGTAGCGAGCCACGGCAAGGGTCGCTTCATCATCTCGAAGCACTCGCTCGTAACCATACTTCTGCCAGAGACGCCGACCCGTGACCCGGCTGAAGTGGTATCCAGAAAACTGGCGCGCGCGGTGAACGAACCGGCGCCCGTCCGAGATCTCCGTCCGTCCTTCCACGAGAAGGTGCACGTGGTCCGGCATGAAGCAGTACGCAAGTAGTGCAAAGGCTTCCTCTCGTGCGGCACGCAGAATCTGCGCAATGGTGAGATCGACGGCCGCCTTGTCCGTGAAGACGGTGAGGCGACCATGCGTGCTCCACGTCAAGAAATATCGCTGCGCTCCGACATATCCGAAGCCGCGCAGGTGGCGAGGATAGTTTGGGGACATGCAGCGGATGGTGCAAAGGCTCGGCCCGATCTGGTCCGCCTAAAGGCGGACCCCACGCCTGCCTGAGTCCCACGCCCGACTGAGTCTTGGTCCGCCTGAAGGCGGACCCCACGCATGAGTCCCACGCCTGCCTATCCCTGGTGTCCTCGTCCGCCCGACAACCAGACGTGGGGTCCGGCGTCAGGCGTGGGGTCCGGCGTCAGGCGTGGGGTCCGGCGTCAGGCGTGGGGTCCGGCGTCA
>DAINCF010000120.1:13564-15675 GCA_036732565.1 Vicinamibacterales bacterium
GGCGTGGGGTCCGGCTTTAGCCGGACCAGATCTGCATCAGCGGGGGGCCGGCTTCGGCCGGACCACGATTGGACAGACCTGACGCTCGATCTCGAATCCGCTTTCACTTCGCGAGGTTGACGAACACGACGTAGATGTTCGCGTTGGCTTGTGCGGCCTCGCTGTTCGAGCCGAGCGCGCGAGCGTCATCGATGATCTCTACTGCGCGTTGCCGCGCCCGCGACCAGCCGCGGGATACGGACTGGGGCCGACGATCGGGATGCGACGGCTGGCATCTTTCACCACGCCAACCGCCATCAACTCGAGCGGCTCCTTGCCCGCCTCCAACGCGATCGTCTGATTGAAGTTGTACGCCACCGCATCGCCCGCCTTGATCGGCGCCTTCTCTTCGCCGATCGTAACCGTGCCCTCACCAGCCAGGACGTAGTGAAAGCCGCCAATCTCGGCGTGGGTGCTCGGCTGCCGACGAGGACCACGAGTCCGATGGCACATGCCGCGACGAGGTTCTGCATGGGTGACTCCGTTGCTTACTCCGCCACTCCGAACACGATGATGTTCGCGTCCGAGGCGATGGCCACGGGCTGTGTGCCATCGAACTGATACGTCATCGGCGACGCCCGCCAGACGTTGTTGGTCTGAAAGCGCCAGAGCGGCGCACCGCTCGACGCATCCACCGGCTCGTCTCTCTGCCTCGAGTTCGTGGCACCCCTAAAGGGGTGCCCTCCATCAGAGTCCGTGGCACCACCCCAAAGGGGTGCCCTCCATCAATCACCTGGCACGGACGGCACCACCGCAGCTCGGAGGGCACCGCCGTAGTTCGGAGGGCACCACTTTAGCGGTGCCGAGGCCCATCGCTAGAAGTCCATCTGCAGACCGACCTTGGCCCACCGTCCTTTCTGGATTTGCGTCGGCCGCTGCCAGTTGGGACCAAACGTCGTGTTGATCGCCGTCGCCGTGCTGGAGTTGAACAGGTTCGAAATGTCGAGGTTGGCGGAGAAGCGCCAGCGGTCGAACGTGAGGCGCTTTGACACGCGGAAGTCCAACTGCCGCTGGCGCGGGCCGTACATCGTGCCGGGCTGAATGAGCGCGACGTTGACGGTGCCGTTGGCGCCGCTCGAGAACGGCCGGCCCAGCGACGGGACGATGTCCGCCGCGCGGTACTGCTGCGTCGCGGTGATTTGGAATCCCGGATAGTCGCGATAGGTGAACGCGGTCGAGATGCCGTACCACGGCAACGGCACGACGCCGACGAACGACATGTTCGGCTGGAACGGCGGCCGCACGTCGCAGAAGCGCGTCGCCTGAGGGGAGTCGATCACGAAGCACGTATTCGTGTGCGTCCGCCCGACGTTGATGCCACCCGACAGATTGATCCGGCCGGGGAGTCGCGCCTGACCGACGAGATCGAACCCGTCATATTCCTGCGTGCGATCGCCAAACATCGATTCGAGCTGGATCGCCAACTGACCGCGGCCGAACAGCGCGGGATCGAGATCGTACAGCCCGCACATCTGGTCCCCCCCGCCATTCGGCAACCGCGGATCCAGCGGGGCGCTCACGCAGTACTCCTTGTAGTCGGACGGCGCAAACAGCAGATTTTCCTCGATGGTGAAGTTGTCAAAGACCTTCCGATAGTAGCCAGCGGTCAACGACACGCCGTTGGTGATCTGCCGCTGCAGCACAACGGACATGTCCCAGTTGTACTGGCGGTTGCCACCGGTGATATCTGGCGAGATGATCCGCGCGTTCGGATTGTTCTGGCCAAAGTTCAGATCGTTGATCTGCCCGCACTCGCCGTTCTCGAGTGGGTTGGTGAGATCACAATCAGGCACGTAGTCGCGATTGGCATCGCCCCACGTGCGGTTCACGCTGAGAATCGAACGAACGACGGGATTGGGACTATCGCTCCCGAACGGGGCGCCGAAGCCGCCGGAGCTCGATGTGGTCGTCACGAACCGGCCGATGCTCGCCTTCAGCGCGGTCTTCGAGTCGCCGAACACGTCATAGGCCACACCGATGCGCGGCGAGATGTCCTTCCACCGCGGATAGTGCTCGGGGCCCGGAAAGCTTCGTTCGCCGACGTACGGTCCGGCGGCGAGCGTCATCGGTTC
>DAINCF010000121.1:0-15624 GCA_036732565.1 Vicinamibacterales bacterium
GGGCCGGCTCTCACCGCTGAGGAAGGCCTGAAGGCCTGCGCTACGTACAATTTCGCCAGCCGTTTGGAACTCCACTCTCTGATCGGAGACTCAAGGATGGGACAAACAGGTGGTTGTCCCGCGATCGGCGCGAGCTTGATTCCTTGAAGAATTTGGCCGATTTCTGACGGTCGATCGAGAGGGTTTGTCCCACGGCGCCAGGAACGTCGCCAGGGCAGAGACGACGGGCGGCCGTGGATTGGATACGCCCCACTGGTGAATCGCGCATTGTCGAAGCACGGAGCGGCGTCGGGCAGGCAAGTGCGTTCGCGGTCGACCGAGCCGCTGTCCCTGTCGCCGAGCTCGTGCCAAACAGCGCGTTTCGAAAGGCGCGCCGAAGCGTCGCTCGCGGCGCCCCGGTGGGAATCTTAGCGCCGCATGCTCCCGAGAGTGCCAGGCAAGTAGGCGGGCGGCCAAGTGGCTGCGGAAGTCTTGCCAGCGGTGATCGGGATGCCGAGCGTCACGGCGATGCCGGTGAAGAACACGGACAAACCCATGGAGACGCTGCAGGCGGATCTCGACAACGAAGCCGAGACCATGCGCAACTATCGCGAGCGAGTCAAAGAGTGCGAGGCGCTTGGCGAGTTCGCGCTCTGCGAAACATTCGCGAGATCCTGAAGCAGGAACACCTGATCGATCTCGCGACGGCACTTGGCATCGAGGTGCCGGATGTGAGCGCGATGGCAACAGCCAGATAGCTTGAGCTTAGGTTCAACCGCGGCGCAAGACAGCCACTGGATCGATCCGCGTGGCTCGCCACGACGGAATCAGCGTGGCGATGAGGCCAACCACGATGAGCACGGTCGCCACGGTGAACGCGGTCAGCGGGTCGGTGGGACTCACGCCGACCAACAGGCGATCGATCGTTCCCGTCAGCATCCACGCGATCGCGAAACCGGCGACGATACCGACGCTCACCAGTCGCACACCCGTGCTGGCCACCCAGCTGACGAGCCGCGATCCGTCTGCGCCGAGGGCCATGCGAATGGCGATCTCCCGCGATCGTTCGCGTACTCGCTGCGAAAGCACACCGTACACACTGAGCACCGCCAGGAAGATCGCCGCCGACGCAAAAACTAGCAGCGTCACCATTGTCTGTCGATCTCGCGCGTAGGTGGCGTCCATCAGATCCTCGAGCGCATTCAAACCGTGGGCGGGTTTCTGTGGGTCCAGTTCTTTCAGCGCTTGTCGAACGGCTGGTATCATCGCCCGCGGATCACCATTCGCGCGGATGACGACATTCAGCACCAGATACGGGTGGGGTGCGTGCGGGATATAGATTTCGGCCAGCGGCTCGCTGCGCGGTCCGCGAAACCTCACGTCGCCGACGACGCCGACAATCTCGTATGGATAGGTGCCCGCCGTGCTGTAGTCGACGACAAGCTGGCGGCCGACGGCGCGCTGTCCGGGCCAGAGCCGCCGGGCGAGCGTTTCACTGACCATGATTACTCGAGGCGACGTCGGCTGATCCCGATCGTCGAACGCGCGGCCATCGGCGATGCGAAGTTTCATCGCCGGGAAATAACCCGGCGTCACCGTCCGCACCGACGCCGGGGTCTGCTGTACGCGATCGGCGGCAATTCCTTCAGGCCACACGGGGCGTTCGAAGTCGGGACCCAGCGGGCTGGTTGGCACCGTGGTCGCTGCACCAACCGCCGTGACACGCGGAATCGCCGCCAACCGTTCGAACAACGTCCGGTAATACGCTCGGACCTTGTCTTGGGTGTTGTACGCCTCCTTATCGAGAAACACCGGCGCGACAAGAACACCGCGAGGATCGAATCCGGGATCGGTCGCCCGCAGATGAAGATAGCTCCGAACCAGCAACGTAGAGCCGGCGAGCAACACGACGGCAAGAGCCATCTGTGCGATCACCATGCCGTCACGCAACGCATGTCGCTGCGCGCTGTCGGTTAGCCTCAGCGCCAGCCCACCTGAAGCCGGAATTGCGCTTGCGCGAGTGCGGTGCCAAGCCTGCGGAAGACCCGAGAAGACTGCGGTGAGAATCGTAATGGCAGCAATGAAGAGCAGCGCGCGGTTGTCCAACGACACCTCATCGAGGCGTGGCAGATCGGTGGTGAGGCTCGGCAACAGACGCAAGCCGGTCGTCGCGAGCGCGAGACCCAGCAGACCGCCGCCACCGGCTAGCAGGACCGATTCCATCATGAATTGGCCCAGCAATCGCCGCGTCGACGCGCCCAGCGCGAGCCGCACGGTCGTCTCGTCCGCACGAGCGAGTCCTCGCATCAGCGAGAGGAGGGCGACGTTCGCGCAGGCGACCAACAGGACGAGTCCGACAGCGGCCAGGAGGATCCAGAGAACGGTTGCGGTTTCACCGACGGTTTCAACGTCCAGCGGCGACAGGCGCACGCCCCACCCGCGATTCGAGTCTGGATATCTCGCCCCGAGATCGCGAGCCACGCCGTTCAGCTGATCCTCGGCCTGCGCGATCGAGACGTCTCGGTTGAGCCGCGCGAGCCCACCCAAATAATGCTGATCGCGGAGCGAGTCACCGGCGACGCTCCACGGAATCCACAGTCGAACGCCAGGTTCTGGTAGCTCCAGCCCTGGCGGCATCACGCCGACGATCGTGAAAGGCTTGCGATCGAGCAGGAGCGACTTCCCCACGACATTGCTGGCGGAGCCAAACCGATCGCGCCACATCGCGTGCGAGAGGATGACGACCGGGTCCGCACCAGTGGGAGCAAGAGCGTTGCTGTAGGTCGCACTCCTCACTTCCTCAGACGTAAACGTCCGGCCGAGCGCTGGAGAGACGCCGACCACTGCGAAGAAGTCGTCGGTAACCTGCGCTGTCAGCAGAGCTTCGGCGTTGCCGTCCACGCTGACGGTCCGGCCCATCGTGTAGTAGCCGGCGATGCCGGCGAACGATGAAGCGCCGCGGCGCCAATCGTCGATATTGCCGGTGGCGACGCCGGTGCGGTCCACTCCAGCGGTCTGGTTACTGTCGAAGATGCGCACCAGACGATCGGGAGCGGGATATCGAAGCGGCGACAGAACTATGCCGTTGACGAGCGCGAACAGGATGGCGCTGACACCTATGCCGACGCCCATCGTCGCGATTGACAATGCTGTCAACCCCGGCGATCGGCGAAGCACGCGAGCGGCCTGCGCGAGCTCGCGCCACACTTGCTCGAACGCAAACCCGGTGCGCTCTTCGCGGATCTGTTCGCGCGCCCACTGGATGTTGCCGAGCTCGACGCGCGCCACACGGTGGGCCTCACGCTCGTCCATGCCGCAAGCCACCTTGTGCGCAGCCAGCATCTCGATATGCGCCGTCATCTCTGCGGCCGCCTCGCGATCGAGGCGGTCGCGTCCGACGATCTCGATGAGCCGTCGCCAGAGCCCTCTCATCGCACTACTCCCCTTGCGTGCCGAGCACGCGCACCATCGCGGTGACGTTGAGCTCCCAGGCCTTCCGTCCCTTGGCGAGGCGCCGGCGGCCGGCCGCGGTGATCTTGTAGAACCGTGCGCGGCGGTTATTGTCGGAGACATCCCATTCGGATTTGACCATCCCAGTCCGCTCGAGCCGTTGCAAGGCGGGATACAGCGCTCCCAGCGTGATGCGGAAAACGCCCCCTGACGTCTGCTCGATGCGTTGGCCAATGCCATAACCGTGCAACGGCTCCAGATCGAGGGTCTTGAGGATCAGTAGATCGAGTTTTTCGAGGGCCACCGCTGTCTCCTATCTAAATCGATAGGAGTATAGCACATACAGGAAATGGGATCCGGCAGACGGCACACGGAGCCGATCGAGTTGGCATTCTCGCGAATACACGAGCGATTGCGCCAACGGCGATCGACGACAGCCCGGATAATGCCGCCTCCATGGGTGTTCGGCGTCGTCGGCCTAATCGGTGCGGGCTTCGCTGGTTGGGGAGGGCTGCAGACCCAAGTAGCGCTCGCAGGGGCGCTGGTCGCACTCTTGTCTCTCGTCCTGCTCGTTGCCCGAATGGAAGCGCCGCACCGACTCGGAGCCGTACGACGTGGGTGATTTCGTTGGGCTGATGCGCGTTGCACACGACGCCACACGTCACCCAGAACCAGGCGCACCCAGGCGGCAGCGCGATTGACGAGCGCACCACGCGGCACGACGGCTACGCCATGAGCCAACACGCGCGCCCGCGGATCGAGCCGGCGTTCGGCTGGCTGAAGACGATCGCCTGGATCCGCAAGGTGAAGCTGCGCGGGCTGCCCAAGGTGGACTGGCTGTTCGTGTTCGCGAGTGCCGCGTTCAACCTGATGCGTCTGCCCAAGTTGCTGCCGAGGCCGGCCTAACGAGGGCGACGTGTCTGTAATCGACCACTCGGCGTCTCGTCCACGCGCGGCACCCGCACGCAGCGAGCGCTTCACGACGCGATTCACGGGCCGGCGACGGATGCAGGTCACCATAATTGGCGGTTTTTCAGCGGCCTCCCTAGAGCTGATCATGCGGCGCTACGAACGGGCCTCGACGCTGCTGACGTCCAACCGACCCGTGGACGACTGGGGTAAGCTGCTCGGCGACACCGCCGCCATGCGACACCCCCCTACTCGAATGGATGCCTGACAAGCCCAGCGGGAAGATACGGATTACCCCACAGGGCACAAGCATGTTGACGCGATCCTGCAGCGTCATTGGTCGCGGTAGTCAACACGCAGCATTAACGAGACTGCCGACTTCCGTCACGGCCTGCTAGGGCGTCAAGTTGGGCGTCAGCCTCCCGCAGAGAGCTCGAAATCGTTGGATTTACTAAGGAAACTGGAGCCGGCGGTCGGACTTGAACCGACGACCTGCTGATTACGAATCAGCTGCTCTACCAACTGAGCTACGCCGGCCGGCCTTGGAGGGACGCTCCCAATCGGCCTCGCGGCCATGAGAGCGAAGGGTCGATCTTAACACAGGCCCCAGAACCGCCGCCCAGTCATCGGGCGACAGTGACGCCGTTGATGAAGAGCGTCTGCGCCTGATCCAGTGTGACCGTGGCGAGGCCATGCGACGTCCCTGCGCCCTCATCGCGTGAGCAACCCGCCGTTGATGAAGACGGTCTGGCCCGTGAGCCAATGGGCCTCGGGTGAAACCAGGAACTCCACGAGCGGCACTACGTCCGGGACGCGGCCAAGACCGCCGGTCATCTGCGTGATGAACGCGACCGACTCCGGGGTTTCGGCGGCGTAGAAGAACGGGGTGTCGAGCGCGCCCGGCGCGACCGTGTTCACGGTGATCCGTCGTTCTCGGAGCTGCTGCGCCAGATCGCGCGAGAAATGCTCGAGCGAGGCTTTGCTGCCGGCATAAACGCCATAGAACGGCACCGACATCCCGAGAATCGACGTCGCGATGTTCACAATCCTGCCATCGTCGCTCATCCGCCGGGCGGCCTGCTGCATGCACAGGAAGGGCCCTTTAGCGTTGACCGCGTAGGCCGCGTCGAAGTCTGCTTCCGTGATCTCGGCGATGGGCTTCTTGATGATGATGCCGGCGTTGTTGATGAGAATGTCGACGCGTCCGAAGGCCTCGAACGCCGCGTCGAACAGCCGCTCGGGCGTGCGGGGATTCATCAGGTCGCCTGCCGCGGTGACGGCGCGCGTGCCCTGCGCGCCGACGAGCCGCGCGGTCTCGTCGGCGTCCATCTTCGACGGAGCGCCGTTGTAGTGCACGACGACATCGGCGCCTCGACGCGCCAACGCTTCCGCGTACGCTCGTCCCTGATTCCGTGCGGCGCCGGTGATGAGCGCCACCTTGCCTACGAGTGTCTGCTGTCCGTTCATCGAAGCTCCTTCCGTCAAAACAGATCACGTAGGGGCGGCTCGCGAGCCGCCCCTACACCGTCACCATCAGTTGTAGGGGAGTCGGTATCCGTTGGCAAGAAGGCACCCTGGAGTTCTATACTTACCACGAGGAAAGTATGCCCAGTCAGACGGCACGTGAGACGCCGAAGCCGGCGAAAGCCGCGCTCGTGCGCGAGATTCTGGAGCGCGTGGCGGACAAGTGGACCTTGCTGGTGATCGACGCGCTCGAGGGCGGGGAGCTGCGCTTCACCCGCGTCGGCGATCGCGTCGGCGGCGTCAGTCAGAAGATGCTGACGAAGACCCTCCGGCAGCTCGAACGCGATGGTCTCGTCACCCGCCGCGTGCATCCAGTCGTGCCGCCGCGCGTGGACTACAAGCTGACGCCGCTCGGAAGAAAGTTAGGGCAGGCGCTCTGCGGCGTCTGGGAATGGGCCGATCGGCATGTCAACGACGTGCACAAGGCGAGGCACGCCTACGATGCGGCGCGAGCGCGACGTGCCGCCGCCGACGCCAGGTCGAGCTGAGGGCAGACCCCGCAGCCTATTCGGCGACGCGCTATTGCTGGCGCAACGCGACGAGGGGGTCGACCTTGGTCGCGCGCCACGCGGGCACGGCGCAGGCGGCCACCGCGACGATCGCCAGGAGGGCGGCGACGGTGATGTAGGTGATCGCCTCGGTCGGCTGAACACCGACGAGGAAACGGCCGACCAACCCCGATGCAGACCAGGCCACCGCCAGGCCACACGCGATGCCGATCGCCACGAGGCCCATGCCTTCGAAGACGATGAGGCTGAAGAGCGACGAGGTGCGAGCGCCAAGCGCGCTGCGGATGCCGATCTCGCGCGTGCGTCGCGACACCGCGAACGCGAGCACGCCGTAGAGCCCGATTGAGGCGAGGACCAGCGCCAGAGTGCCCAGGATGCCGATGAGCAGCGCCGCCATGCGCGCGAGATAGAGGGAGGCCCCGAGGACGTACGACATCGGCCGCGCCTGGCCAAGCGGCAGGTTGGGTTCGAGGGCCTGGACCTGGCGCACCAATGCGCCCGCGCTGGTGACCGGATCGCTGGCGGTGCGCACGTACAACGTCACGCCCGTCTCATGATTCTGCGACAGCGGCACGTAGACGATTGGTGCTGGTGACTCGTTGACCTGAGCGTACTTGCCGTCGCTCACCACGCCAACGATGCTTCGCCACGGCCCCCGCGGGCCGTTGAGGCTGATGCGTCGTCCGAGCGGACGCCCATCCGTCAGGTGGCGCTTGATGAACGTCTCGTTGACGATCGCCGCCGGCGGGCCGTCCTCGACGTCTTCGCCGCCGAAGTCACGACCCTCCCGCAGGGCCAAACCCAGCGTGGTGAAATAGCGCGGGCTGATCACATTGGCGTTGACCGAGTCGTTCGTCGAAGCTCTCGCAGCGCTGCTTTCGCTGGTGAAATCGTCGTTCGGTCCCTCGCGGCCCTCGATGTGCAGGCTATTGACCCGACCTCCGCCCGTGAGCACCGCCACTCGAGCGAGTGCGGCCGCCTCGGCGCCGGGCAGGGCTTCCGCTTCTTCGAGGGTGCGGCGGTAGAACTCGCGGCTCTGCGTGCGGGTGTAGCGCAACAGGTGTACGGGAAGATCGAGCGTCACGAGTTGGCTGACGGCATAGCCGGTATCGATCTGCTGGGCTTCTCGGAGACTGCGGAGGAACAAGCCTGAGCCGATCAGCAGTGCCAGGGAGATGGCCACCTGCACCACGATCAACGCGTTCTTCAGGTTGAAGCGGCGGGCGTGCTCGTCGGGCACGAACGACTCGTCCTTCAGTGAGGGCACGAGCTCGGGTCGCGCCGTTCGTATCGCGGGCGCCAGGCCGAACACCAGTCCCGTGACCACCGAGACGGCCAGCGTGAAGAGCAGGACGCGCGTGTCCAACGCAAAGTCGAGCGTGAGCGGCAACCCTCCCACCGGAGGCGGCCATGCGCGAAACGCGCGGACGATGCCGTAGGCGATCGACACGCCGAGGACACCGCCAGCGCAGGACAGGAGGAGGCTCTCGGTCAGCAGCTGTCGGATCAGCCGTGCGCGGCCCGCACCAATCGCCAGCCGCACGGCGATTTCGCGTCGCCTCGCAACCGCGCGTGACAACAGCAGGTTGGCCACGTTCGCGCACGCGATCAGGAGGACGCCGCCGACGATGAGGCCGAGGAGCGTGGCGACTGGCACCATCTGTTCGCGCTGGCCAGGCAGTCCCGCCGCGACGGGACTGAGCGTGATGCGGCGATTGAGGTCGCTCGGACGCGGCCGCTCCGGTGGGTCGAGTGCCATCTGCAACGCGCTGAGCGACGCCTGCGCCTGGTCGCTCGTCACGCCGGGTCTCAGCCGGCCGACGGCGCGCAGCCAGCTATTCCCGCGATTGCGCAGGAGGTCGGGGTTCATTTCGCCCGAATAGCCGGCGCGAGGCGGGCGCATGATGGCCTGCATCATCATCGGCACGAAGATGTCCTGAGGCCCGCCAAGGTGAGGCCCGCCAAATTCCGGCGTGGTGACGCCGACGATGGTGAACGCGTGACCGTTCAGCACCATGGAGCGGCCGACGATGTCCGCGCGTCCACCGAATCGTCGCTGCCACAAACCATGTCCGATGACGACCACGGGGTGCGAGCCCGGTGTCTCATCATCGCGCGGCGAGAGCACGCGGCCGAGCGCGGCGTCGACGCCCAGGGTCTCGAAATAGTTACCCGTGACGATCACGCCATCGACGGTGTCAGTGTGGTTGTTGGAGTTGAGGCTCGCGGTGATCCATCCCCATGCGACCAACGAAGTGAAGGCGTCGTTGCGATCGCGAAGGTCGGCATAGCCCGGATACGAGAAGATTCCCGTCGCGCTCGCGTTGCCGACGTAAACCAACCGATCGACGTCGGTCACGGGGATGCGCGCCAGCAAGGTGGCGTTCACGAGACTGAAGACGGCACTGGTCACGCCGATGCCGAGGCTCAACGTCAGCACGGCCACGGCGGTGAAGCCCGGCGTGCGGGCCAGCATGCGCCAGCCATAGCGGACATCGCGTGGTAAATCGCTCAGCCATCGCGTCCAACCGGTGGATGCTGCCTGCATCTCCCCGGGCACGATCGGCTCCGGCTGCCGTGCCTGCCGCAGCGGCGCCAACTGACGCCGCAAGAGATCGTGATCGCTCAGTTCGGCGAGCGTCAGGCGCCGCGCCTCCGCGCTCGTCTCTCCGCTCGCGAGGATCTCGTCGTAGCGCTCGTCGAGATGCGCCACCAGTTCCTCGACGATGTCTGACTCACGGGCGGCATCCAGTCGCAGCCCCGTCAGCCGGGCGCGCACTTCGCGCGTCCAGTAAGCCTTCGAAGGTTCAGGCATGGTCAGGCTCCGTGATGCGAGCGACCGACTCGACGAACTCTTGCCAGTTATCGCGCTGCGCGGCCAGGACCTTGCGGCCGGCCGGCGTCAATCGGTAGAAACGCCGGCGCCGCTGTCCCGGCTCCTCGAGCCACTTCCCCTGGATCCACTGCCGTTCTTCCAGGCGATAGAGCAGGGGGTAGAGCGAGGCGACGTGAAACCGGAGACGACCGCCGGACCGCGATTCGATGAGCTTGCTGATCTCGTAGCCGTGCCGCGGACGGCCATCGAGCAGCGCGAGGATCAAGAGCTCGGCCGAGCCCTTCTTCAATTCGCGGTTCAGTATCCGGCTGTCGATATCTGCCATAGACACATATCCTACAGACGAATATGCGGATGGCAAGGTTGCAGTCGGGCGGGCTAAACCCCAGGCTCTACCGTTGGAACGGACCTCTTGGGCAGCTCCGAGCGCCGGCGGCGTGTCTCCCAGACGTCCTTGAGGGCCAGGAAGCGCTTCTCGTAACCGTGGTAGCTCGCCCAGGCGGCGATCCAGGTGATCACGCAGCCGAGGACGAACGCGACGTAGGTGTTGTGGATGTAGGCGAGATTGAAGCGCCACACGCCGACGAGGATCAGCAGATGCAGCACGTAGATGGCATAACTGATCTTGCCGGTCTTGACGAGAAACGGATGGTTCAGGATGCCGCGGTAGTCGGATCGACTCAGGTACAGCACCGCAAACACGAACAGGGCGTTGGCCAGTGTGTACGACCAGACGTGCTGGAGATTGTCCACGAAGGCGAATGGGATGCCCAGGCTCGTCCGACTGAGGCCGACGCCCGCGCTCCGCAAGGCGATCAGGTTGGCGAGGCCGGCGACAACCAGCAGTCCGCCGCAGATCCAGACCCATCGGCCCGGACGTGAGACCCTGTCAGGGAGGTTGAACAACGGAATCGCTGCCCCCGCGGCAAAGGCATCGAGCTGGCAAAGGGTGAAGGTATAGGAGATCTCGCCAGCGATCGAATAACCCGCGGCCGTCAGTCCAGCCACGAACACGTAGCGGAAGACCGGCGCCAGCACGAGGATGCCGATCACGAACACTCGCAGCTTCGCCGCGCTCAGGAAGAACACGACGAGCGACCACACGATGTAGAACTGCTCTTCGACCGCCAGCGACCAGAAGTGGCCGAACCACACGCTCATGAGCGGGAGCTCGGGCGACAGCCAACTGAGGTTGTTCGTGAACGTGACGAGATAGAGCGCCCGGTCCGCGAAATCGTACGGCCGGCCCAGGACGATATAGCACAGGGCCGCTGCGAGCACATAACCGAAGTACAACGGGAAGATGCGCAGGATGCGACGCCAGTAGAACTGCGCGGCGTAGTGGCCGAATGTCTGGTGCTTCGTCGCGAGCAGAATCTCGGTGATCAGGAAGCCGGATTGGACGAAGAACATCTGCATCCAGATCCAGGAGAATCCGAAGATGGTCGGGTGCAGGTCGGCGATCCGGACGAAGTGGTAGCCGACGACGAATACGATGCCGAAGCCTCGAAGGCCGTCCAGCGCCGGAAGGTAGGGCCGGGCCGCGCGTGATGGGATGCTCATGCCGGCAGTCGCTCGAGGGATTCAGGCAGTGCCGGCAGACGCCCCACCTCGATGGACGCTCTGTACTGCATCCAAATGGCGCCGACCGTGGCCGCCAGCACCAGGCCCTGCGTCAGCAGCGTGACCGCAAGGACAAGCTTGAACGGCTCAGGGGTGGTGGCTCTTCCCCCAAAAATCGGGGTGAGCAGTATCCACGCCGCGGCGAGCGCGAGCGTCTCGCGCCATGAGAACCGCGGTCGCGCGGCGAGGATCAGCGTCACGAGCCAGAGGGTGCCGACGTATGCGTAGCCATCTGGAAGAAACGGGCTGCGGAACGAGGCGAGATTCAGGAGCGCCAGCCACACGATCGCGTGACTCAGACGCGATCGCGAGTCGGCACCCTCGGTGCGTGTCTTGAATCCGGCCACGGCAGCGACCGTCAGCAGGGCGATGCCGAACAACATCTGGACGGCCTGCTCGACACGCGGCGTCACGATGTCGAGTCCGAGCGCGACCAGCTTGCGCGTCACGCCATAGACACTCTGATTGGATGGCGCCAGTCCGGGAATGCTGGTCCAAATTGCCGTGGCGCTCCCGTTGAGGACCTCAGGAAGCGCACGCGCGTAGTCCCAAACCGGGCGTACCCCGAACACGGCGACACTGAGGACGCTGAAGACCACAGACCAGGCGAGCACCAGCATGATCCAGCGCCAGCGTCGAAGACCGATCAGGTAGACGAGCAGCACCGCCGGGAACAACTTGGTGAGAATGGCGGCAGACAAGAGCGCCGATCCAGCGATCGAACGGCCCGATGACAACCACACCATGCCGACCATTGCCATGGCGAGCGCCGTGATCTGGAGGTTCTCGATCTGCAGGTTGAGGAGAAACGGTGGTGCGAGCCAGAGAATAGGGATCGCCCATGTCGCGGTGGCGCCGTCTCGTCCGCCCGCGTAGCGGGCGACGATCAGCAACGCCGCAAGCGTGCTCAGCGTTTGAAGGCCAAACCACAGGCGCCGCATCGATGCGAAGTCGGTGGTCACCGCGCTCAACGCGGCGGGCACGAGCAGCATGGGCGGGGTGTACAGATACGCGTCGACCTCGAACCCTGCCACGCGCAACGCGCGATCGGGCTGCGCGTAAATGTCGTCGTCGTGCTGCGCGCGCTCGAGCGCGTGGGTGAGCGCGGTCAAACAGGCATGGGCGACGTAGAAGTCGCTCGTCGGTTGCACCGACCACTGGCGTCGCTGTGAATCGTGCATGAACAGCGAGAGCCCGATCGTCAGGAGCGTCGCGCCGCCGAGGGCCGCGGCGCCGGCGAGCGCGACCCAGGGGCGATCGGAAAGCAAGCTCGCGGTCGAACCAAACCAGGGTGCGGCGAACCAGGCCATCGCCCCGAGGACCACGATGGCGACGACGGCGGCTGCGCCCGACGGTACGCCCAGGCCGGTCAGTCCGACCCAGAACGGTCCGCTGACGAGCGACGCAAATGCAAGGGCGACCACCACGTCTCGCCACACACGTACAGACCGCCCCATTCCGCTGGGGCGCGATGCACGCGGCGTACCAAGCTGTGCAGAAACAGCACGCGACGTTCGGGGCGTTTCGAGTGGGCGCCGGCCTTTTGGGCCCCACCTCAGGCGTCATTTGTCAGCGGAAACGCGAACAATTGTCATTTTGGCGGCAGAGCTTGCCTGCATTTTCGCCGTCGCGATTGGCGCGGTTCACCGGTATTGCACGCAACGACAAACGATTTCGGCCTGAGGCACGACTTCTGCAAAGGCCTCGTCACCGGCGGCGGGGGACCGCCCATTTGGGCAAGTGACCGCCGACCGGGTGCAGTCCGACCTCGCGGAACTTCCAAACGTAGCTGAGCGATCGACCACGATGTCCGCGACGAGGCGGGAACCACCCGCATGTGATTCTTATGGCCTCACCCCCATGCAGCGCGGCATGCTGCTGCACGCCCTCGCCTCGCCGGGCGCCGGCGTCGATGTGCAACAGCTTGTTTGCGAATTGCGCGAGGCAATCGACGTCCCGGCGTTCCGCCAGGCGTTCACCGCGCTAGTCACCGAACACGCGGTCTTACGCACTCGAGTGATCCGCGCGCCGCACGGCGAGTACGAGCAGACGACTACGGGTAACGCCTTCCCGGCGCTCGATTTCCACGATTGGACGATGCTCGCGCCGGATGCTCAGCGCGAGGCCTTCGACGCGTTTCTCGACGCTGATCGCCGCCAAGGCTATCCGCCGGATAGTGAGGCGTTCTTGCGCGTGGGGCTCTTCCGCCTCGACGCCGCGCACTTTCGGATGGTCTTCTCCTCCTGGCACGGCATCTTCGACGGTCGGGCGGGGCTGCAACTGCAGCGCGACTTGTTCGCGCTCTACCACACCGCGGCCAGTGGCCGCGCGGTCGAGCCCCGCGTGCAGTTTCGTGAATTCGTCGACTGGATCTCCCGCCGCGATTGGTCAAGTGCCCGTGAGTTCTGGCGCGCGCTGCTGGATGGCTTCACCACGCCGACGGCGATTCGGTCGGAGCCCGCCACCCGCACGACCGCGGGCGACTGTCGTGAGCTGCGGCGAACGCTGAGCGCCGAGACCGTCGAGCGGCTGCGCGCGCTTGTCGCGCGAGAAGAGGTGACGCCGAACGTCGTGCTGCAGGCGGCCTGGGCGTTGCTGCTTGGTCGCAAGGCCGCGACCGACGATGTGGTCTTCGGGACGACGCGTGCGTGTCGTCAATCGGCGTGCGACGGTCGTGAGGGGGCGGAGTCGATCATCGGTGTCCTGATCAATACCGTTCCGGTCCGCGTTCGCTTGCACGCGTCGATGAGCGTCACCGCGCTTTGTCACGCGCTCCGTCAGCAGCATCTTGCGGTCCGGCAACACGAGCACACGCCGCTGGTGGACATCCAGGCCGCGAGCTCGGTTCGAGGCGACCGTCGTCTGTTCGAGAGTCTGTTCCTCTACGAGCACGACACGATTGGGGGATTGCTGCAGGCCGAAGGCGGCGCCTGGCTGAATCGCGACTACGAGCTCCTGGAGAACACAGGCTACCCGCTCACCGCGTACGGGTACGGAGGCGCATCACCGTTCGTCAAGCTGCGCTACGACCGTTCGGCGATCGGCGACGAGGCCGCGGAGGCGCTCATCGAAGGATTCGCCGCAGTCGTGAACGAGATCGTTCGCCGACCCGAAGCGCTCCTTGGCGAGCTGCACGGTGGTCTGCAAAGCGAGCCGATCGAGGCGTTCGTGGCTCGTCTTCGTCAGCTCGACGTCCGCGTCTGGCTGGAGGGCGAGCGACTGCGGTGCAGCGCGCCGACCGGTGTGTTGACTCCGGCGCTGCAGCAGGAGCTCGCACGGCGCAAGTCCGCGTTGCTCGCACTCCTGCAGCCCATGCGGAGCGCCACGCCGTCGATTCATCGCCTGCCGGATCGCCTGACGTACACGGCCTCGTTCACACAGGAGCGCATGTGGCTCCTCCAGCAACTGGCGCCGACGTCGACGGCCTACATCGTCACCAACGTGGTGCGGATCGTCGGCGCGATGGAGCTGGAGGTGTTGCGCGCGTGCTGGGAGGAGCTGGCCGAGCGACATGAGCTGATGCACGCGCGGTTTCTCGTCGTCGACGGCGGGCTTGCCGTGGCGCTCGACGGCCAGCGTCCGGAGTTCGAGCGGGTTGACCTTCGCGGATGCCCGGTCCCTCAGCGCCGCGCGGCCATCGAGCGGGTTCGCAAGGCCACAGCCGAGCGACGGTTCGATCTGGAACGAGGCCCCGTCGCGCGATTGACCGTGTTCGAATTCGACGACGAGCAGGTGTTGTTCGCCAGCTTGCACCACGCTGTCTCTGACTTCTGGTCGCTCGGTGTGGTCCTGCGCGACCTCGCCGCGTTGTACTCCGCGCGGGTGACTGGAGCCTCGCCGACGCTGTCGCCGCTGCCCGTCCGCTATGTCGAGTACGCCGACTGGCATCGGCAGTGGATGTCAGGTCCGCAATGGGATCGCGAGTGGGCGTTCTGGCGTCCGCAGCTGTCGGGCGCGCGACCGCTGGACCTGCCGACGGACCGCCCCCGGCCGTCGGCGGCGTCGCTCGAGGGCGACGTCATCATCTCGCGCATGCCGGAGACGCTGCGGGACGCGATCGCCGCGTTCAGCCGCACGCAGGGTGTGACGCCGTACACCACGCTGCTGACGGCGCTGGCCGCGCTCATGGTGCGCTACACCGGCCAGACCGACTTCATCATCGGCGCGCCAGTCGCCGGACGCCAGCACCAAGGCACCGAGCAGATCGTCGGTCCGTTCATCAACACGTTGGCGATTCGCGTGCGCGCGGATGGTGATCCGACGCTGCGCGATCTGCTGACGCACGTGCGCGGCACGGTGCTCGACGCGCAGACGCATCAGGACGCGCCGTTCGAGCGCGTGCTCGCCGCCTCGCAGCCGGCGCGAGATTCGGTGCACCCGCCGCTCGTGCAGGTGATGCTGAACGGGATCGGCGGATTGAAAGACTTGGACTTTGCCGGTCTTGAGGTCCATCGGCTGCTTGGAAGCTGGAAGACCTCCCTGGTCGATCTCACGCTCTACATCGACCTCGATCAGTTGTCGTCCATCGTGTCGGAGTTCAGCACGGACCTGTTCGAGCGCTCGACCGTCGAGCGGTTGATTGGCCACTACCTTCGAGTGCTCGAGGCCCTCGTGAGCGCCCCCGAGCAACGCCTCAGCGAGCTGACGCTCATGGCGGCGGACGAGCGCGACGAGCTCATCACGCGGTGGAACGCAACGGCGCGGGAGTGGCCGGCTGCGCAGTCGGTCGTCGAGTTGTTCGAGTCTCAGGTGGCCGTTCGACCCGATCGCATCGCGGTGGTCGATGCGTACGGC
>DAINCF010000122.1:0-15491 GCA_036732565.1 Vicinamibacterales bacterium
AGACGAACGAGGCGCTCGCGGGACAGGCGCTTCGGACGCTCGGCGTCGCCGGACGTTGGCTGACGGGCGAGGCAATGGCGGAGCATTCGGCGCATCCCGACGAACGGATTGAGCGCGATCTCGTCTTTGCAGGACTGATCGGCATCATGGATCCGCCTCGCGCCGAGGCGGGAGACGCGGTCGCGCGCGCAAGACGCGCCGGGATTCGTCCGATCATGATTACTGGCGATCACCCACGCACGGCCAGCGTCATTGCTCGCGAGCTCGGGATCAGCACTGACGGACGCGTGATGACGGGAGCAGAGCTGGAGAAGTTGACGCCGGACGTGCTCTTGTCCACGGTGGCGCACGTTTCCGTCTACGCTCGGGTGAACCCCGAACACAAACTACGCATCGTCGATGCGCTGAAGCGTTCCGGCGCCGTCGTGGCCATGACAGGAGACGGTGTGAATGACGCGCCGGCGCTGAAAAAAGCCGACATCGGTGTGGCCATGGGCATCACGGGCACAGACGTCTCGAAGGAGGCGGCCGACATGGTGCTGTCCGACGACAACTTTGCGTCGATCGTCGCGGCGGTCGAGGAAGGTCGCGCGATCTTCGAGAACATCCGCAAGTTCTTGCGCTATCTCCTGTCGTCGAACATCGGCGAGGTCATGACGATGTTCTTTGGTGTGTTGCTGGCCAGACAGATTGGTCTGGAGGGTGGAGGCGGAGCCCTCGTCTTGCCGCTTCTGGCCACGCAGATCCTCTGGATCAACCTCGTGACCGACGGTCCGCCCGCACTTGCGCTCGGTGTCGATGGAGCCGATGACGCGCTGATGGCGCGTCCGCCACGACCAGTCGGCGAGCGTGTGATTACCGCGACGATGTGGCGCGGGATTGTGTTCGTCGGCGTGATCATGGCCGCAGGCACCCTGTTCGTGCTCGACGCCTCGCTTCCCGGAGGCTTCGTCGACGGCAGCGGTGACTTGCGCTACGCGCAGACCATGGCATTCACGACGTTGATGCTGTTTCAGATCTTCAACGTCTTCAACGCGCGATCGGACGACCGAAGTGCACTCGTTCAGCTGTTCACCAACCGGTGGCTGTGGACGGCAGTGGCCGGGTCGGTCGTTCTCCAGGTGATGGTAGTCTACGTTCCGTTCCTGCAGAACGCGTTCGGCACGACGCCGCTGAGCGCCCGGGACTGGCTGCTCTGTACTGCTGTCGCGAGCTCCGTGTTGTGGCTGCGCGAAGTGGACAAGGCGATCAGGCGCGCGAGCGCAACGTGCTTCTGCGGAGACAGTGTCAGGACAGCGTCATGAACAACGTGCCCACGCTCGTATGTCCGGTGGACTTCTCCGATCATTCCAGCGTGGCGCTGGCGCAGGCGGGAGCCTTGGCGCGGCACTTGCGCGCGCGGCTGATCGTTGTCACCGTCGTCGAGCCGCTCTTGGTGAATGCGGCGGCAACCTACGACACCAATCTGGTTCGCGACGAGGTGCTCCCGGAACTGCGCGGCTTCGTTGAGAAAACCTTGGCAGCCGGAGAAGCGGGAATGCCTGCGGCTGAAGCGATGGTCGTCGTGGGCGACCCCGCCGACGAGATCGTCGCGCTGGCGAGCCGCGAGCGCGCACATTTAATCGTCATCGCCACGCACGGCCTGAGCGGCTACCGCAAGATGCTGCTGGGATCCACGACCGAAAGGGTTCTGCGCCACACCCTGGTGCCCGTGCTGGTCACACCACCGCTCGAACAGACCGCTGTGACTACCGACCCGTCGACGCTCAACGTTGGCCCCGTCCTGGCGCCTGTCGACTTCAAACCCGAGTGCGCAGCTGACCTGCGCGCGGCCGCCGCTCTGGCTCACGCTTTTGGCGTTCCGTTGCTGCTCCTCCACGTCGTCGCCCCGCTCAAGGGGCTGGAACGTCTGCGCTCACACCTCGATACGCACAACCGCGCCCGGGTTGAACAGGCCGGCGAGCAAATCAGGCGGCTCGTCTCAGAGCTGGGTGCCTCAGCAGACATCGAAACGGTTGTCGCCGTCGGATCGCCTGCCGAAGAGATCGCCCGAATCGCCGTCGCACGAGGCGTCGGGCTCATCCTCATGGGCCTTCGGCGTCAGGAGCACATGTTCGGAGCACGGCCAGGGTCGGTCGCCTATCGCGTTCTGGGTTTGTCGCCGGTGAGGGTGCTGGCCCTTCCACCAGGAGAGTGGACCGCAGCCGAAGGCGAGTCGCGTGCCTGAAGACCACTCTCGCTAGCCAATTCGAGCGGAGCTCCAGCTGGCCCCGAGGTGACGGAGGCTCTCCAATACGACTGTCGTTGTCTGTCGGCCTCGACCATCTGGCGAGCGGTGTCCGCCGCTGTCTCATCTAGTCTTCACGGTCCGGGCGGAGCGTCGCTAGCATCTGTTCATCATCTCTAAGTTGTGCGACCAAATATGCCGCGAGCTCGCGCTCGAGGTCGACGAACTGTCGAAACGCCGCCATCTGGCCGTTCGGAGCCATCATCACTTCCAAGTCGTGCTCGGCCATGGGCAGGTCGCGGCACGATCGCATCTGTGCCGCCAACGCCGCGAGATCGGCGGCCACGGCGCGGTGGCGGCGCACCAAATCCACATAGGCCTCCTGCTCGCGGCGGCCGTTGGGGTCGTTGCCGTCCAGCGCACGGGTATGGCGCTCGAGCACGTCGGCGCGGGCTGCGAGCAGCCGGCCGAATTGGTCGGGCAAACCGGCGCCGGCAGCGAGGCCTTTGCCGCACGTGGATTCTTCACCGTGGTCCATAGTTCTCCTTGGCCCGAGCGTACTCGGTTTCGAAGGCTCCTTGACGAGGCGCCTTGACCAGCTGGAATCTGAGCCTTGTGAGTCAACAGGTATCAGCTCCAGACTTCGCCGAAGAGATCACTGCGACGATCGTGTCCTGAGCCTTCCCGTCCCAATTCCGCAGTCTCAGCGCAACTGCCGTCAAACTGTCGTATCGTCGTCGACCCGCGGCCCGATGCCGTAGCGGTTTCCGCGAGGGTGCTCGAAGGTAGGGGCTCGACTACGTTGTTGAAGGTGTTCATGAAATCAATCTCGACGCCGTGCTCAAGGCGCGAAAGCAAAAGGCCCGGTCTCAGGAAGAACTCGCGACCGCATCCGGGCTGAATCTCCGTACGATTCAACGGATCGAAAGCGAGGGCGCCGCATCGTTGCAGTCGACGAAGGCGCTGGCGTCGGCATTGGATCTCGACATCCACGACCTCGACCAAGAGGAGAACCATATGCGTACCACGTGGGAGTATCGCGTTATCGAGACCAAGGATCGGGCATCGCTGCAAACCGAGCTGACCACCGCCGGCAGCGAGGGTTGGGAGCTCGTGTCGTCCACGGCGATGTTCAACACGCTCATGACCAGGATCGTCTACACCCGGTTCCTGAAGCGTCCGGTGTCCTACTTGCAGACCGGGACGCCCGCAGCGGTGCCCCCCGGACTACCAAGGGCGAGTTGCGGCGTGGCTGAGACGTGGGATGAACGCGCTCGCGACGAGCCGAAGGCGAGTCGCGGAGAGAGTGGGATTCTAATTGGTCGCATTCGGAATGCCGCGCACATCGGCCCAGAATCCCGTAAGCCGCGCGTTCGCATGGCTTTAAGCGCTGCTGCGGCCTGCCGGCGCCTGCCGAACCCTGCGGCCGTTCGCAGGCGTTTGCGAGCCGGATGTCACCCGAAATGACGCGTAGCGCGGACGGCCCGGGCGAAAACCCGGAAGCCTGTCTCAGCGAAGCCCTCCGCAGAGTTCCCGCCCGTTCGCCAGTTTCGCATACCTACGTGACCGGAAGAGGCATGCCTCGCAGCTTTCGAGCCTCAGGCGAGGCGAGGCCTTAACCCGGGTGGGTCCGGAGCCGCCGTGCGCTGTTCGAATACCGGAGCTCGTGCGGATCGAGTTGGTTGGGCCCGGTCCGGTCCGCTCCGCTCCTCTTCGGACGGCGATTCTAACTAAGGCTGATACGTTCGGTCCTGACTTACTCGTTGTGGGCGTATCCTCAGCAGCACCGTCGAACCGTTCCTCGCAACGACCTCGAAGTCGGCTGACTGCTGCGCGCGCGCCAGCACATCGGGCCCGCGCTCGCCATAGCGATCGCCGTGAAGGATGACGTGCGTAATTCCGTACAGGCGCAGAGCGGCGGCGGCTGACGAGGACGGGAACACCTGCGTCACCTCGGCCAGCGCCAGATACTCGGGCGGGGCCCATCGGCCGTATCCATTGGCGAGCGGCAGGAAGTCCGCCGTAGTCGAGTACAGGAGGTAGTCGGTCTCGAAGAACCACCCGGGCTGCGCCGCGTACATAGGCAGTGCCAGGGCAGCGCGGGCGCCGTCGGCCCGGGCCAATGCGTACTCTACCGGCATCGCCTCTGGCCGGGGCTTCCCGGCAGGAAAGTCGACCACAAACCGCTCCGCCGACATCACAACTGTGATGACGATGATCGCTGCCGGCGCCGCGCGCGGCATCAGGCGGCGAAGCCCGACGAGGCCAAACGCCGCAAGCACGCTCATGGCGAAGGCGACGAGCAGCGCAAAGCGCGCACTCGAGCGAAGCCCTCGAAACCCAGGCAGACTGGACAGCAGGTCGAACGGCGCCAACCCTGTCGCCGATGGACCGAACGAGAGCCCGGCGGCGATCAGGAGTGCCGCAAGTATGAAACGCGTGCGCGTACGGCGCTCTCGCTGGTGCGATCGCAGGCCGGCGACCAATCCCGCGGCCGCAAGGCCGATCGTTGTCCACCCGAGGAACACCGAGCGTTCACCCCATATGCTGCGAGGCGTCGCTAGCCCATGTTGAACGAGCCATCGTCCGACGACGGTGTGTCCTGGCGGCACCACATATGAGGACGGGTCCGTTGCCAATCCAGCCGCCTCGCCAGGTTCATTGACGCGATTGAAGTAAGGCGCCCCGAAAGGTAGCAAGAGCGCCGCGCCCAGCGCGAGGCCGGCGATCGCCTGTGGCACGCGAGCGCCCAAGTCACGGAAATGCGCCGCAGCCACAAGCGGAATCGCGCGCAGCACAACGAGCACACCGAGGAGCACTGCGAGATACCACGACGTGAGCGCGGTCAGAAGGCACGCGGCCCACAACCCCGCAAGGCGCATCCACGTCGGCCGTTCCCACCAGCGTTCGAGTAGCAGGACGGCCAGCGGAAGGCCGGCGGCCCACGTCAGGCCGAGGTGGGAGTTGTGCAACATGATAAAAAACGAGAGGCCGAAGGATAGCCCTCCCGCCAGGGACGCCAGCCAGTCGTTCGTCCAGGACAGCAAGAGCAGGAACGCACTGAACGAGGTGACAGCCGGTCCGAGGAGTTGCAGTACGTTGAACACGAGCACAGCGTTGCCGCTGGCGATCCAAAGGGGCGCGCCGAGGACGCCAAGCGCGAAGAAGTGATCTGTGGACGCCAACGCGGCCTGCGTTGGATAGAACATATTGGCGTCGAACACTGGCAGCGCGTTCATGAGAGCGTGCGCGGTCCACGCAAGAACCCAAGCTTGGAGCCGGCCGTCGCCCGTGTTCAGGGCGCTACCGATGTGGGCGGGGCTTGTGAACGGAGAGAGCATGATCACGGAGGCTGCCAGGCTGGAGATGGCGGCCGCGGCTGCGGAAATTGGAGTCTGAGTCATGCGAAGCGGTACGATTCGAAGGTTATGCCATCACGATGGCGTACTCAATCAAGCAACGGCGTGTGTGCTCTTGCGTCATTCTCCCAAGTTCGTGTTTTCATGTCGGTCCTCGTTGTTAGAGTCGGTCATGCCTGCCAACGCCGCGCCTGCGGCGGTTCTTGAATTCCCACCACGCGTAGAACTGGGGCGCCTTGTGTTTGAGGCCCCATGACCTCGGAGGAGCTGAGGCGGTTCTTCTCGACTTGCGACGACCACCTCCGCAGGCTCTACATGGCGATCCTGCTCACTGGCATGCGCAAGGGCGAGGCGGAGTACCTGACCTGGGAGGACTAAAGCTTCGATCTCGGGGTGATCTTCATCCGAGAGAAGCCGGAGCTGGACTGGAGCCCCAAGACCGACGAGCGGCTGATCCGATCTCGCCGATGGTGCACAGCATACTCGCCGTCCAGCATCCGTGCCGCCGGTCAGACAAGTTCGTGTTCGCCAACGAGGCGGGCAACCGCGAGACGCACATGCTGGAGAAGCTCAAGGTCGTGTGCAAGAAGGTCGGCGTGAAGAACTCGACGGTGCACGCGCTCAGGCACAGCTTCGGCGCTCACCTGCGCATGAAGGGGGTGAGCATCAAGGACATCGCCGACCTGATGGGCCACGGCGACATGGCGACGACACAGATCTACGCGAAGGTCGAGCAGGAGCGCCTGCGCGAGATGATCACCAGGCTTTCGCCACGGTCGACCACGCGAAGGCCCTCGAATCCGGCGGAATGTCGCCGGAAAATGTCACCTAAACAAAAATCACGAAAGGAGGAAGCAGCAAGCTACTGAAGAATCGCGGGTTGCGGAAACCGTTTGCGAGGATGGCGGAGAGAGTGGGATTCGAACCCACGGTAGAGTTTCCCCTACACACGCTTTCCAAGCGTGCTCCTTCAACCACTCGGACATCTCTCCGTGTCTTTCGAATCAGCAGTTTACAGGCTCGTGGCTGAGCCGGCAAACCCGAATTGTGATACCGATTGTGATAGACCCGAATGTGCCGCGATCACTTACATGGATTCGGCCTGCTCGGCGACCCCAAGCCTCCGGAGCGCAACCGTCCGACTCCGGCTTTCCAGTATAGAACGCAGCGGGGCATCCGGTTCGGTTGAAACCTCTGAGCCTCACGCGATCGACGACTTCATGACCGTCCCACGCTCGCGCCCAGGGTGACGAGAAGCGCGTCCAGTTGCGCGAACGTCTCGACCATCGCATCCGCCGCCCCGGTGCCGGCAGCGTCGAGAGCTTCCTTCTAGGGATAGAGCTCGTGCAGGACCAGCAGCGTCTTGCCACCCTTTTCCTCGAAGGTCACCGTGGTGACTGGCCCACCCTCACCACCTTCCTCATTGGTCCAGACGAGGCGCGAGGGCCGTGTCACTTCGAGGTACGTGCCGAAGAAGGCCATAGCATCGGGTTCGAACTAAGATGCGCCTTGAACCGGCACGAGAGCGCCGAGCTCCCCTGTCTCGACTACAGCGCGATCTGGGTGTCTCTATGGACGTTGCTGCTGGCGGCTTCGGCGGCGCTTGCCATACAGGGTTGCGGAATACCCGCGACTGCATTCCACGAGGAAAGTCTCACGAAAGGCGAGATGCTGCTGCGCTCTCTCTCGACTGGTCGAATAGCATCGCCGTTGTTCCTCGCAAATCCTCGCGTTTCAATCACTTCTCGATTGACCGACTTGTCGTCGGCGTCGTCGCGCCCTTTCACGAACTTGAGCGGTGAGCCGCGGCGGTAGTTCTCCGCCGCCTCCCATTGCTTGCCCTTGTAATGCCACGCGAGCGCCACGTTGCCCAGACGGCGGACGGGCAGGCGTGTTCGAGCCACTCCTCATTTGTTGAGGAGCTTCTCCATGGCTTCCAGGCCCTCCCTCCAGCCGGCTTCCATCCCGCTTTGGACCATGCCGTCACGATCCGCGACGGTCTGGTATGTCGACAACGTTCTGATTTCGGTCGTGTTGTCGTCGATCCTGACCAGGTCCATGCGCTCGATGGCGACATGGCCGCGCTCAGGCAAGCCCAGGAATTCGAACGTCCAGATGATCCGCTCGTTCTTCGCGACCTCGTGATATGAGCCGCAAAACGAGTACTCGCCCTCGGCCGATTTTTCCGTCAGGTGCCATGCGCCGCCGCTCCTGGCGTCGAACTTATGAAGAGTCGCGTCGTTACCTCGGGCGAACCATTGCTTGAACAGGTCAGCATTGGTGTGCGCCTCGAACACTTTCTCGAGAGGCGCCTTGATCACCGCCACTCCCTGGATGTTCTGTGACTGTTCAGGGACCGTTAATGTCAACGTGGCCACGTTACTCTCCTTTGGTGCTCAACAGTGATTCGAGCTTGTCATATCGTTGCTTCCAGGCTCGCTCGTAGCCTTGCAAGTGAGCTGCAGCCAGCGTCATCGTCCCCGGGTTCGCGCTGATGACCTGCTCCTTACCCCGTCGGCGCTTGGAGATGAGGCGGCCCTTTTCGAGAACGGCGACGTGCTTGGCAATCGCCGCGAAGGACATGCCGTACGGTCTTGCGATCTCAGTGATGGTGAGATCGGATTTGCAGACTCTCTTCAGGATGTCCCGCCTGGTGGAATCGGCGAACGACCTGAAGATCATGTCCAGTGTCATTGCTGATTCAACCATATGGTTGAATGATAAATTGTGGGGGTCATCGTGTCAAGCAAGGCGTTGCTCGTGATCGTCTTCGTTGTTGCCGCGTTCGCGTCCGCGTCGCTGCTTACGGAAGTCGCGCGAACTCTGCCTGTGCTTCCTTGAGAACCGGAACGTCCGGGTCGGCGTTCTTCCAGAGCGTCAAGAGATCGCTGTAGACACCCCTCGCCTTCACCGTGTCACCCGAGAGCACGAGCGCTCGTGCCAGCTGCAGGCGCGCCATGGCGTCCATGGGATCGACGAGCACGATGCTGCGATGATCGAGAATCCGCTGGAACTCGGCGGCAGCTTCGTCGGGCTGACCGGCGGCGAGGTACGCCACGCCGCGAACGTAGATGGGGTACAAGGCGCCGAAGCGTTGAATGAAGCCGACGCCACCGGTATGGAGGTCGTAGCGCGAGGCGACCTGCAGCGCTTGAATGGCCGCGGCCGGATCGTGCGTGTTCAGTGAAAACAGGGCCCGAAGCGTCGGCAGATACATGACTTGAACGAACGTATCCTCCGGGAACTCGCGCGCGAGATCCTGGGCGAGGGCGCGCGCGTGCCGTAGATCATCTGAGAGGGCCAGCGCGAATGCCGCGGCATAATCCACGTTGCGGCCTCTGCCAAGCGCGAGCGCCTGGCTGGCGCTCTGCCTGGCGGCGGCCGCATTGCCGTAAAACGCTTCCCACACGGCTCTGGCCGCGGCGAACAAGGCGGCCCGTTCGCGCCGACCCGCGCGCTGCGCGATTTCGACGGGGACCGCGGACAATCGTCTCGCATCTTGCAGGCGGCCGGACCGAGCCAGTGCGAGCGCCTCCAGATGCGGGATGAGGTCTTCCAAACCGGGGTTTTTCCTGGCTGCCGCGCTCGTTTGTCTGAGTTCCTCCTCGTCACCCTTCAAGAAGGCGACGGCATAGGGGACCAAGTGCAAGTCTGGCGATTGCAGGTTACGCTCGGTCGCGCGACCGACCGTCAGCAACGCATCGTCAAGGCGATTCAGGAAGAGCTGATTGAATGCCATGCTGCCATACGAGGGTGTCGCGTCGGGATTCAGCGCGTGGACCTCCAGAGTTCTGGCGATCGCCAACTCATGTTGTCCGGTGCTGGTCAGGGCTAAACCTGCGATCAATGAACGAGGCCGCATGTCGCGGGGATAGCTTTCCGCCCATGTTTCCAATGTCCGTCGTTCGCGCTCCAGATTGCCGGTGACGTCGCGGTCGTACAGCACTTCGATATTGAGGCGCTCGACGTCGCTCGCCCGATGGCGCAGTTGGTAGGCTTTGAGCAGGCTCTGTCGCCCTAGCGCTGTCTCGCCCAATGTGCTGTAGCCGAAGCCGATTTGCGCGTGAGCCATTGCAAACTCGGGATCGATGGCGATCGCGCGCTGGTAGTGGGGCAACCGTCTTTCCCAGTTGAACACCACGTAGTCTTGTCCAGTGCTGAAGGCCTTCAGCGCTTCGAGCGACGGCGTCGTTGCTGCCGCGAGCGGCATCGAATGTTTCTCGATGGTGGCAAGCGATTCTCCGACTCGCGTGCGAAATCGCGTCGCAATCTGACTGAGCGTGCCCAGGACCTCTTCTTTCCGGGCCGCCTGCGCCTGTTCGTCGGCGAGGATGTCGCCGGTCGTGCAATGCGTCGCGCGCAGGCCGAGGACGTACTGACTGCCCAGCATCGCGATCGATCCTGCCAGGACGGCGGTGCTGGCGGTCCGGACGCACACGCCCTCCGCGATGTCGGGGGTCAATCGTGCATCCGCTGGCTGGTTCATCAACGGCAGCGTTCTGCGGATGCGCTCCTCGGGGAGAAGACTGAGGAACGGCGACTGCTGAAGCTGCATCGCGAGTCCTTGTCGGAGCGTGTCGTCGAACACCGGGTCGCCCGTCGTGTTGGTGAACTCGGCGAGCACGATCGTGTCGGAATCGGTCAACGCCGACGCCTGTCGCGTATAAGAGATGTAGCTCACCACGGCGGCGACTGCGACGGCGGCGGCAACGCCTGCCCAACGCGCGCGTGCCTTCGCCGGCTGCGGTTCGCGGCCGGTCAGCGCCGAGTCCGATCCACGTTTGAGACGCTCGAGATCGGTGCGCAGGTCGGCGGCGTGTTGATAGCGAAGCTCGCGATCCGTTTCCAGGCACTTCGCGATGACGGGCTCCAGCTCGGGAGATTCCTCGACCCGCAGCCGGACGACAGGCGCGGGCCGCGTGCCCTTGACCATTTCGTACAGCACCAGACCGACGCTATAGAGGTCGGCGCGGTGGTCGACCGGCTCGCCGCGTGCCTGCTCCGGCGCCATGTAGGCGACAGTGCCCATCACGACGCCATGCCGCGTCCCGGCAATCGTGGTCATCTCGGGCTGTGCTGTGCCCGCCATGCGCATCTTGGCGAGACCGAAATCGAGCACCTTCACGCGATCGCGAGGGCCGATGAAGATGTTCGCGGGTTTGATGTCGCGGTGGACGATGCCGGCCGTATGCGCGGCGTCGAGTGCGTCAGCGATCTGGATCCCGAGCCGGAGCACCGTCTCGAGTCCGAGTGGACCGGAGGCGAGTCGGTCCTTCAGCGTCGCGCCCTCCAGATACTCCATGGCGATGAACGCGCGTCCGTCCTGTTCGCCGATGTCGTAGATCGTGCAAATGTGGGGATGGTTGAGCGCCGACGCGGTCCGGGCTTCGCGCTGAAAGCGGCTCAGGGCGTCGGCATCACGCGCCAGATCGTCGGAGACGAACTTGAGCGCCACAGGACGGTGCAGCCGCGTATCTTCGGCCTTGTACACCACGCCCATCCCGCCGCCGCCGAGCTTCTCGACGATGCGGTAGTGCGAGAGCGTCTGACCGATCAGCGGATCGCCGCCGGCCTGACCGCCGTCGTCGCTGCGCGCTCCGGCGAGCGCGCGTGCGGCGAGATCGATCGCCGGCGCGCCGAGGAACGTGTCGGCACGGTCGTGCGCGGCGAGCAGCGAACGCACTTCGTCTTCCAGCCGGTGGTCGCCGCCACACGCGTGGCGAAGATAGGCGTCGCGCTCGACCGCGGGCATGTCGAGCGCGGATTGCAGCAGCTGATCGACGTGATGCCAGCGGTCATTGTCCATGGGCGGTCGGGCCGGCGAGCTCTCGATACAACCAGGCTTTCGCGCTCTTCCACTCCCGCATCACGGTGATCGGCGAGACGCGCAGCACGTCGGCCGTTTCCTCCACGCTCAGGCCGCCGAAGAAGCGCAGCTCGACGACTTTCGCTTTGCGCGGCGCCCGCGCCGCCAACGCGTTCAAGGCATCGTCCAGGGCCCCGAAATCATCGGAGCGATCGGCGCAAATCACAGCCTCGGCATCGAGCGAGACATGCTCGGCATGCGCGCCCCGCTTCGCATTGCGCCGCCGCGCGTGGTCGACGAGGATGCGGCGCATGGCCTGCGCCGCGGCCGCCATGAAATGCGCCCGGTTCTGCCACTGCATGCGTTTGTAGTCGACCAGCCGCATGTAGGCTTCGTTGACCAGCGCCGTCGTCTGCAGGCTGTGGCCGGCCTGCTCGCGCTTCAGGTAGTAGTGCGCCAGACGGTGGAGCTCGTCGTACACAATCGGGGTGAGCCGCGCGAGCGCGCGCTGGTCGCCGTCGGTCCACGCACGGAGCAACGCACTGACGTCGTCGGGAAGTGGTTCACCCGTGCTCACACCCTCAGGCATGTTTGTTGATCGCGGCATTATATCGGCCTTCTCCGTTTCTTCGACTGATAGCTCTTCCCGGGTTTCTGCGCCTATTTCCGTAGAGCCCGCTGAACCAATGGCCGGGCCGAAGGAGCGACCCATATGGTGAAGAACATCGTCAGAGCGATGCTGACCGGCACGCTCGCGCTCGCAGCGACCGGGACGCAGGCCCAATCCATTGCGCAACCTGGCCAGAGTCAGGAGCGGCACGACACGAGCGACGAGCACGGGAAACAGGGGCGGCCGTGGGCCATCGTCGGCTCCTGGTTTGGCACCACCGCCACCGGCATCAGACAACTCATCACGTTCCACGCCGATGGCACCGTTCTCCGCTCGGTGCCAGGCGAAGTCAGCACCGACCCCGCGCGTCCGCCGCACACCGTGGCCCATGGCGTCTGGCGCTACCTTGGCAAGGGGCGGTTCGGCGTGACGATCTGGGACCTCTTCTACGACGTCAACACGGCCCAGCCCCTTCGGTACAACAGGCTCCGCCTCGAGGTGACGCTGGCCGATGATCGCGATAGCGCCAGCGCGAGGGCGATAGTGGAAACCATCGATCTGCAAGGTGTTGTGGTGGGGTCGCGCACAGGCAGCGCCAACTTCGTGCGCATCCCGTTCGAGCCGCTCGAGTAGGCCGCGATTTAGACGGGCAGTGTTGCCACGAGCGCGTGGAACCTGCTCGTCGTCGCACCGGCCTGGTCCCTATCTTGAGGCACGACAGCCGGTCAAGCATCGTGATTTGCGGGACACTCTGATGCACACCATGTTGCGGGAAGTCGTTGATGGGAGTGTGTTGGTGCGTGTCGTTGAATGTCAGCACGCGCCGCCGAAATCTATTTCCACAGCGTGCTCCTTCAACCACTAGGGCACCGTTGTTGGTGAAGCCGTCAGAGGCAACGTCGACGCGCGCACTCAGTATCACTAAGAGCGCGTTGCGAAATTGGGTACGTAGCGCAGGCCTTTAGGCCTGCCCTCACGACGCGAGCTTACACACGAACGATCTTTGGCAGGCCTGAAGGCCTGCGCTACGTACCCAACGGGAATTTCGCAGCGCACTCTAAACCAAGGTGAAACGCGGCGGGTCACCGCGCCAGCACGGCGGGACCGATCGGCAGGCTCCGAACACGAATGCCCGTCGCGCTGTACACAGCGTTGGCGATCGCCGCGGCCGTGCCGACGGTACCGCTCATCCCGAGGCCCTTGACTCCGCTCGGCACGTGGTCGTCGCGCTCCTCCACCAACAGCACCTGAATCTCTGGCACATCGGCGTGCGACGCGAGCAGGTAGTCACTGAGGTTGCGATTGCTCACCAATCCGGATGCGTGGTCGAACTGGACCTTCTCGTGCAGGGCCATGCCGATACCGAAGACCATGCCGCCGACGAGCTGGCTGCGTGCCAGCCGGTCGTTCATGATGCGGCCCGCCGCGTACGCCCCGACGAGGCGCGTGACGGAGACCTGACGGAGGTCTTCGTCGACCTCGACTTCGGCGAAACAGGCACCAAACGTCATCACCGAAGTCGACGCGACCTCCGTCCCATGACTACGCCCGTGCCCGTCGACGGACGACAGGCCGAGACGTCCGAGGAGTGCCGGCGCGAGCTCCCGCTGTCTGCCATCGGCATGTAATGTCAGATCGGATCCAATCGCGACGTCCGATGCAGACGCTCCGAACAGCGGTGACGCTGGGTCGTTCACGGCCAGGTCGGCCAGCCGTGCCTTCAGGTCGGCTCCAGCCGCCTCGACGGCCGGCACGATGCTCGCCGTTGACATGGCACCAGCGGCCATCGGCGACTCGGGCAGAGTCGAGTCGCCGTGTCGAACGACCACCGAAGACAATGGGACTCGCAGGCTGTCGGCGACTGCCTGCGCCATGACCGTCGTAATGCCAGTCCCGATTTCCTGCGTGCCGCACAGGACCTCGACGGTCCCGGTGCCGAGGAGCCGAACGATCGCCGAGGCCGGCGCACGAAAGCCAGGATAGTACGAACCGGCCATGCCCTTGCCGATGCGCACGCGCCCGTGGCGTGTGGCGTCAACCGACGGACGGTTCGCCCACCCGAAGGCACGCGCGCCGGCACGAAGACACTCGCCGAAGCTGTTGCTCGACCAGGGCCGGTCGGCGTACGCGTCGCGATCCGCGATGTTCATCAACCGGAGCTCAAGCGGGTCGATGCCGAGGCGCTCCGCCAACTCGTCGAGCGCGCATTCCAACGCGAAGCTCCCGGGCGCCTCGCCCGGACCCCGCATCGGCAGGGGCTGTGGCGAATCGGTCACAACCACCCGATGCCGCACCCTCACGTCCGCACAGCCATAGATGCTCCGTGAGGGAAACCCCGTCGACTCGCTGTACTTCCTGACTCGACCGGTCTCGGAGACGATGTCGTGAGCCAGCGCGACGAAGCGACCGTCGGCCTGGGCAGCGATGTCCACGGACTGGACGCTCTGCTGACGATTGCCGACCGTGGTGAACATGTCCTCGCGCGTCAACTCGAGTCGCACGGCCCGGCCGAAGTGCTTCGCGGCGGAGACGGCGAGGAGCAAGCACGGCCACCACGCCGATCCCTTCGCGCAGAATCCCCCACCTTGGAGGGGGCTATGCACGGTCACGACGGAGGCCGGCAGTGCAAGGGCCGCGGCGATCACGTCTCGGGCCGCGAACACGCCGGACGTCGATGTGCGCACGACCACACGTCCCTCTACCCACTCCACGGTGGCCACGTGCGGCTCGATCGGATTGTGCACGTGCGTCGGGGTCGCATAGGTCGCCGACACCCGAACGACATCCGCGCGGCTCATCGCCGCCTCGGGGTCGCCTCGCACGTACGAAGGCGATTGCTCGAGGATGTCGTCGGGCGAAACGGCTTTCCCCGCGTCCAGGTCATCGGCGGCGGCTACCAGCGGCACCGGCTCGAGGTCTAGACGTACGAGGGCCGCGCCCCGCCGCGCGGCCGATCGGCTCGTGGCCGCGACAACGGCCACCGGCTGACCGGCATGCAGGACCGTCGCATCGTGCAGCAACCGGTGATGCCCGGTTTCGGCCAGGCGCGGCGCGTTTTCGTGGGTCATCACCCCGACCACACGTGTATCGGTCAGGGCGTCCGAGGCGTCGACGCGGCGTACGCGGACGGCAGCCCTTGGCGTCAGAACCAACGCCAAGTGGAGCACGTCGGCATCGTCACGGTCCGCCGCGTAGATCGCGTGCCCGGCCACCTTGTCCCACGCGTCTCGTCTCACGACTGGAGCCACATCGTTCACGCTCATCGCCCGTCCTCGGCAAGCGCCGCGGCTCGAATGACCGCGCCAAGGGCCAGCTCGATCTTGAACGCATTCGTCGCGTTCGTCTTGGCGCCCGCCATCTCGCGTTCGATCGCGTCGGCCACACGCACCCGGTCGCGGGCACCAGCGGACAACGCGCGCGCCACCATCGGCGCGCGCCACGGCTTGGCCGCCACCCCACCGAGCGCCACTGACCATCTCGCCCCCGACC
>DAINCF010000123.1:0-15487 GCA_036732565.1 Vicinamibacterales bacterium
ATTCGACTCGCGAGCGAAGCGAGCGAGCCGAATTGGTGCCCTGAGCGAGCCTGACGCCTCGCGAGTCGAAGGGCCCGCCGCGCGCTTCTTTCCCGCTCCTCATGTCGTTCGGAGCCGTGACAAAGCGCGAGGGTGCGTGGAGAGTTGGGTGGGGACCGAATACGCGCCTCGCCGATACCACGCCCGACTGACGCTGTTCAGCTCCGGATGACATCACCGGCGGGTGGGGCATTGAGCTCATATCGGAGGCTCGACCCGGGACCCATCCCCAAACATTGTCGAGTGACCATCCTCAGGCGCATCGGCTTCGCCTGCGGCTCGCCTTGGCCCACACCGCTCATACCATCTCCATCACGCTGCGGTCACAGGACGTCGAACAGGAGGAATACGACGTCGTGCTCCGTCAGATAGCCGTCGAGTGCTCCCCACACCTGCTGGTGCTCGGGTGATGCGACCCACTGCTGCCGCAGTGCTTCGCTGCTGAACGTGATCGAGAACCGGTAGTTGACACCCGGTGGCGCCGTCCCAGTCACCGCGGTCGTCAGCTTGAGCAGTTGGAGATCGACGTAGCCCTCGAACGTGCTGGCGGTCGGTCGGTAGATCGTCTCGAAATAGTGGATGGCCTCGGTCTCACGAGCCGGATCGATGGCCAGATCGCCATGTACTTGGATTGGATGTGACATGTTGCTGACTCCGGATACCGCGTGATGGTGTTGGCTTGCCGCGAGTCGGACGAGCGCAATGGTATTTGCTGCCGAACGGCCGCTCAGGGAAGCTGCCACACCCATAGCACGGTGGCTGTTTCCGGCCGCATGTACTCGGCCGACGCGCGCTGCGCGCCGTTGCCGATGAGCCCAGGATTGCCAGCGACCATCGCGACGTACTGTTTGCCGTCCACCATGTAGGTGATCGGAAAGGCGTTCGGCACGTCTTGGAGCCGCATCTGCCACAGCACCTTGCCGTCGCGAACGTCGTAGGCGCGCATGTAGCGATCGGCAGCCGCCGAAAACAGCAGGCCACCGGCCGTGGTGAGCTTGGCCGACGACTGCATGACCCTCGACTTGATGTCCATGGTGAACTGGGTGGTGGACAGATCCAGCCCGATCATCCGATCGGGCTGGTCGCCGGCCTTGGCGGTGCAGACGTCGTTGACCGAGAGGTAGTAGCGATGCGTGTTCGGGTCGTAGGACCCGGCGAGGAAGTTGCGGGCGCCGTTGTTGCTCGGGCAGCGTCTGATGCCATCGGGCGGGCCGGGCGGCAGCAGCGTCTTGACGCCGGTCTCTTGGTCGAAGGTGAAGATGTTCTGGGCGCCGGGATCGCGCGCGTAGAGGAACTGGCCGGTGGCCGCATCGAGCACCTCGATGACCCCTGGCTTGCCGGCGGTGATCACCGCCTTGCGCTTGCCACCGCGCCACTCGACCGGAGCAATGACGCGCTCGAAGGCATAGTCCTGGTCGAAGGTGTCGTTCGGCAGGTGCTGATAGTGCCAGACCAGCTTGCCGGTGTCGGGGTTGAGGGCAAGTGTCGAGTTCGTATACAGACTGTCGCCGTTCTTGCCGCCGCCCTTCGGCTGATAGGTGCCGCGATCGACGGACGACCACGGGAACGGCGAGCCGACACCGATGTACACCAGATTCAGTTCTGGATCGTAGCTGGGCGGAATCCACACCGAGGCGCCCCAGCGCTTGTCCGGGGGCACGCCGTTCCAGGTCTCGTTGCCGGGTTCGCCGGGTTGTGCGACGGTGTTGAACCGCCACAGCTCCTTCCCGGTCTCGAGGTCGTGCCCCGTGACGAAACAGCTCACGCCGCCGGGCGCACAGCCGCTGGCGCCCATGATCACCTTGCCGTTCACGACCAGCGGGCCGCCGTTGTACACGCGCTTGCTCTTCCTGTAGTCGTCGGTCACCACGTCCCAGACGACCTCGCCGGTCTTGATGTCGAGGGCGATCAGGTGCATGTCGGTCGTCGGCACGATGAGCTTGTTGCCGCCAATGGCCAGGGAGCGCTTGGTGCGATAGAAGATGTCGCGGCTGTAGTCCTGCGGGATGGTCTGCCGGAAGCGCCACAGCAGGTTGCCGTTCCGGGCATCGATGGCCTGAACCAGCTCGCCGTAGTTCCAGAGATACATGATGCCGTCATGGACGAGCGGCGTGAACTCTGTCATCCCGGTGGAGTTCATCGCCCACGTCCACGCCACCGTCAGGTTCTTCACGTTGTCGCGATTGATCTGGTCGAGCGCACTGTAGCCCCAGCCGTGGTAGTTGCCGCGCCACATCAGCCAATCGTTCGGCGACGGATTGCGCAACATCGCGTCGGTCACCGGCGTCACCGAATCGAGCGGCTTGCGCAGCTCCTTGAACCGCGCCAACGCGGCGGGATCCATCACGCCGGTGAAAGGGCCTTCGCCAATGGTCAGGATCTCCCGCGGACCGCCCGGTCCGTAACGACCCTCGACGACCTCGCCGAGCACGGCGGGGGCGTTGGTCTGCGGCTTTGCCGCGAGGATTTCGCTGACCGACGAGGTCGCGCTGGCCGTCAACGTCTGCGGCCCGGTTGCAGCGCCGTTTCGCTGGAGAACGAAGGCCGTCACCGCCAGCGCGGCAGGGTTGCTCAGCGAACCGGGAGTGGCGGGCGGCATCGTCCCGGCGATCTCGCGAACCAGTTCGTCGACGCCGCGCGAACGCCATGCCCCGAGGAACGTCGCACCGGTCAGCGCCGGAGCGCCGCCGCCGTCCAGGCGCTCACCATGGCACTGGGCGCAGGTCTGCTTGTAGACGACACTGCCTTCCTGGGCCTGGGCGGGAGTGAAGCCCGCTGTCGGCTGCTGCGCAACACCAACCTCCTGGGAACCGATTGCGCCGAGCGCACACATGAGTGTCGCCAGCGAGAACGCAAGATATCGCATCGTCGAGATCGCCTTCCCGTGAATACTTGATCAGTTCCGGAGTCGACAACGCGCGCGACTGTATCATGAAACACAGTTTCACTATTCGGAACAAGGAGAAACATCCAGCACCCCGCATGACTAGCGCTCGATGACACGAACGGTACCATCGGCCTTGTTCAACACGAAGATCAGTCCCGCCGCATTGACGTCGAATCGCATGTCCGCGCGCGTCGCGACGGTCCTGCCTTGTGCGCGGTTCTTCTCCTGGATGATCTCGAGCACACGGCGCGGTGCGGCGCCGGCCTCGGTTCGGAAGAGCACGCGGCGAATCGCATCCTGGCCGCCGGTCGGGAGAGCGTCCGCGCTGACGTGGAACAATTCGCCGCTTGGCATGTCACCAAAGAGCAGGCGGCCCGTGAGCTGCGGCACCGTGATGCTGCGATAGACCAGTGCCCCGACGGCGGCGGATGAATTCGTCGGCAGCAGCACTGGGTCGAGTTGATCCCACTCGACGATCGGATAGGTGAACTTGGGATCAGTGCGCGGCGAATCGGGGTTCACGCCCTGCCGTCCGACGAACTTGTAGCTGCCCTCCCAGACATTCCAGCCAAGGTTGGCGCCGGCGGTCACCGGGCTCACCTCTTCGACGGTGTTCTGCCCGATGTCGGACAGATACATCGCACCGCCCCGGGAATCCCAACCAAAGCGCTGCGCGTTGCGGATGCCATACGCGAAGATCTCCGGCAGCGCATCGATCGTCGAACGAAACGGATTGGCGTCCGGGATGCCGTACTTGCCGCCACGGCCGTTCTTGCCCAGCGGATCGATGCGGAACACCTTGCCGAACGCGGATCCCAGGTTCTGCGAAAGGTGCAGCGGGTCGCCGCCGCTGCCGCCGTCGGCGATGCCGATGTAGAGGAGCCCGAAGTCTGCAGTCCCCGGACCGGCGGTGGAGTTGAAGGCCAAGGCGCCGCCATTGTGGTTGGCGAACGGCTGGCGCAGCCGGATGAGCTCGCGCGGCATGCCGCCGTCGTAGATCGGTGCGCCCGGTGTTCTCGTCGTCCATTCATGCAGGACGGTATCGTGGGTGGTGGCGGCGTTTGGTGTCGTGAAGTCTGGGGACGGCGCCTGGTCCGACGTGTCCACATAGGTGTAGAACTTGCCGAATCCCGGCGTGCCCGCCTGGGCAAACTGTGGGTGGAGCACGAAACTCTGCAGGCCGCGCTCGCGGCCTTGTGACTGCATCGGGACGGACCATTTCGCGTCGAGGAGGTTGAGGTACGGCGTCACCGTTTGCCCGTCCGCGCTCAGCACGTACAACACGCCGCGCATCTCGCTGACGAACAGCCGGCGCGTCGCCGGCTCTTCGACCAGCGTCATCATGCGCGCGGGAATGTCGTCGATGTCGGGCAGCGAGGCGAACTCACGCAGCGAGACCTCGATGACGCCTTCGCTCGCCGCGATCGCCTGCGGAAAAGGACTGTTGGTCAGGCCCTCAGGGACGGCCTGGCTCGGAGCGCCGCTTTGCTGAGCCGAGGCCGCGAACCCGGACAACGTGAATGCCACGAAAGCGACGCGATAGATGCCAGAGGCCATGCGTTTCTCCAGAGAAGATAGTGGCCTCATTTTGGACTTTTTGCTCTATCGAAGCTGAACCGAGACCAAGGCGCTCAGGAGCTGCTCAGTCCACCTAGGGAACGGCAAATATCAGAGCGTCTGCTTGCGGGAGCGGGGAACGTAAGAATGTCCGATGCACTGAAGACCGGCCCTGTCACCGCAGGCCACGGACGACTCTGGCCGAGCGAGGCAAGCAGCGGCCCGCCAGGCGATGAGGAGACCAGCAAGGTGACACCGAGCGCCTCAATCGCCTCCCGTTGCCCCGGTCCGTAACCGTCCACCCCGACGATTGCGGTGCCTCCCTCGGCCTCTACCACGATGCTGAGCGGATCACCCACTCCCTGCGCCGCAGCGGGCGCAGCCTCTCCCGCGAACAGCAAGCAGGCGACGATCGCTGGCCACATCATGTTGGCGAACGCACGACGAATTTTCACCACGAAGATGCCTCCGGGAGGAACGGCGCTAGCGTATTGCACCCAGCCCTGCCGGCATAGTGGGTTGTTGGCATCCGCGTATCAAAGGCGCCGCTCAGTCCTCCCCCAGCCTTCATCACTCGCCCGAACAAAGTCCGCCGCCGGTTCGTAGGCGCATCGGAAGGAGCAGCTCGATGAACTGGCTCGACCTCAAGCTCGGCGGGCGGATGCTCGTGGCGGCGAACGTTCAAGAAGAGAAAATTCTCCACGACTTCCTCGAATGGCGGCAGTCGCTGCGATCGCTCACCGACGTCGGCGCATGGCGTGACTCGAGCCGGAACCTGATCGTCAACGCGTGAAGCCGATCTGGTGGTCCGGACGGCGCTCGGTGCGAGCCGCGGGCGCATCGTGGCGCAGATGTTCGCCGAAGCGCTGGTCCTTGGCAGTGTCGCGGCGATCGTGGGCGTCACCGCTGCCGACTTTACGCTTCGCACCTGGGGCACGGTGTTTCTCGAGACCAACCTGGGCCGCCTTCCCTTCTGGTTCGATCTCAGTCTTTCCCCGCGTACATTCGCCGTCGCGATCGTGCTGACGGTGGCGGGCGCCGCCATCGCCGGCATCATGCCGGCGATCAAAGTCACGCGCGGCATCGGAATAACGACAGACGGTAGGGGCGGGTCTTTCGAGTCCGCCGAAGCGCGTCGCGCGTAGGTGGAAGAGACCATCGAGCTGGGCCTATGCAGCCGCCGCGCACTGTCGAATTGCTCAGATTCAGTCTGGCAACACCGCCGTGCACTTGATCTCGGCAAGCAATCCCGGCATGGCGAGCGCGGTTGTACCGATAGCCGTCCATGCCGGATAACGATCTCTGTTTGTGACGTAGCGGTCTCGTACTTGTATGAACAGTTCCAGGTCCTTCATATCAGTGTGGTACGTCACCATCTCCACGACCTCGTCAAACGTGGCTCCGGCTGCCGCTAGCACTTTCTTCACGTTCTCGAACGCCTGAGCGAACTGGGCCTCTTTGCCTTGGACGACTTGCAGATTCTCATCTCGACCAACCTGGCCCGACACGAACAACAGATTTCCTGCTTTCACTCCAGGCGAATAGTGAAATCGCTCGTGGAGATTCTGCATGTCCGGTGGAACGATAGACGTCCGATTCTGCATGGGATTGCTCCTTATTTGTCTCGGTCGATGTTCCCAATGACACGGCGACACTCCTCCGCTCCCGGCCAGTGAGGCGCGAGCCGGACGCCGTCGTCACCCGCGCGCGAAGTGTGGCGCGCGGGTGTCGATTCGTCCAATCGATTGATAGAATCGCGACTATTTACATGATGAATCTCGTCTCGGTCGACCTCAATCTTCTCGTTGCACTCGACGCGCTGCTGGCCGAAGCTCACGTTGGCCGCGCGGCTCGCCGGATCGGGCGCTCGCAGCCAGCGGTCAGTCATTCACTGAGGCGGCTGCGCGAGCTGCTGAGTGACCCGCTGCTCGTCCGGATCGGCTCGAGGATGGAGTTGACACCACGTGCGGTGAGCCTTCGCGAGACGCTGCCCGACGCGCTCGAGCGCGTTCGCACCCTGTTCGCCGCCGAATCGTTCGTCCCGGCCACGAGCTCGCGCCGATTCCAGATCGTCATCCACGATCACCTCGCCGATTTGGTGGTGCCGGCCGTCGTGCGACGGATGAGCGCCGACGCACCGCGCACGCGGCTCGAAGTGCTGCCGTGGGAGAGTCCGTTCTCGATGACATCCGAACGCCTGCGCTCGATCGATCTCTGCACCTCATGCTCGATCGAGGACCTTCCGGGCTTCGAGCGCACGCCGCTCTTCACGGACACCGAAGCGGTGGTCGTCCGCCGCGATCACCCGCTGGTGTCGCGGCTCGGGACGCGGCGGACGTTTGCTGAGGCGCGCCACATCGCCGTGACGCGGGATCCGCTTGACGCGTGGCTGCTCGAGGAAGGCATCGAGCGCCGCATCGGGTTGACCGTGCCTAGCTATCTACAAGCGCTTCACGCGGCCGCGGCCAGCGACCTGGTCGCGTTCGTGCCCAGACGCCTTGCGGAAGCCCTGGCGGCGCCGTTGTCGCTCGCGATCGTGAGGCCGCCGATCGATCCTGGAATCTACCAGGAATTTCTGTTCTACCCCCGGCGCCGCGAAGGCGATGCGGCCTCGCGGTGGCTGCGCGATCTCGTCATCGATATCGGGAGACGCGTCGACGCGGGCGCGATCCGACACCGACGCGGCCGAAACATTCGTGCGCGATGACTCGAGCTGTTTCGACCTGCAGTCCCACTCGCCGGCGTCATCCATCCGACTGTTCGATTCGCGCGCTCAGGCCGCCAGGACACCGTCAATCTGCGCCATCGCCGCGCGCAGACCGTCCTCCATGCCCATCCCGAGCAGCTGTTCGAGCGCTTCCAGTGTGGGAAACTTCGTCACGGTCACCATGCGCGTGCCGCCGTCGTGTGGCTCGAAGGTGAACCGCATCGTCGTCGTGGGCATGCCTGCGGCGGGTTTCCCTTCCGAGTCAAGGAAGCCGTCGAGCACCTCGAACGAGCGCGGCTCGTCGATGCTGAGAAACTCGAAGAAGCCTTTCGATTGATCGCCGTTAGGGCCGGTCATCTGGTACTCCGAGCGGCCGCCGACGACGAAGTCGTGGCGCACGAATGTCGCAGGCCACTCGGGCGGGCCCCAGAAACGCTCGAGCTGACGCGGATCAGCGTACGCCGCCCATACGCGGGCGACGGGCACGGCGAACTGGGCGACGACTGTCATCGTCAGCGCTTGAGGATCCTTGCGAACTTCGACGACCGGCATGCGGATCTCCTTCAGGTGAGGCGGCCAACAATTCGTCCAGGCGACCGATGCGCGTCTGCCACCGGCGCTCGAACTCCTCGAGCAGGCGATTTGCGCGGCGCACGACGTCGGGATTGCCGGTCACGCGCTGCGCACGGCCATCCTTCCGCTTGGTCACCAGCTCGGCACGTTCCAAGACGGCCACGTGCTTCTGCACGGCTGCAAACGACATCGCATAGCGCGCCGCCAGCTCGCTGACGGACGCCTCGGCGCCCATCACGCGCGCCAGGATGTCGCGGCGCGTCGCATCGGCCAACGCCCCGAACAGCTGATCGAGGGCCGCGGCCGAGCACTGCCGATGTACAACCATGTGGTTGTAGATTGTAACACGCGCGAACGGCACTTGAACCACGCAATTCCGCGCGTCTTTCGACGATAGAAGCCCTTCGATTTCGTTCGGTTGAACCGGGTCGGCGTTTCCAGGTTCTTCTCAAACCACACAAGGGTCTCAATCAGCACGTCTCGGTCCGCTGCTTCAACCTGAGGAGAATCTCGAAGCTCGTACGCCACTGCGAAGGTGCCATCCTCAACGCCTGAGTCTGGGTGTCGTCGCGCGAGCACGAATCGAATGAAGCGCATGGTCAGGTCTTGCCAGCCGCTTTCCGGCGTCGCTGGTTCTTCGATTTCCTCGAACGCTTCGCCTTTGCGCCCGCTCAAGGCTTTTCCAAAATCTGAGTGCCGCGCGTTCAACGATCGCTTCGAGGCGATCTTGCTGTTGCTTCGGAAGTTCCGGAAGGAACTCTTGACGCAGGTGGGGCGGACCTTGCGCCGTTTGCTAAGGGAATCGGCGAGATCGACGGCGAGCTCCTGAAGGTCGTCATTCAACCTTGGCTGGCGGAGAAGCTTCGAATTGGGGCGGGAGTCTAGTGATCGTCGACAACATGAACGGGAAGTTCACGATCACGCGCAGCGCGGCTAATGACCATGATTAGTGGCGCAGAGTTCACCGGGCAGTCCAGGCAGAGGTTGCTCGCACGAGCTCTTCCCGGTCTCTTCGTGGACCGCTCGTTACTTCCTGGCCGGGGTCATTTTCGTGACGCGGCCGACGCTCGTGTCGCCGGCATACAGGTTGTCTTGGTTGTCCATGGTCCAGTAGCTAGCTTCGATGAACTGGCCGGCCCCTATCCCCATTCCATTTCCGATCGCACCGAGTACGTTGCCATTCCGATCCAGCTTCAAGAACTGACCATCCTGACCGCTCGCCATCCATGGCTGGCCGTGTGAGTCGAAATAGAGAGCGCACACGAGGTTTCTCATTTGCATCGTCTTGAGGAACTTGCCGTCGCCAGAATAGACGACGATACGATATTCCTCACGGTCGCCGATCCAGACATCGCCATTCGTGGGATCGACGGCCAGCCCATGAGCCGAACTGAATTTTCCTTGTCCGACCTCGTTGCCGTACCACTGATTGATGAATTTGCCGTTCTTATCGAGGTGCAGGATCCGCGCGGCGCCGATGTTGTTCGCCGGGTCATCTGAATCGGTGTCGTTGGGGCTCTCGTTCGCATGACCCTCGCCGATGTAGACATCGCCGTTCGGAGCGAAGGCGACCATTACCGGCTGCCATAACAGCCGTTGTCCTGTGGCCTCATTCCAATCCCCCCTGCGTCCGCTCACGCCGATCGTCAGGAGAAGCTTGCCCTCGGGACTGAGCTTCATCACGGTGGCGCCGTTCGCGGCGGTGATCCAGATATTGTCTTCTGCATCGACGGCCATGCCGTGCGCCTTGTCCTGGTAGCCGATCACGTCGTGGCCGACCTGATGGACAAGCTTGTGATTCGGATCGAACTTGAACAGCTGCGGTTTTCCGGCGTCTGCACGCTGAAGCACCCAAAGGTTCCCTTTCGAATCGAGGGCGACCGCCGGGACACCGCCAAAGCCGGGAGGCAACACATATGGGTACGTGAACGTGTAGCCCAGCGTTTGCTTCCACTGTACGCGCTGCAATGTCTGACGCCCGCGGCCAAGCCGGTTTCCGCAAAGGGGCGACTGACGACATGCCGGCGTCCCCCCAGCAGCTGGCGCGCCAAGGCCACCGGATCCGTCGCGAGGCGGTACCGTGACATGTCCACCCGGATCGACGACTGTTCGTCCACCTGGGTCGGGGAATGATCCCTGCAGAAACCACGCTGGTGTCTCCCCGACGGCAGGCCCTTCGGTTGGCGCTTGCGATTGAGACACTGCCCGCGTCCCGCTAAGGAGCATGCCGAGAGCCACAGCGGCAGCTCCGATGAAATAACGTCTCCTCATTTCATCCCCCGTGCATCGTTTGCTCAGCCAAGTGGCGGCAGTCTGACCCCGAGAATGACTCTCAAATAATCAATGTTGTGGGCGATGTAACCATCGACGGCGAGATCCATGTTCCACCGATCGCCTCGAAGCCGTCGTCGCCCTTTCTCGGTCCGTCCATGTCAAGAACCGCCCAGCCCTTGTAGTGCCGGTCGCGCAGTAATTTGAAGACGGCCGGGAGGGCGGAGATGGCAAGCGGCACCAAGAGCGTCACGAGCAACAGCACGGCGAGTGCCAAACACGCGTTGACCATAGTCACCTCACCGCGAAAGTTCCAGTTTCCCTTTCGTGCCGGCACGTCAAGACATATGCTACACTCCCGCCCCGCAGCTCGACACACCCAGAGGAGGCGGCCATGCTCGGTCGATCGTTCGTCGTTCTGCTGCTCTTGATCCTCCTTGCGATCGGCGCCCCGGCTCGGGCGCAAACGCCATCAGGTGAAATCAGCGGCACGGTCGTCGACGCGAGTGGGCTGGCCGTGCCCGGCGTGACGGTGACGCTGACCAATCAGGCGACGACTGTTGCCCGGGCTGTGCAGACCAACGAGGTTGGCTTGTACGTGGTCTCCGGCATCCCGCCCGGCACCTACGACCTGCGAGCGGAGCTGGCCGGATTCCAAACCGTCGAGCGGCAGGGCCTTGTCGTGCAGGTGGGCAGTGCGACCCGGATCGCCTTTACGATGGCGGTGGGCGAGCTCTCGGAGGTCCTGACCGTCGTGGGTGAATCGCCGTTGATCCAGACGGAGAATGCCGCCATCAGCACGGTCATTGAAAACCGAGCGATTGTCGAGCTGCCGCTCAACGGGCGCAACTACCTGCAGCTGGCGTCGTTGATTCCGGGCGCCACCACCAACGGGCCTTCGTCGAGCCAGGGCAAACAGCGCATGGGCGGGCAGCGCAACAGCTTTGCGCTGAACGTGGCCGGTCAGCGCATCCATTTCAATCACTACTCGCTCGATGGCGTCGAGAACACCGACTTGAACTTCAATTCCTACATGCTGCTGCCCTCGATCGACGCGCTGGAGGAGTTCAACGTCATCTCGGGTATCTTCGATGCCGAGTACGGCCGCGCCATCGCCCAGGTCAACGTGTCGACCAAGTCGGGCTCGAACCAATTGCACGGTACGGCGTTCGAGTTCCTGCGGAATTCCAGGCTCGATGCGAAGAACTACTTCGACAAGGCGAGCGATCCCATCCCGCCGTTCAAGCGCAACCAGTACGGGTTCACAGTGAGCGGCCCGGTCGTGATACCGAAGGTGATCGATGGCCGAAACAAATTGTTCTTCATGGCCAACTGGGAGGGTCTGCGTGAGAACAAGGCGCTGACGCAAACGCCGTCGCTGCCGCTCACGGCCTGGCGCACCGGCGACTTCTCCGGCCTTCGCGACGCCAGCGGCAACCTCGTCACGATCTACGACCCGGCGACACGGGTGTTCGACGCCGCCGGCAACGTGCTGCAGGCGCCGACGCCGTTTCCCGGCAATATCATTCCTGCGAATCGCATTCACCCCGTCTCGCAGAAGCTGCTGGCCTACTACCCCCTACCGTCGCAGGAGGTGACCGGCGTCAACTTCGTGAACAACGAAGCGCGGCAAGTCGATGCCGACCAGGTCACCTACCGACTCGATTTCACGCAGGGAGCGTCGACGTGGACGTTCCGGCACAGCCTGTCGCGCGAGCACGGCTACGATCCCTTCGCCATCCCGAACATGGGAATCAACACCGACACCGACGTGCATCAGCTCGTATTCAGCAACACGCGCACGATCGGTTCCAACAAGCTGAACGACGTGAGATTCGGCTTCGGATATCTGAAGAATGGCCACATCTCGCCGCGCGCCAACAACGAGGACGTCGTCAAAGCCCTCGGCATCAACCTGCCTTCGGACAATCCGCTCTATTGGGGTGTCCCGAACATCAACGTCACGGGATTGTCCGGGCTCGGTGAAGAAAGCGACGCGCCCTTCATCAACAACGACAAGACGATTCAGATCGTCGATAACTTCACCTGGACCGTGTCCACACATTCCTTCAAGCTGGGCGGTGAGCTGCGCCACGTGATCTACGACCAGATCGGCGGCGTCGTCACCCGCGGCCGGTTCGCGTTCGACGGTCGCTACACGCAGAACCCGCTGGCGCCGGCCGCCTCGCGGGGCGGCGCCGCGTTCGCCGATTTTCTCCTCGGGGACTTCAATAATGCCGAAGCGCAGGTCGGAGCGCCGATTGCCAACTTCCGTTCCAACTACTTCTCACTCTACGCCCAGGACAGCTGGCGCATCCGATCGAACGTCACGATGAACTACGGGCTGCGTTGGGAGTACGACCAGCCCTTTGTCGACACCAACGACGCGATCGTGAACATCGACTTCGACTGGGCGAATACGCACGCGCCGATCTTCGTCCGCGCGGGAACCGGCGATCCGTATGAAGGGGATCCCGCGTTTCGGCTCGCGTCCGACATCCAGTACGTGCGTGACGGTCGGTTCGGCCGGGGCGCCTACAAACCGGACAAGAACGACTTTGCGCCACGCCTCGGCATCGCCTGGACGGTCACTCCCAAGACGGTGATCAGGTCGGGCGCGGGCATCTACTACGTTCGCGACATCGGCAACGCGGTCTTCGACACGGTACGGAACGCGCCGTTCACGATCAGGCGCAACGAGCCAGCCGAGAGCTTCGTTCCGAACTTGAGCTTCGAGCAGCCGTTCGCCCGCACTGGCGCACCGACCTTCATTCTGGCGGCCCAGTACGACGAGCCTTCGTCGTACGTCGGGCAGTGGTCCCTCGGCGTCCAGCGCGAGCTGGGTGGGACGATGTCCGTGGAGGCGACCTACTTCGGATCGGTCGGCCGTCATCTGCGCCGCCTGATGACTTACAACAACCCCGAGCCGAGCGAGCTCGCCAACAGCAATCTGGCGCGGCCGTTTCCTCAGTTCGGCGGCGTCCAGGTGATGGCGGCACCAAGCAGCTCGCACTACAACGCGCTCTATCTGAAGCTGCAGAGGCGCTTTTCTCGCGGGCTGAGCTTCCTCAGCTCGTTCTCGTACGGGAAATCGATCGACAACGGCAGCGGCATCCGCACGACAGACGGCGATTCGCTGACGCCGTCGAACAACTACGACCTGGATCTGGAGACGGGACTCTCGGCGTTCGACTTCCGTCGGCGCTTGACGACGTCCTGGTTGTGGGATTTGCCGTTCGGCGAGGGTCGCGCCTGGCTCAATCGCGGAGGCCCGGTCGACCTGGTGCTCGGCGGCTGGCAGCTGGGTGGCATCCTCACGTTGCAGGATGGATTCCCATTCACCGTCACGTGCGGTCCGGGCAACATTCAAAACGGCGGTGGCGTCTGCTATCCCGACTCCACCGGGATCGACTGGCGACTCCCGGCCGACCAACGCACGCGGACGCGCTACTTCAACACCGACGCGTTCGTCGATCGCATTCCGGCGGGGGGTCCGTTCAGATACGGCACCGTCAAGCGCAATTCGCTGATCGGACCGGGCATCATCAGCCTGGACGCCTCGGTCAACAAGCGGTTCACGATGGGCTCGACCTACCTCGAGGCGCGCATCGAGGTGTTCAACCTGCCCAATCGACCGATCTTCGGTCAACCGGGGACTCAGCTGCGAACGCCCAACTTCGGCGTGCTCACGAGCACCCGCCTCGATTCGAGGCAGATTCAACTCGGATTGAAATACGTCTTCTGAGTCGTCTTCTCAGTCGACCTTCGCGGCGTTGATCTCGATGACGTTGTGGTCTGGGTCGAGTACGTAGATCTGCGGGAACCCGGCCGGTCCCGTTGGACTCAAACGCATCGGTAGCGGATTATCGCTCGTGGGCCTCGGGTGCCGCTCGGTGCTTCGGCGGAAGCCCTTCGACTCGAGATGTGCGACGGCAGCCGCATAGCTGCCGACTCGTATGGCGAAATGCGCGTCATGCGAATCGATCGGCTTACCGTGTCTGAACGTCGGGTCCTCGGTGTCTTTCGGGACGATTAGGTGAAGACTGCGGTCACCGACCTTGTACCACCTACCGTCAAAATCGAACTCCGGACGATCCATCGGCTCGAGACCAAGTACAGTCTCGTAGAACTTCGTCGAGCGCTCGAGATCGCTCGCGGGCAGGCTGACATGATGAACTGTTTCGATTTTCAGCATAGCCCACCTCCATCAGTGGACGCAGAGGCACCTCGGCGCGACGTTGCCCGGCCAGCTGGGATCAGAGTCATCCAGCCTGTCGGAGTCTGTCCAGCTGCCACAAACACACTACCAGCTGGTTCCAACTCGCGACACTCTGGTCCACCAAACCTTCATCCCCAGCCTCGATCGGCCGCACGTAGCTGAAGGCCGCTGCGGTTACGGATCGGGTTGGGCGCCCGATCTGCGCAGGTCCGACGCTACGGCGTAAACCCTCCCTGCGTCACAATCGTGAGACCCGCCGGCATGACCAGCGGGAGGCCGAGGTAGCTCCCCGGAGCCACCGAGATAGCGACCGTCACGGCACCGGTCGCCGGGTCGTACAGGAAGCCGTCGGTGATGCCGTCACCATCGAAGTCAGCAAGCGACAATTGCAGATTCGCCGCGATCGTCGCGGAACTGACGACGAATCTGCCGTCGCCGCGGCTCACGGCCAGCATCACGTTGCCGCTCACAGGACTATAGGCAACCAGATCGTCGAGAAGATCGGCGGAGAGCCGAGCGGGACGTAGCGTCAAGCCTGCACCGACCGTAGAGCTCGTAAGCGTAAACCCAGTCACTCGGTTCACGGCCACCGTGGCCGCACCGGTCACCGCGTTGTAGAACAGCAGGTCGCTCCGTCGATCGCCGTCGACGTCCAACACCGTGACGTCCGCATCGACGGGCCCGACCCCGCCGCCACTGCCGCTCAGAAGGAACTGGACCTGACCCGTGGCAGGCACATATGCCAGGAGATCTGCACGACCATTCCCGTCGGCGTCCAACGGATAGATTGCGGCACCGGCCGGCGCAAAGACGGTCAAAGGGCACATCGGGAGCGCGGTCAGCGAGCAGAGTTGGATCTCGCCCGTTGTCGGGTCGACGAGCGCGAGATCGGTGCGGCCGTCGCCATCCAGCTCCAGCGCGATTGGCGAGCGCCGCGATGCGAACATGCCATTCATTCCGCCTGCGCCCGCGAGAGCGATGCTCCACGCGCCCGTGATCGGGTCGTACTCGAAGATGTCGGTCTTGCGATCGCCGTTGAAGTCGCCCGCGCGCAGCACGCCAGCCGATGCGGCGAGCAACGCTCGGCCGCCGAACGCGCTGCCGACAACGGCAGGTGGCGATGCGTATCCGATCACGTCGGCCAAGCCGTCGCCATCGAGATCCACCGTCGTCTTGTCGGTGAGCCCAGCATCTGCTGCTCGCCGCCGGACAGCGTGCCGGCCGCCTGCTGCAT
>DAINCF010000124.1:0-15471 GCA_036732565.1 Vicinamibacterales bacterium
GGTCCGTGGGGGCGTGGCTCTCGCACGCAGAGTCCTTGATCGTGAGCGGTGTCGTGGGGAGAGACACGGAGCGTTCGCCGACGAACGCGGCGACGTCCGTGATCTGTCCTTCGTCGGATTCGCCTTCGAACGACACGTCCACCAGCGTGATGCCGGCGAGCGCGAGGGCGTCGAAGACGAGGGTTCTGTTCTGTCGAGTCGCAGCTGCGCGGATGGATTCGTGGTGTTGCCAGTCATTCGTGTGATGGGGCATGTGCGTGTATCCGGTGTGGTGTTGCGCGTCGATATGACGCGCGAGGCCGCCGGCTTTCACCGTGTGAGGGCGGCGGCCCTCGCGCAGAAGATGCGGCTGCCGGGAATCGCGTTCGCCGGCGACCGCGTTGTGGAGGACGCCCGGCGGATCGTCCACGACTTCGGATCCGCGCCAGAAGAGTCACGCCTCGAGGACCGCGTTCCGAGCGCTGGTGACAGTAGCGACAGTGAGTGTCTACGTCGTGTTTCACGGTCCGGTTAGACGCGCGCGTTCCATTCCCATTCGAGACCCTCGGGTGCGCGCGCTCTGTCTCCACATGCCGGCGACTGGTGATCACCTGGCGATGCGTGGCGATCGTGGACGACGAAATAGTGGCCGTTGCCGTCGTCGCTGAAGGCGTCGTCCGCGGCGGAGAGGGCGTCGGTATCATCGAGTTCAAACGACCAATACCGTTCGTAGCCGACCTCGATGAGGGTCCAGGCGGTCAGGGGCAAGGTCGTGCCGCAGTACGGGCATGTGAGCGTGTGGGCGGCCTCGTCGAAGATTGCCGTGAGGCGGGCATTGTCCTCATCCTGATCAGGCGCGTCGTCAGGCACGAGTTCGTTAACGGTCGGCAGTCGTTTCTTGGTCATGGCTCGACTCTCCAGATGGACGATCGCGGGTCGTGGTGCGATGCGTCGCGGCCGTCGATGTCTCCACGCGAGTGAGTTGATGGTGCTGAAACATTCCGTCGGCCCGGGCTTGTGCGGGCCCGCCCGCGCGGACCGGGGCGAGGGATTGAGAAACGGAAGGCGCGAAGCAGGGCGCGGTTGCTGTCGCGATCGGGCGTGGGCAGGCCGCAGGTATGGGCCTGCTAGTACTCGGAGGCCAGCATCACCGTGAGTACGCGGATTGTCTTCGAGGGATCGGCGGGATCCTCACTGCCTGTGGTGAGCGTGGGATCGTAATAGTCGATCTTCCAGAAGATGCGCTCGCCCATGTGATCGACCGCGCCGAAATCATGCTCGCGAAAGGGATCATTGTCGGGCGTGAATGCGGTGAAGGTGACGATCTTGGAAAGCAGCGCGGCTTGCGTGGCGGGCGGCCAGGCGGCGATGCCTCGCGTGAAGACGAGCTGGCCCGTCGCATCGAGGGTGGTGCGGAAGTGGTCGTTGAGTTCGGCGATACGCGTCGTCGTGTTCTCGTGCATGGCGTGACTCCTGACGAGGAGGGCGAATTCCCTCGTGAGAGACGGGAATTCGCCTGGTGGCGTAGCACGGGTGTCGAAGGCGGAATGGGATCGATGCGTATACCGTCGAGGGCCGTTCGTGGATGGTTGTTGAAGGGCAGATGCATGAGGAGTCTCCTCTGCGCGGCGTCGATCGTCGGGAGCGCTGCGCGGATGATGCGCGCGCCGGGCGCTGGTCAGGCGCCTTCGCGTCGCCAGCGCACCGTCCCTTGCGTGACGTCGCGTTCAGCATCCTCGTGCCGCTGGTCGTACTCGGACTCGCGGGAGCGCGGACCACAGTCACAGCGCGTTCCGATGTAGAAACCGGCGTTCGACATGAGGACCTCGAAGGGCGGGGTCTCCCCGCATTCCGCGCACGTCACCGGGGCGCCCGAGCGTTTAGTTTCTCCAGGGATCATCTGCAGTTCTCCACTGTGTGAGGCCGCCCATCTGCGGCCGGTCGCAGACCTCCGGACGCAGGGGATGGCGCCGGACGGATGACGAGGCGCGATAGAGCGTGGACTCGCGTCGAACCCTGTGGCTCGCGCCGCGTCCGCAAGGCTCGTGCCTTGTTGCGTGTCGGGACTGCTTGCGCGAAGCGTATGGGCCGAGAGGAGAGGAGAGGTGGGCCAGTGGCGGCGATCAGTGGTCCTCCGTGTCGGACTCGGTCGGTGCGGGAGCTGTGGTCCAAGGGTTCAGACCGGCGACGAGGAGTTGAAGGTCGACGTCTCGCAGGGTCTCCGTGCTGAGCAGGACGGGACGGTCCGCATGTGTGAGCTGCGCGGTCCAGCGGATCCCGTCTGCGGTCGTTGAGCGTGCGTGCGTGTCGGTGGCGGCGTCATCGTTGGCGTGCTGCCATCGCGGGATGAGGTCGTCGGAGTCGGTCGGTGATGGGGCGCGCAGCTGATCGTCGAGTCCGTAGTAGTTGCCGTGATGGCTCCGGTACGAAGACGCGTGGAGGTCCGGGTCGATGACTTGGGCTGCACGCAGTCGGTCCATGCGGTGGAGGAACGTCGCTGCGAGCTCGGTGGTCAGTTCGATCGCGAAGCATTCGCAGCCGTCGACGTCTCGACCGCCGTAGACAGACAGAACGAGCTGTTGTCGGCCGTCGTGGTCTACACACCAATTCGCCATTACAGAGTCTCCAGGAATGGAAGGGGTCACCTGCGCGGGCGGCGCGGACGCTCTGCTGGATCTGCGTCGCGCGCGCTCGATTTGTCGTGAGCCGCGCGACAGAGACGAGTGTCAGCGGACTTGTCTCATGGTGAAGTTCAGCCGAATGCCATTCGGGAGGAGAGGCACAGGCGCGCCGACGACGTCGACGGCGCGATGAAAACGGAGACGGTCTTCGTCGTTCATCACGAGCACATCGCCGGACGTCAGCATGAGCCGATCGGTCTGCGTTCGTGAGGAGGGCCGGGATCGTCCTGCGACTTCGAAGAGCCCGGTGGCGCCGAGCGAGACGCTGATGATGGGACGATCGAACCGTTCTTCGGTTCGATCCTGGTGCCATCCAAGTCCGTCGCCGGGCTGATAGACGTTGACGAGGCAACTCTGCGCGATGAATGGGGAGCCGGCAACGTCCGCGGCGATGCGCTGGAGAATGGCAGGCACTGCCGGCCACGGCCGACCGGTGACGGGATGTGTCGATACGTAGCGGTAGCCGTCGCGATCAGCGATCCAGCCAAGCTCTCCACAATTTGTCATGCGGTAACGGAACGGAGCGCCCGTCTTCGGCATCCGCGGGCGGAAGAGCGGCGCCTCTCCCACAACGATGCGGGCGGCACGAAGGAGTTCGGCTTGGTCATGTGGCGAGAGGACTCGAATGATGCGAAGCATGGATGTACTCCAGGTGAGGTGACGAGAGGCCCCTGGGCCCCGTCGTGACAGTCGGGGACCCAGGGGCCTCAGCGTGTGATTGAGACTGGGACGATCGCTGAGAGTCGGCACCGTTGGCAGGGCCACATGCCGGTGATGCCGTTGTTGGCGACGCGGGCTGAGACCGTCGACCGCCGATTCGCGGGCGTGGCCGAGGCGAAGGGGGGCAGTGGGAATATCTGTCGGTGACTGTCAGCTCGTAAAGCGTCTCGCGACCTCGTGAGCCGGGTGCTATGTCGCCCGCAGATGGCTGTTGACGACACGCGCGTTCAGCTGAGGCGAGATCGGTACGTGGGCTCAAGGGCGAGGAGTGTGCCGCGAAGTTCGTCGCGGATGTGGGCGTCTATCGTGGCGCAGACGTAGTCCTGGGTGGTCCAGCCGGCGTGGGGCGCGGTCCGGTGACTCAGAAACGAGCGATAGCCGGTGTCGCTGATGAAGCGTCGATCGAGGTCGACGATGTGCGCCTCGAAGCTGGGAATCGGCCGCGAGAAGCTCGTCAAGATGCCTCCCATCGTGATTCGGACACGAAGGTGCGGGCGGGGCATCACGACGAAGTCGCCGGTCTGGCCCCAGAGTGGAACGGTGTCGTGTGGTGCGGCGGTCGCGCGCTCGAGGAGGTATCCCGGAGCATCCGGTCCCGCGAGAAAGCCCTTCTGCCAGCCATTGAGTTTCAGGGCGAGGTCGGTCGCTTCTTCCTGGAGGCGGGCGACCTGTGGGAGATCAGCGGCGAGGATGGCCCGATGGTGACGTGTGAGCAGGTCGGCGTAGTGGGTGATCGCCTCGGGCAGGCGATCTGGAAGATGAGCGATGCGCAGATCGCGGACGGCGTCATCGAACGTCGAAAACATGGACGATTGTGTGATTGGTGCGGTCGATCGCTTGGGCATAGGACACCTCGGCACGTCGGACGGCGCGGCCCGTGCGAACAAGGCCGCGCGATGGGAATGTTCTGTCGAGGGGCGAGTCGCTGCTGGATTCCAGAGGCGGACGTGGGTGCTGAGTGATGGAGCCGACTGGCGGCCGCCGGCGCTGTGGGAACGATGAGCGCTGTCTGGTGAGACCGGCGGCCTGGTGTCGACTGCGCCCGCTACTGGGGTGCGTTGGTGTCTTCGATTGCGACGATCACCTGATAGCGTTTGGCCGCCGGTCGGTTGGCTGGGTGGTACCTGAGTACCCAGGTGATGTGCGCGCCCTCAGCTGTGCTCTCGCCGGCGGTGACGCCAAGTTGGTGGTAGAGATTTTTCGCGACGCGAAACGTCGTGCGACAGATGGCGTGGAAATCGGCAAGCGGGATTGGCACATCAGGCATGAGGTTGTTCTCCTGAACGGGGAGGGGGTGTTCCCTCGCGCAGGCATGGGGAACCCCCCGGACCGTGGAGATCGTGAGGGGAGGTGTCCTGTGACAGTCTTTCGGCTGGCGGACATCGGAACTCCGGCGTTTAGGACTTGGACGTCTTTGCCGCTGGCCGGCACTCAACGTCGGTTCCTTGGTACGCGCGGATGGCTCTTGCGCAGGGCTCGCAGTAGGCATACCAGGGACCATTGCCCTTCCGGCCCTTGGTGTCCCTGACGCGCCTGACGTCCATCGTGACGGCCCGCGTGCAGCGCGAGTGCGGCCGCTTGTGCGCGCTCTCGGGCGGGTGCGGGTTGTCGCCAACACCACACTGACAACGCTGATATGGCATGCATGTCTCCTTTAGCAGCTGATCCTGACGAACCACGTCGTGATGCAGGTGCGGACGCGAGGTCCAGGGCACGGCCGTTGCTCGCGCTGCACCAGTCGATGCTTCACGGCCCACGCCAGTCGCCGCTTGTCGGCATCTGTCCACTGCCCGAGGTCCGGGATCTCCTCCTTGCCAGCAAAGATCGCGAGCAGCTCGGTGAGCCGCTTGCGGTGAGAGGTGGTCTCCACGAACTACGCCCCGTCTTCGTCGCGACGGACGTCATCGGTGTCATTGAATGGCGGATCTGTCTCGGCGGGCCGGATCACGTCGGTAACAAGTTCGGAGCTGTCGCTGTTAGCGGCGCGGTCGATCAGGCCAGCCAGTTCGGACGCATCGGTGAGGGACAGCGCAAGGCGGTAGGGTCGCCCTGGCTCACGCGGGTTGTCGAAGTAGATCACGACCTGCGGGGTCGAGTCGCCGCCGCTGACAGTGGTGTGGTTGTGGCGAACGACCCCGCGCTGGGCGAGGCGGAGGTTGTGGGTCTGCTTCTTCCGCATGTCAACGTGCCTTTGTGGCTGCCCGCCGCTTGCACGCCTCAACGTTCCGGCACGTCGGCCATTGGTTGTACTCGCCACGTTGCACGGCTCCGCAACGCTCGCATCGCTTCGGCTCTCGTTGTGTCTGCACGCTCGTGCTCCGCCGCTTCCGTTGCCGTGGTGGCTCGCGACGCGACACCGGCTCGTAGGCCAGTGCCACATCGGCGATAGCATCCTGGGCGTTCTTCGGCTTTGGCTGGGTCACATGGCCTCCATCGCGTGTCGTGACGCGCGGTGTCTCAACACGACGCCATCATCGGTGGTGTTCGGAGCGGGGAGGGACCGACGGATCGGCCGCGCTTCGCCGCGCTCGATGGATCGTGGTCACGATGATGAGGGGGATCATGACGCTGAGAACCAGAAGGAGTGCGGTGTCTGGCACGATCGCACAGTCGTGCAGCAGGGCTGCGAACCCCGCGACGAAGCTGATGATCATGTTGGCGTTGAGGATCACGGTGATCCAGTCGGGCGAGCGCGTCGCGACTGCGGCGGGGCGGATGGTCGCCAAGAAACCGGAGAGAGAGCCAGAGGCAAAGAGTCCGGGCGTCAACAGGGCCTCGAAGAGGCTGCGTTCAAGCGGCGCTGCACACCACGGGAGTGTGACGTCGAACGGGACGTGTGGGAACCAGGCAGCCGGTGACAGAAGGACTGCGATGAGCAGGATCGGCGTGTTCACGAAAAGTCTCCTTTGCGGATCGTTGAGCGGTACGCCGGAAGAACGCCTCCGGCCCCGTCATTCAGAGGCGGGGGCCGAGAGGCGGTCATCGTCGTGTGACGCACCGGCAGAGGAGCACGCCGCGTCGCAGTGCCGCATGCGTGCGTGTTGGTGACGGAGTCGGGGTGGTGGGATTGTGTAGGGTGCGCCGTTGAGGACGTGTATCTGGAAAGGGTCGAGGGTGACGGCGTTCGACGGACGGCGTGAGGTTACGGTGTGGCGTTCGGCCGTTTTGGATAGGGACGGCCGTCGAGGAGGATGCGCGTGTGCCTGTCTAGTGCCCAGGCGTACCGATGGTTGCCGGGGTGTGGGAGCGGCCGGGTGAGGCGGGGGAGACACGTGCGGAGCCAATCCCGGCGGGCGGTGGGATCGTGAGGCGCGGGCGGCGCACCGGCGCGCTCAAGGTGTGCCGCGGCGTGGCGCCATCCTTGTTCGCCAGCGCGAATTTTCTGAACAGTGCGGGCGTTGAGGACCTGGCCGTTCGGGAGGAGCTGCAGCGTGCGCGGCGTGGTGCGTCCGAGGTAGCGCGCGTTGGCGGCCTGATAGATGATGCCGAGGTGACCGGGACAGACCATCGTCCCGTCGAGCGCTGTGCGCGGGATCGGATCCGCGAAGCTGACGACGCCGCGGATGCCGTGGTCGCGTAGGTAGCTGAAGCATCGCGCCAGAAACCACGATTCTCCATTCGCCACACAAGGAGCAGGAATCGACCGAGCTCGATGGCGTCGAGGGGCGGTCCGGGAAAGATGGTCGTCAGGACGCGATCGTTGACCGGGTGCGAGAAGACGGCGACACCCACGAGCACGTCTGCCCGAAAGAGACCGACGCGAAGGCGGGCGGCCGGATACGTGCCGCTGTAGTGATGCGTGACCACGAAGCGCTTGGCGTCGGTGTCGGTGGGCAAGAGCGCCACGTCGTATCGGCGAGGATTGATGCATTCGCCGGCCGGACGATACGAGTCCCGGCGCTCGCGCCAGCGTTGCGTGAAGAGCCGCGGTGTGGTGCCGATGGCGGTGCGTATGGCCGACAGTCGGCGGGCGCGTGTTGCGTCGTTGATTGGCATAAGGCCTTTGGTGTGACGAACGAGTCTCGCTGGACGTCATAGGTGCGGTTCCAGAAAGGAACCGCACCGCCGGCCGATGGGTCGCGAATCGTGAGCCTTACCGCGTCGGCTGCCAGGACGTGGCTATGGGCAGGGTGGCCCGAACGTGCGCATAGGCCTCGTCGCTGGCGATCAGGGCATGCGCCCATACCGATCGCTGTTCTCCTTCGGCCGGTGACATGTGGACGTCGAAGTGCGAGCAGCCAAACGGCGAGACGGGATGAATCGTGCAGCGTTGATTGCGGAGAAACACGCAGCCGGCGGCGCCGAGGCGTGGCGTGATGGTGGGGACATGAATCTGCTTCATCGTTCTCCTGTGGATAAACAGCGCGCCGGGAGACGCCCAGAGGTACCGTTGGCCGAGCTCTTCATGTGAGATCTGGAGGTAGGCCGCGATCCTGGCGATGTCTCGCGGAATGAGCGGACCGGGCTGCCGATAACAGTTGCGCACGTCGTCGGCACAGGCGCAGATGGTGCGCTTGAATGGTGGCTCCGCCGAGTCGGAGGCGGAACGCAGCGCGCCGAACGCGGGCGACGGATCGTTGTGGTCGTCTTCGGCAGACGGTTCAAGAGGGGACCACGATGGTGTTGGTGGGGAAGGTCCCGTCGTCTTGACACGGCAGGCCTGCGTTGCGAGCCCGCGTGACGGCGGCTGCGTGATCGGCGAGGGTGGAATCGGGCTGTCGCGCTGTGACTCTGAATCCGCTGGGACACAGCGTGAGTTGCCAGCCTTCCTGCAGGGCACGAGCCTGTAGCGCGTTGGTGAACAGAACGATCAGCAGTTGCATCGAGAGACTCCTGTGAGTGGACCGGCGAGGCCCGGTCGCTGATCGATCCGGGTCCTCGCCGACGTGTCACAGCGGGCGCGATGCGATGCTGGTGGTCAGATGTGCCGTGGGTCGTGTGTCAGGCGCGCCAGTGGGGCGGCGGGACGGCGCGTCACGCGCCAGGTGTCGCTCAAGGATGGCCGCGCACAGCGCCTTCGCGATGCGGCAACTCCAGGCATTGCCGATCATGCGGATGGTGTCGCCCTTGGTCCCGATGAACTGATAGTCCGGTGGGAATCCCATTGCTGCCGCGAGTTCACGGGGTTGCAGCAGGCGATAGTGGATGTCCATGCCGCGTGGCATCACCAGGGCGAGCCGATCTCGCGTCGTGATGGTGCTGACGGGTTGTGAGACCGGTCGAGCGAGCTCCCCACCGTTGGAGCAGTACGGGAGTGTGAACGGTTCGATGTCTGGCGTGGTCGCGGGTAAGTCGTGAAGCTGGCGGGTTCGGGACTCGACCAGCGCGTCACACGAGTCGGGGGGGATCGTGCCGAGGGGCTCGTGCAGATGTTGGGGCCGACGCCCTGGTCGTAGCGGTTCTGTGGCGGTGGCGATGAGCGGCTGAACCAACCCGAACGCATGACCGGCAACAGCCGTGATGGTGCGCAGGGGCCGATCAAGAGAGTCGACGCCGCCGGCGTTCATATGGCGGGGAGGTATCAAGAACGGCTGGACGAGGCCGAAGCGATTCTCGGTGGTTTGCGTGGGCAACGGACCGTGCAGATCGCGGACGCGCGGCGTCTGCTGCGTGTCACCGTGATACTCGACCACAAAGGGTTCGATCACGGCGATGGCCCCATCGGCCGTGATGGTCGGTAGCGGTTGATCCAAACGTCGTGGCGAGCCGCCGGACTGTTGACCGAGGACGAATCGCTGGGCGCCGAATCGGTCGAGCCCCGTTTGAATGCGGCGAAGCGTGTTGCGTGACAGGGGCCTCGGACGGTTGAAGATGGAGCGGGACGGGAGCGACCAGTCGATGATGTCTCGCGCGGGTCGCCAGGGTTCGGTGTCACGGAGTAAGGATCGATCGCCCGTGCGCGAGTGGGTCGGTTCGGGCCAGACAATGCGTCGGCGGCCGCGCGCGGCTTGAATAAAGAGTCGGCGTCGGGTGGTGGCCTCACCGTAGTCGGCCGCGACGAGTACGCGCGTGTCGACGTAGTAGTTCATGGCTTCGAGCGCGGCCAGGAAGGCGCGATACACCTGCCCACGCCGTGACTTGATCGGCCGGCGACGACTGTCGAGCGGCGCCCATGCCTGGAATTCAACCACGTTCTCGATGAGAACGTGATCCACACGGAGGAGCTCGAGCCATCGGAGGATCGACCAGGCGGATGATCGACGTTGGTCATCGATCGGCAGTCCGCCACGCGCGTTCGAGAAGAACGTGCATTCGGGACCGGCCAGCAACAGGTCGAGATGTCCACCGGGAACGGCGTCCCGTGGATCGACGCGTTCGATAGCTTCGCACAGATGCCGTGCGTGCGGATGGTTGGCGGCGTGCGTGGCCACGGCGGCCGGCCAGTGATTGATGGCCACGAGATCGAGTTCGAGGCCGGCGTCGGCGGCCGCGAGGAGGAGCCCGGTGCTGGCGCCGCCCGCGCCGGCGAAGAGATCCGCGACGCGAATCTTGGAACGTCGACGAAGGGATGTGCGGGACGCGGGTGATGCGTGGTGCAATCGTGAGATCGTGGGTGCGGTCAGCATGTGTAGCGCCTCCAGGTCAGGGCCCGTGCGGGGGGCCGTCGTGGAATGCGGGCCGCCGCACGGGCCGTGAAGGCCGCTAGAAGCCCCCGAATGCGTCGTTCCAGCGCCGGGCCGAGGGATTGGAGCTGCGCGTGCGTCAGCGGTTGTGGGGCCGGGGCCGCAGCGATCGAGCAGTCAATCGGCGTGACGAAGTGGGTGGTGCCGTGATGGAGAAACACCGGGACGGCGAGCACTGGCGGCTCGTGGAGGGTCTCGCTGAGCATGACGGGATCGTCCGACGCGCAGGATGTAGCCCGTGAACGAGAGTGGTTCTGCTCGTGTGGCAGACGGCAGCGGACGATGACGTGGCGATGGATCGCGTCGCGAAGATGGTGACGTAGCTCCGTGATGGTCATCAGAAATCTCCAGAAGGCCAGACGAGGCGATGTGTCTGGCTCGCGCGGGTCGGCGCGGCGCGTGAGATGGACGGGAGTGACTGGGCGAGGAGGGGCCGTCGATGTGGGGGTGTCTCAGTGTCGGCGATGACGGGCGGCCCAGCAGCGGGCGCACCAGTGACAACCGGGTCGGTCCGCGTGTGCATCACGGCGCGCGCAGTCATGGCCGCAGTAGCAGCGAATGAGCCGACGTGCGGGTCGGATCGGCGTCTGTCGGGACGGTCGTCGACGGCGGGATGATGTGCGTTGGTACGCGGGTGAAGGTGATGCGGCGATCGCCGCGCGGGCGCCGTGGCGCGATTGATGACGGACGGACGAGGCGTGGAACTTCATGATGGGCTCCGTCGTTCGTGAACCGATGTGGGTGAACGGCCGGTGGTTCTGGACGTGGATGAGGACGCGAAGAGTTCGTGAGCGCGGCGACGTTCTTCGTCTAACAGTTGTCCGAGAAGTCGACACGTGGTGGTGATGCGGCGGTTGAGTTGTGAGGCGGAGAGACGGCGAAGATGCGGGAGAGCCGGACGTTGTTCGATGAGGGGGCCGTGGACGAGTTCGTGACCATCGCGCGGAGGACCGTCACGGTTGACGACGTGCGCGTGGACGAGGTACTCCGTGAGATCCTCATGGCATGTCTTGCAGCGCGCGGCGAAGTTGTGTGACCACGCGTCGCCGTACGTGCGCTGATCGCCGGCCCATTCTTGAGTGCTGAGATCAAACGATTGATCGGCCGGAACCGTGTGGTCGTACACGATGAACGTTGAGCGGCACACAGGGCAGGTACGCGGAGGTGTCACGCAGGGCGCGGCAGGGTGCGATGACATCGGTTCAGCCTTTCCGAGGGGTGAATGCGGCGAGGCCGACTCGCCGTGGCCCCTCGGGCATGCCGGGGCCACGGGCGAGTCAGGGTGGAGAATCGGAAATCCGGCGGGAAGGTGACGGCGGCGCCCGGGCGTCGGCGGGAAATCAGGGGAGGACTGTGGTGAAGAGGCATCGAACAGCGCGAGGTCAGGGGCGGGTGCAGGTTGCGCCTGGGCAACTGCGGCAATGGGCGATTGTCGGTGCGCACGCACGATTGGCGGAGTTGCTGCACGAGCGGTTTCGGCTCGAAGCGTTTCTGCGGGAGAACGGCGAATCGGTGAGCGCTGTCATGCCGACGTTGTCGACGGCGCCGCGGGCGCGGCGTTCGATGTCCGCGGCCGAGCGAGCGGCGGTGAGTCGGCGGATGAAGAAATATTGGGCAGCTCGCCGCCGGGGGGCCGCAGTGCCGGCAAAAGAGCGGTGAGTGCTACGAGGCGGCGTCTTTTCCGAACGGGGAGATCAAGAAGCGCGCTGTCTATGACGGCTGACTGCTGACTAGGTGACAGTCGTCGAACGGGGAGCGGTCGCTGGTCGGCGGCCGACTGGCGGCGACGGCGGCGACAGGGACATTCGGCCGCGGTCGATGCGCGACTACGACACGCAGGGGGACGCCTCGATGGGCTCCGGCGGGAGCGAGCGCCGCAGGCTTACGAGTGGCCGATCGTCCTCCCACACATCGATACTGTCCACGCGCGAGCCCGTGGGGTCGAAGATGATGAGGGCTCGGCACAGTCTCGCGGGCCTTTGCGGCCACGTGTAAAGCCACGAGGGCCGCGCGCGCCCGGTGAAGACAGACTCGGGCTGCCCAAACACCGACTGCACGTCCGCCACGGTGCCTCCGCGCGCGAGCGTGAGGAGCGCCTCCCGTGGCACCGCCGTGTGGATACGGCTCCAATAAACGGCCACGGCGGCACCGGCACCACACAACATGATCACGGTGACTGCGTAGGCCAGATGTCGTCCTCGAGCCATACCTCCACGGTAGGACAGCGGCGGAACCGACGCAACCGGATTTTGGCGGACAGCGGCGCATTCGTCGCGCCTCCACGCGGCGGTGTCGATCAGAGACGCGAGGGCGTGGCCGAAGCGGTATTGAGCGAGCGATGGCATGCGGACCGAGGTGCCAATCGGATCAACGTTCCTTGAGATGACGACGGACGAACGCATGGTTGACGACGTGTTCGGCGGCACCAGCCTGGCCGCGGTCCCTTTCGATGAAACGGCCGATGAGGCGGACACCGGCCACCTCCGGGTAATTGGGCGCGACGACGCGATAGTCAACCATCGTCGGCGCGTCGGTCGAACTGCCGCTGGTTCCGGACCCCTGACCGGGAACCGGCACCGTGTCCGCTGAGCAACACCTCTAGACACGGCCGATTTAATCTTAGGCCTGCAAACTTTCTTCTTGCATAGATCGTCTATGTCAATGTCTTGCAACCGAGGTTCGGCGTCCACACAGACGGCTGCGGCGCGCCGGACCGGCGGCGCGTCGGGTTACGGGGTTGACCGAATGGGGATGTGCCACGTTCGACTCCGTGGTCCGGAGGCGATGAACCACGCAGCTCGCAGATGAGGTCAACACATGCGATCGAGCGTCGTGCCGCTTGTCGTGACGATCGTGATGGGCTTCACGTCGGCCCTCCAGACGCAGGGCCCGCCTGCTTCGTCTCCTCACCTGTTTGTGGCCATCATCGATGAGCGCGGGGTCGCAGGCCCCCTTTTGCGATTCGACGGGCGCGACTGGCACCACGATTGGCCCAGTCCGGGTGAGGCGCTCGCGGCGACACCGCTGCCTGATACGCTCGCGGCGATTCCCGATACATGGTTGGGGGCACCGCTTCCCGCCATCTGGCACGCGTGGGACCTCGATGTCGGCTGGCGAAGCGTGACGCTTATTCGTCCTGTGCGCGTGGCCTACCATTGCTTGCCCGGTATCGGCCTGCTCTCTGATTACTCTGTCGCGGCCACGAGTGCCGATCATGCCTTTCCGAAACGAAAAGTCGCGATTGCGGTCAGCGATCGCGCCGTCACCCTGCAACGCGCAGAGGTGCTCGACGGCAGCACCCTCACCGCGTCGCCGCTGGCGCGCCAACTCGACGGGTCATTCCTCGCGTTCGCGCGGGAGACTGCCGGCTACCCGCTGAGCAATCTCGCTGTACGGTGGACTCACGGTTGGATCGCTCATGCGCCAAGCGGCGGGCCGTCCGTGACACTGGTGGAGGGCCAGACGGAGGCAGACCGTACGGGGCGGCTCTTCGCTGGGCATTTCTGGACTGGGCTTCTCGGCGATCGACAGGCGCATGTGGGCCGTGTGGATGTGACCGATGAAGACTTCAAGGTGGGACTCCGCCATCGTCCGCTCGGCATTCTCACGGTCGGAGGCCGGTCGTTTTGGCTGAATGAGTTGCACGGGTACGGGACAGAGGCCTACCAAGTCATGGAACTGTTCGCGCCGCATGTGCGCGAGCGGCTCCGCGTTCCTGGTGGCGGCTGTTAGCTCGCACGCATCGCCTCCGTCATCCACACAAGACGACCCGGTTGAACGGGACACGGCCGTTCCTCGGGACGTGGCGGACCTATCGATAGTGTGCCGTCGCGGCCTTAGCGATGTTGGCAATCATCGCCGCGCGCGCGGCCGCGGACGCGCGCGCGTCGCGAATGAAGACGGCGATGCTGAGCATGCCGCGGGTACGGCCGCGACCGCACGCGAGCACTGCCGGGTCCACGAATTCCGGTTTCCATGTGAGCCCGATCGTGTCCGTCTGCAACTGCCGCTCGTCGCGATCGATCCGCACGCCCTGCAAGTCGTGCCGTGCCAGGAGTGCCTGCACGGACGGCGCGCCGCCCAGCCGTGCCATCACGACGTCGGTCGCGGCGCTGTCGCTCTCGACAATGGCCCGCCGCACGAGGTCGTCGATCGTTGTGCGATAGCCGTAGGTCGTCACGAAGCCGGACCGCAGTTGTGTCGACGGCTCGTTCGATAGGGGACCCTCGTCACTCGAATCATCGTACGGTTCCGAGAGGGCCCCGAGCCTCACTCCCGCCGGAGGAGTTGCGCCGAGTCGACCCTGAGCGCCATGACGGCCGGGCGTCCTGCGGCCAGCGCGGCCGCGATCAGCAGGGCAACGGCCGCTGCGCCGAAACTGAGCGCATCCGATGCCTCAATGCCAATCAGCAACGTGTCCACAAACTGCGTTCCCGCATAGGCCACCACGAGTCCGAGCGCGATCCCGACCAGGCACGGCACGAACGTCGTGCGCATCATCGTGATCACGACCGTGGTGGGTTGTGCGCCCAAGGCGACCCGAATACCGATCTCGCGCCAGCGGCGCGTCACGAAGAACGTGGTGACGCCATAGGTGCCAACGGAGGCGAGCAGCAGCGCGATCCCGCCGAAGGCGATCAACACGAACGCGCCCGCCCGCGGCGCCCACATCGCCTGCTGGAGCACGTCCGCCATCGTTCGCAACTCGACCAGGGGTAGGCGTGGCTCGATCGCTTGCACTTCGCGCTCGATCACGGACAGCAGCGGTGTGGGATCCCCAGCGGTCCGGACGAACAAGGCGAGCTTCTTCAGCCCGGGCGCTTGATCGTAGTAGATGTAGAAGTAAGGCTGCGGCTGCTCGCCCAGCGTTTCGTACTGCGAGTCGGCGACCACGCCGACCACCTGATACGGCTCCGGAATACCCACGAACTGGAACTCTTCACCGACGGGGGGCCGTCCAGGCCAGAGTGTTCGCGCCAAGGTCTCGTTGACGATGGCCCATCCGTATTTGCTTTCGCCGCTGTCGGTGTCGCGAAAGAGGCGTCCGTCGATCAACCGCAGATCCAGCGTCCGGAAATAGTCGAGACCCACGGCCTGCGCGCGCACGCCGATCGCCTCGCCCGCTTCCCGGCCTGCGATCCGGACGCGGGCGTCGAGCCACGCCCATCGAGTAGGACGTGGCTCGACACGGCTGACGCCACGACACCGTGAATGCTGGCCAGCCGCTCGTTCACGCGCCGGACGAACGCCGGCCCCTGGGTGTTGTCGTAGCGGAGCAAGCCGAGATCGAAACTGACCACGGCCAGATGCCGCGCATCGAAACCGGGATCGATCCCTTGTGCGGCGTGCAGGCTGCGCAGGAAGAGTGCGGCGAGCACGAGCGCCACTGTGGCCAGTCCGCATTGCGCCATGAGCATGGCGCGGCTGAGCCGCGACCCGCCGGGCGGGCCGGCCACCGTGCGGCCCCC
>DAINCF010000125.1:0-15457 GCA_036732565.1 Vicinamibacterales bacterium
GTGGAGTTGCGCCACGTCGAGCCGCTCGATGCGGCCGAGGACGCCCAGCGCCAGCTCCTGCGGCGCGCCGCGATCGAGCGCCGCGCTCAGCAGGTCGCGTGCGCGATCGACGTCGCCACTCTGGAACGCCTCGATCCCCTGATGCGCCAACGCCTCGGACTCGCGCTGCCGCTCGGCTTGCGCACTGCGCGCCCGCTCGATGTACGCCCGGGCGCGGCCGTGCTGGCGATCGACGAAGAGCACGCGCGTCCACAGATTGATGGCCTGCTCGTAGTCCCCGGCAAAGTAGCGATCGAGTCCGGAGAGCAAGAGCTGCTCGATGCGGGCTTCACGCTCGGAGGGACTGAGCGCGCTGATGGGCCGCTGGTCAGAGCGAAGCGGATCGGACATGGGCTAGCGAGGCTCCGCCGGGAGCGGCGAAAAAACATGAGCAACGCGGCTCCGCCTCGCTAGGAGCCGCATCGTTTTGCCCCGCCTCTGGCGGGGCGAACAAGTCCTGTGAATTATAGCAGTTACAGAAACGAAAAGGGCCCGGCAGGACGTGTCTGCCGGGCCCACAAGCCAACCTGTTCTACGAGCCGGCCAAAGGCGGCCCGCAGAAACTCTTAGAAGCGCGCCCCGAACGACACGAGGAAGGTGCGCGCGTAGAGCGCCGTGCCACCAGGCGAGGTGGACGAGCGCGGGTAGTGGGCAATCGCCGTGCCGCGACCGAAGTTGGCGCCGCGGGTGAACTCCGTCGCCAACCCGTTCGCGTCCACAGGACCCGACGCGTCGGGCGTCACACTGGTGTTGAACGTCACCAAGTTGTCGTTGTTGAAGACGTTTGTAGAGCTCGAATCACCAATGGACGGAAGGTTTGGAACATGCGAATTTGATAACCGGCGGCGATGTAGAGCAGGGTGGCCCTCGAAATTCGACCCTCGCCGAGGCCGCTGACGAAAATTGTCTATCAGCAGCGGGTGGAGCGAAGACTTCGCGCGAGCTGGATGTCGCTGAAGTCGACGTCCGCCATCCGGCTGCCCGAGATTAGCTGCGCATTGTAGCGCCCACAACCAGGACTCGCCCGTCAGTCAGAGAGCTCAACGAGAGCCGCTTTCAGGGCTTTCTCGAAGACGCCGTACGGCTGAGCGCCGTTGATGCGCCTGAAGGCTCGAATCCGGCCGTCGGCTGCGCGAGAACCGAGCAGGAAGGTAGGCGTTGCAGTGATGCCCAGTCGCGCCGCCTCGGCTTGATCGTCCTTCACACGACCGCTCATAAAACCATTCAGGCAATTCGCAAACTGGTCGCTGTTCAACCCCAACTCGTGTCCGCGCGCCAGCAAGTCTGCAATGGCCAGATTGTTTTGCGCCGCGAATAGCGACCGCCGCATCGGCAGGAACCGTCCTTGTTCATGGGCGCAGGCCGCAGCTTCTGCCGCCTTGAAAGCAGATAAGTGCAACGCGTCCACTGGCATGTTGCGAAACATGTATGAGACCATGCCGGTCTCTACAAATTCACTCTCGAGTCGGCTATAAGTCTCTGCGTCGTACTTCCCACAGAATGGGCATTCAAAGTCCGAAAATTCAATCAAGACGACCTTTGCGGCTGTATCTCCCCAGACTATCTGACTCGGTCTCGCTTCGACTGGGACGATGTCTTCGACTGCTGCGGGTGTCGCGCGGGCCGCAGCCCGATCCGGCTCTCTCCTTGACAGTGTCCACAGTACGACAACCGTAGTGACAATCATCGCTATAGACGCACGCGGTCCAGAACGACCCACGTAGAAGGCATCGGCTTCATCCCGGGTCCGACATCAGAAGGCCTGAGACACAAATAGCTAACATTTGCTCAGCTTCTGAATGAGAACTGTCACAATTGACGAATTCCCAACTATGCACCGATGCCGACCGGTGCGCCCCAGGGCTGCAGTCGACATCGGTGAAAACTGTCCGTCACTGAGGGCCGCCTTCAGGGGAGCCGATCTGGGAGTTTTGGACAGACATACCGGCCAATGCTAGCAGCCATAGTACCCGCAGAAGCTCGGCCAGAAGCAATGCGAGTCCCCTCCCTGCACTCTGGACTCACCGCCCTGATTGGTGCACGCACCGGCCACGCTCTCCTTACACGCCGTAAAATACGAGGGCTCAACCCCGGTGCAGTCACATGACACCCTAGCGCGAGAAGTCCCGTCATCGCAGTCGTACCCGAAGACTTGGGCACCATCGTAGTTCCCACAGACTCCTACTACCCAGGCCACGTCTTGAGAGCAAAAGCTTTGGCTTGCAGAAACTCGAGCAGCGGACAGTGGCATATTGCTCAAGAACATCAGAAGTCCGATGACTCCCGTCAATTTGACCGTCACAGACATTTGAGCGGACATTCGCCCCTCCGATTCGTCAAGGGAAATGACGAAACATAGACGACGTCATTTGAGAGGTGGTCGATCGTGATGGAGCCTATGGCGCGCAAATGGGTCTGTCAAGCCCTTGAGTGCATGGCTCGTCTGAGGCAATGGCGTTCACGACGAGACACCAATGGACAATGAGGGAGTCAAGTGATGATGAGAGAACTCAGTCGCCATGTTCTGGCACGGCCGAAAGTCAAAGAAAGAAAGGGCCCGGCAGGACATGCCTACCGGGCCCCAAGCCAACCTAGATCTGCGGGCCGGCCAAGGCGGCCGCAACACTCCTAGAACCGCACGCCTACGGACATCAGGAACGTGCGCGCGAATACCGCGGTCGACCCGAAAACGCGCGTCGCCTGCGGATAACTGCTTGCGGCGGTCGCCCGCCCGAAGTTGGCATCGCGAACGTACTGGGTCGGAATGCCGTTCGCGTCCACCGGACCGCTGCCATCCGGATTCACGGTCGTATTGAAACCGACCAGGGACTGGTTGTTGAACACGTTGTACAGCTCGAACTTCGCCCACGGCCGAAGGCTCCGGAACACTGGGATCTGGTAGCCGACCGAAAGGTCGAACTGCGTCGCGCTCTCGAACCGCCCCTCGCCACGCTCACCATAGAAGATCGTCTGGTCGCTTGGTGGGCTCGCGTAACCAGGTTCGCGCGCGAGCTGAATATCGCTGAATTCCACGCCCGCTGTTTGGAAGCTGAAAGTCAGCGGCGAGTCGTAGCGCATGATCAGGCCGACATCGACCGCTCCGATCCGGCTGAAATCCAGCGTGTAGGTCGTCCACGCCCGCACCTTGTGGCGCTGGAAATCATTCAGTCGCCCCTCCGGGAAGTTGCGCTCTGGGGCATAGATTTCCGGATAGTCTCCCAGCAGGCCAACGGCCCCTGGCTGACTGGGCGCCTCGCCCTCGATATTTCCGTCATTCTTCAGCTGAACGGTCCAATGTGCGTTTACCGCCCATTTGCTGGTCAGACGGTAGTTGCCCTGCATGATGAGCGCCTGATAATCGCGAATCGCATCGTCGCCGCTGTTGCGGAACGTGATGTTGTCGAACGTGCCGAAGTCGACCCCATCTCGGACCACTGTCGTCCGGCCATTGAGCGTCGGATTGTCGATATAGTCTTCGAAGAACCCGCTCAGGCTCCGCCACTGATACGTGCCCTTGACGGCGCCCTTCTCGCCCAGTTGGCGGGCCAGCGACAACGTGAACTCCGAGTTGATCGGCGAGTGCAGCCCGTCCTCGAAGAAAACGTTCGCGGTCGGGAACTGCCCTGTCACCAGGCGATAGTTCGCTAGGTTGAAGCCAGGCGCGAAATCGCGGCCCGTGCCTGCGGGTCCCGCGTACTGCGAGAGCAGCAAACTCGGGTTCCCGACGTTGGTGTTGCCCGCGAATTGCGCTTCCGAGTATTTGCCGGCGTATCGAGCATAGGTCGCCTGAATCGTGGTGGCACCCGTGCCCGACAGATCGTAGGTCGCGCCAAGACGCGGCACCCACGTGTCGGTGTCGACACCGGTGATGTCGCCCGTGGCCTCACTTCGCACGCGCTCGTAGCGCACGCCAACATCAAACGTCAGCCGCGTTCCTGCCGCCCAACGGTCGTGCGCGTAGAACGATTGCGTCGTGATGTCGAGTGTAGCGCCGCGAGTCGGCAGCCAGTTCTGCAACAACGTCGTGCCCGGCACGAACACCGGAATCAGTCGCTGGCTACTGTCCAGAACGGGCGCTCCGTTCTCGACCAGATAGTCCGACTGGAACACGTAGTTGGTGGCGCTCTGCGAGTTGCCGCCCGTGTTGGTGCTCTGGAAGTTCTCATAGCCGAACTTGAAGTCGTGGCTACCAGCGCTTGGCGTCGTCAAGAAGTAGGAGACGCTGGCGGCCACCTGCCGGTTATTCCGATCCTCGGGATCGGTCGAGTCGAAGTACGGCGCGTTGAAGAAGCGATTGTTCTGTGTGCCGGTCAGCCGGCCGCGGCTGATGAAGGGCGAATCGAGGATATTCGTCGACGTGCCGCCGGTGTTCCGGAAGCCGAATTCTCGACGCGAGATCTGTAGCGTCGCAAATAGCTTGTCCGTCAGGACACCGCGCCAGCCGCCGACGACCAGATCGTTGGGCAGCGACCGAGTGATGATCGTTGACAGATCGGCGCTGTTGGGAATCGCCGTCTGAGTCTGATCAGTGCTGTTCCGGAGGTAGCTCGCGTAAACCGTTTGATTGGGCGCGACCGTGCTGGTCCCTTTAATTTCGAATCGCTTATTGTCGGTCGTTTGGTCGAAGACCGCTGTAGAGACCGGCAGCGTTGTCGGATTCGCGCTCGATTCCAGCCGCCCCGCGTGGAAGAACCACAGACGGTCCCTCATAACCGGACCTCCGAAGGTCCACTCGTAGATGTCGCTGACCGGACCCGTGCGCGGGGTGGTCTCGAACGGCGTTTCCTTCGTCCAAGACGGCTTCCACAGGTTGCTGCGGAAGCTGCCGGAGAACGTGTTGCCGCCGCTCTTCGTTACGGCGTTGACGACGCCGCCGCTGAATCGACCGTACTCGGCCGATATGCCAGACGTCAGTACTTGGACTTCTTCGATCGCATCTTCGATGAAGAGATTGTTAGGATTCGCAAAGATGTTGTCAGCGACGTCGACGCCGTCGACCATGAACTGATTATCGAACGCGAAACCGCCGGAGATCGTGAGCTGGCCAGCGTTCGGCGTGTTGTCCGTCAACCCCGGCGCCAGCTCCGCGACGCCTTGAAGCGACCGGCCGGTCGCCAACCGGTCAATGTTTTCCATGCGGTAGTTCGCGCCGCCCGTCGTGGTAGTCACGAGCGTTGGCAGTTCGGCGGTCACGGTCACTTGCTCCGTGACGGTGGCTAATTGCATCTTGGCATCGACGCGAGCCGTCAGGCCGAGGTCGACGCGCTGCGTCGCCTCGACGGTCCGCATCCCACCCAGCTCGAACTGCAGCGTGTAGTCGCCCGGCGGCAACCCACGCACGACAAACACGCCATTCGTATCGCTGACGGACGTCCGCGCGCCCTGCAGCGCCGGCGACGTGACCGTCACGGTTACACCCGGCAGGACCAGGCCATCCGCGTCGACGACGGTGCCGGTCAATACACCGGTCTGGACGCCCTGACCGTACGCCGTGCCACCGAATGCCAGCGTGAGCAACACGACGAGGCCGCGCGCCACGTTCTTCAACATGTCTCCATCTCCTCTCCGGACCCATGGGGACGGGCCGAACCAGCTACCAACGACAGTCGTCCAGCGGTGATTCGCCACCGCTGGACCGCAATTCATATCAATCGTTCAAGCTTCCGCCCCGTCTATAACAAACCCGGTACCAAGCTGCCGCGTTCTGCCCCACCCGCTTCAAACACAACAGAAGGCTGTTTCAGGCCTGAATTGTCGTCAAGTCGCCCGGGCCCACGGTTCGTCCCAGGGGTCGATCCAATGGGATGAATAGACCCCGTGCTGGGATGCGTGGGGAATTCAAAGAAATGGTTGGTGAAGTCACGGGTGCCTAGGTGCCTGGGTGCCTGGGTGCCTGGAGTGCCGGGGTGCTTCGTGCCTGGGGCGAGGTGCCACGGTGCTTCACACCTGCGGGCCTTGTGCGACCCTCTGCGCTCAGCAGTTGACTGCCCGTACTAGGCACCGTGGCACCAGGCACCGAGGCACCAAGCACGAGGCACCAAGCACACAGGCACTCCAGGCACCGAGGCACCGAGGCACCCAGGCATGTGCACTTATGTTTTGATAGAGCCCACATGCCCGTCATCGAATCCATTCCCAACATCAGCGAAGGTCGTCGCCCCGACGTCATCGCGCGCATTGCCGACAGCCTGAGGGCGGTACCCGGGCTGCGGGTCCTCGATGTGCAGTCCGACGCGTCGCACAACCGGTCGGTGTTCACGCTCGCCGGCGACGCCGGGCCCTTGAAGGACGGGATCCTCCGGCTCTACGAGGAAACGGTCGCAGCCGTGGATCTGCGCCAACACTCGGGCGAGCATCCGCGACTCGGGGCCGTGGACGTGTGTCCGTTCGTACCGATCGACGGTGTGACGATGGACCAGTGCGTGGCGCTGGCGAAAGACGTCGGGGCCCTCGTCGCCGAGCGGTTCGCGGTACCCGTGTATCTCTACGAGGAAGCGGCGACCTCGCCGGCGCGGCGGAACCTCGAGGACATCCGGCGCGGGGAGTTCGAAGGTCTTCCCGCGAAGATGGCGCAGGACGGCTGGGCGCCCGACTTCGGTCCGCGCACGCCCCACGCGTCCGCCGGCGCCACGGTCATCGGCGCCCGCATGCCGCTCATCGCCTACAACATCAACCTCGCGACCGATCGCCTCGACGTCGCCAAGAAGATCGCCAGCGCGATTCGCTTGAGCAGCGGCGGCTTCCGTTTCGTCAAGGCCATGGGCATCCCGCTCGCCGAGCGGAACATCGTCCAGGTGTCGATGAACCTGACCAACTACGAGAAGACGCCAATCTTCCGCGTGTTCGAGGTTGTGAAGCGCGAGGCGGCACGCTACGGCGTGCAGGTGCTGGAGAGTGAGATCGTCGGCCTGGTGCCGTCCGCCGCGCTCGTCGAGACCGCCGCGTACTACTTGCAGCTCGAAGGCTTCGGTGCCAAGCAGGTGTTGGAGAACAAACTACGCGAGTAGGGGCGGCTCGCGAGCCGCCCCTACATGTCAGCCCGCGACCCGTCCCTGCATATCAACCCGCGAGCCGCTCTACATGTCAGCCCGCGACCCGCTTATTGATCGGCGGCCGTGTCCTTCGTCTTCGTCGGGCCAATCCCGAAGCCGCGCATCTTCTTGTAGAGATTGCTCCGCTCGACGCCGAGGACATCCGCCGTGCGCGACATGTTGCCGCCCTGGCCCGCCAGCGCCTGCAGGATGTAGTCGCGCTCGAAGCGGTCGCGCGCTTCGGACAGGGGCAGCGTCTCCCCTGACGGGATCTCGGGCAGCGAGACGCCGTCGTGGCCGAGAAACGCCAGGTCCTGCGCCGTGATGGTCTCGCCCGGCGCCATGATCATCAACCGCTCGATCGTGTTGCGCAGCTCGCGGACGTTGCCGGGCCAGGCGTAGTGCTGCAGACGGCCGATGGCCTCCGGCGCGAGCCGCTTGGGCCGCCGCCCGTACTCGGCGGCCATCAGCGCCATGAAGTGATCCGCGAGCAGCGCGATGTCGTCGCGCCGATCCCGCAGCGGCGGGACGAAGATCGGCACCACGTTCAAGCGGAAGTACAGATCCTCGCGGAAGCGCCCGCTGCGAATCTCGGTCGGCAGATCCTTGTTGGTTGCCGCGAGCACGCGCACGTCGACGCGAATCTTCTGGGTGCCGCCGACGCGCTCCATCACCTGCTCCTGCAGCACGCGCAGCACCTTGGCCTGGGTCTTGAGGCTCATGTCGCCGATCTCGTCGAGGAAGATCGTGCCGCCGCTCGCCTGCTCGAAGCGTCCGGGGCGATCGGCGACCGCGCCGGTGAACGCGCCCTTCACGTGGCCGAACAGCTCGGACTCGATCAGCTCTTCCGGAATCGCCGCGCAGTTCACTTCCACGAACGGTCCGTTGCGACGCCGGCTGCGCTGATGAACGGTTCGCGCCACCAGCTCTTTGCCCGTGCCGTTCTCGCCGTAGATCAACACGCGGCCGTTGGTGGGCGCGGCCATGTCCACCTGCTCGCGCAACTGGCGCAGCGCGTAGCTCTCCCCCACCATGACGTGCTGCCGGTCCACACGCGCGCGCAACACCCGATTCTCGTTCTCCAAATCGCGCTGCCGCAGCGCGTTGCGCACCACGAGAACGGTCTTCTCGAGCGACAGCGGCTTCTCGACGAAGTCGTAGGCGCCCATCTTGATCGCCCGCACCGCCGACTCGATGTTGCCGTGGCCCGACACGATGACGACCTGCGCGTCGATCTTGCGCTCCCGCAGCCGCTGCAGCGTCGCGAGGCCGTCCATGCCCGGCAGCCAGACGTCGAGCATGATGACGTCATAGGCGCCGCGCGCCGCGCGCTCCAGACACTCCTCGCCGCTGGCAACGGCCTCGACGTCGAAGCCCTCGTCCTTGAGCACCCCGCTCAGCGACGAGCGGACCCCGGGCTCGTCGTCAACGATCAGAATCGAGGGCATACCACGACATCGTCGGTGCGGCTGGCCGTAGGGGCGCCTCGCGAGGCGCCCCTACACCTGACAGTCAACACGGCAATTCCACCACGAACTTGGTCCCGCGCGGCTCGTTTTCCATTACTTCGATGCTGCCGCCGTGCTCCGCGGCGATGCGGCGGACGATGGCGAGGCCAAGGCCGCTGCCCCGCTTCTTCGTCGAGTAGTACGGCAGGAACAGCTTCTCACGTTCCGCCGGCGGGATGCCTGGGCCATCGTCTGCCACCACCAGCCGGACAACACTGTTGGAGGCGTCAAGGCTCGTGGTGATCGTGATCGTGCCCTTGCTGTCCATGGCCTCGATCGCATTGTCGATCAGGTTGATCGCCACGCGTTTGATCTGCTCGGGATCCACGCGCACCTGCGGGAGATCCACCGCCAACCCTCGCACGAACCGCACATCGGCGAAAAGACCATCGTAGAGCGTGAGCGCCTCGCCGAGGAGCCGGTTCAAGTCCACAACCGTGGCACGCGGCGCCGGCATGCGCGCGAATTGTGAGAACTCATCGACCAGGCCTTTGAGCGATTCGACCTCGCCGATGATCGTCGAGGTGCACTCCTGCACGAGCTCGCCGGGCGCGCCGTCCATCCCTCCCAGCTTCCTGCGCATGCGCTCGGCCGATAGTTGAATCGGCGTCAACGGGTTCTTGATCTCGTGCGCGAGGCGCCGCGCCACCTCACGCCACGCCGCCACTTTCTGCGCCCGAATCAGCGGCGTCACATCGTCGAGGACCAGGATGGTGCCCTCGAACGCGCCGCCGGTGCCGGCCAGGCGCGTGGCTACGACCGCAAGGTGGATCTCCCGGCCATCACGCACCAGGGCCACTTCCTGCGATGACGACTCGCCTCGCGCCCGGGCCGCGCGATCCAGCACGACGTTGATCTGCTGAAGCTCCTCGCCCTTGAACACATCGACGGCGGGCCGGCCGAGGATGCTCGCGGCATCGAGCTCCAGCAGCCGCAGCGCCGCCGAGTTCGCCGTGCGGATACGCCCCGCCGGATCGATCGAGACGACGCCGGTCGCGACCCGCTCGAGGATCGTCTCGATATAGCGCCGCCGCCCTTCGACGTCCTGGTTCTTCTGCTCCAGTTCCACCGTCGCGCGCTCGAGGCGCCGGCGACTGGTCTCGAGTCCAGCGGCCATCGTGTTGAACGCCTCGATCATCGAGCCGAACTCGTCGGCGCCTTCGTGGTCGATACGATGCTCGAAATGCCCTTCGCCAATCTCGCGCGCGGCCACCGACAACATCTGCACCGGGCGCGTGATCCGCTTGGCGAGGTAGAAGCCCGTCCACGTGGAGCCGACCAGAATCATCAGCGTGACCATCACGAAGAACGAGAGGTACACGCCCGCGAGCGGCTGCTTGAGCACGCGTAACTGCGTGTAGTCCTCGTACGCCAGCGTCATGCGCCGCGATCGGTCCGCAAGGTCGCCGGACAGGTAGTCGCTGGCGATGAGCACGCCGGCGACGCGCCCGGGTGCGTTGCGGATCGGCACCGCCGCCCGAATCAGCTCACCGCCGCCGCTGACGGGCTCCAGCGTCAGCGGTTCAGGCTCCGCGTTCAGGGCGACGACGCGCAGCGCGAGACGATCGGCGGACGCGCGCGTCAGCCCCTGCGGCAGCGTGGGGCGAGCCACATCGACCAGCACTGCCACGTCGAACTGGCCGTCGGGCTGCTGCACGACGCGATACACCTGAATCATGCCCAGTCGCTGCTGCGTCACCTCCGGTGTCACGATGCGTCGGATCGGACCTGCATCCGGCGCCGACAGGTCCAGCGTCCCCAGCGTGCGCGCGAGCCGCTCGGCTTGATCCACCACCAGCTTCTGCCGCTCCTGGTAGTAGTCGGCCGCGATGCGGTTGGCCGAGCCGAGGATCTCCTCCATCGGGGTGTTGAACCAGCGATCGACGGCGGTCAACACGACGCGACTGCCGACGATCAGCACGAGCAGCGCGGGAATGAGGGTGAGACCGACCAGGGCGAGCACCAGCTTGGCGCGGAACCGTGCGAACGGCATCGCGCGCCGCCGCTCCACGATCAGCTTGATGATGTTGCGCGCCAGCACGAAGACCAGCGCCAGCAGCATCATCACGTTCGTCGCCGAGAGGGCGTAGAGTACGACCTCGGTCAGGAAGTCCGGCGACAGACGCGACGTGCGCTCCGCGAGCAGAACAACCGCCGCCAGCACGCCCAGAAGCACGACGATGCCGGCGAGGATGAGGCGCGGATTGTCTCTGAACGGTCGCCGTACCGGTGGCGCCCCAGTCGCGGGCGCATGCACCGCTGAAGAGCTCACACGCTCCACTTTACGCCTCCGTAGGGCCGGTTCGCGAACCGCCCCTACAGCCCTCTACGCCTCAGGCCAACTGCTCGACCTACTCCTTGGCATTCAGGAGGTCTTTCAGCTCCGTCATGAACTCGCCGATGTCGCGGAAGTGGCGGTAGACCGACGCGAAGCGTACGTAGGCCACCTTGTCGAGCTGCTTCAGCTCCTGCATGACGAACGCGCCGACCTCCGCGGTTCCAATCTCCTTCTCCGGCCGCTCCTGCAGCATGCCTTCGACGCGGTCGGCGATGTCTTCGATGGCGGCGACGCTCACCGGGCGCTTCTCACACGCCTTGAGTAGCCCGGCGATCAGCTTCTGCCGCTCGAACCGCTCGCGCGAGCCGTCCTTCTTCACCACCATATACGGGATCTCATCGATCCGCTCATAGCTGGTGAACCGCTTGCGACAGGTCGGATCGAGGCACTGGCGGCGGCGCCGGATGACGTCGCCTTCCTTGCTCTCGCGCGAGTCGACGACCTTGTCGCCGACGTGGCCGCAGTACGGACACTTCACCCGATTGTCCTTTCCGACCGCTGGATCTGCTGGAGCCGTCCCATGTTCAACCCTTCGACCGCGGCCGCCCACACCGCCAGAATCAAGATCGGTCCGAACGAGACGGCGTGCAGCACGATGGCTGCAGCCACGGCCGCATCGTTGTCGGCGCCGAAGAACGACGTGACGCCGACGCGAAACGCTTCGTGAAAGCCGCCGACGCCGCCCGGCGTGGGGACCGCGATGCCGACGACCAGCAACGCATTGATCAGGTAGGCGCCGGTGAACGACATCGTGATGCCGAAGGCCCGACTCACCGCCCACGTCTCGGCCGAGATCAGCGCCCACATGACGACCGACCAGGCGAAGCTCGCGAACAGCCGCTGGGGCCGCCGCACGATGGCGAGCCCCTCGGCAAACGTCCGTCCCAGGTGCGCCAGCTTGACCGCGATCGCCGCGGGCAGCATGCGGCCCGCGGCCACGAAGGCCCGCTCGATACGCGCCGGCTGGCCGGCGAGGATCACCATCGCCGCGAGCAGCCCGAGCGCCGCCGGCGTCGCAATCCACGCGCCCAACGTCACCGCGCGATACAACGTGGGCGACTGTCGCGCCACGCCCTCGTCGAAGAACAGGAGATACGCGGCCAGCATCAACAGCACGGCCGTCAAGTCCAACACCCGTTCGACGATGATGGTCGCGAACGCCGCGGCCACGTCGAACCCTTCGCGCCGGGCGAGCAGATACGGGCGCAGCACCTCGCCGGCACGGGCCGGCAGCACCGTCGACGCCGCGAAGCCGATGATCGTCGCGCGAAACGCGACCCAGAACCGCGTCGGCCCGAGTGGTTCGAGCAAATACTGCCAGCGAACCGTCCGCACCACGTATCCCATCAGCGCGCAGGCCAGGCCGACTACGAGCAGATCCGTCCGCGCCCCTCGCACTGCATTGCCCACTTGGGTGAAGTCAGCGTTGCGAAGGAAGAGCGCGAGCAGCGCGACGGCCAGCCCGAGCACCAGTACCGTGCGGAATGCGGTGCGCAAGACGACTCCATACTATATGAGGTAGACCGCTCGGTTTCGCCTCGCGGAGGGACGCTCGCGTCGCCTTTGAGGGATCAGCTTCGCCTCGTGGTCTGTCCGCGCGAAGCGCGGTCCTTCCGGCGCAGCCGGTCCAGGGTTACAATCCTTCTCTTTTCGATCCTCCCCGTGACGACTCCACCTCCTCTGATTGACACCGCTTTCGATGACCTGACACTCGTTCGCCGCGGAAAGGTCCGGGACGTCTACGCCATCGGCGACGACCTGCTCATCGTCGCGACCGATCGGATCTCCGCGTTCGACTTCGTGCTCGGGTCCGGCATTCCCGACAAGGGACGGATCCTGACGCAGCTCTCGGCCTTCTGGTTCTTCCGCAGCGGGCATATCGTCAAGAACCACGTGATCACCACGGACGTGCAGCAGTTTCCAGACCCCGCGCGTCGATATGCGGCCATGCTGGATGGACGCGCGATGCTGGTGCGGCGCACGACGCCGCTCGCCATCGAGTGCGTGGCGCGCGGTTATCTCTCGGGATCGGGGTGGAAGGACTATCGCCTGACCGGTGAGATCTGCGGCGTGACGCTGCCGCCGGATCTGCGAGAATCCGACCGGCTGCCAGAGCCCATCTTCACGCCCGCGACCAAAGCGGAATCGGGTCACGATCTGAACATCAGCGAAGCCGAAGCCGAGCCGATCGTCGGCGGCGATCTGCTGCAACGCCTGCGGACGCTGACGCTTTCGTTGTATGCGTTTGGCGTGGAGCACGCCGCCGCGCGCGGCATCATCCTCGCCGACACGAAGTTCGAATTCGGGTTGACCGACGCCGGCGAGCTGCTGCTGATCGACGAGCTGATGACGCCGGACTCGTCGCGCTACTGGCCCGCCGACGAGTACACGCCCGGCGGACCGCAGCCCAGCTTCGACAAACAGTACGTCCGCGACTACCTCGAGGCGATTCGCTGGAACAAGCAGCCGCCGGTCCCGTCCCTCCCGGCCGAGGTCATCGCCCGCACGCGGGAGAAGTACCTCGACGCCTACCGTCGGCTGACCGGCGGGGCCCTGGAGTCCGCGCCGGAGGACCGCCGTGCGTGACCTCCTCGAGCAGCTGGTCGCTGAAATGGTCGACAAAGGCATCCGCTACGAGGACGCCCAGCGCGAATTCGATCGCCGCTTCATCACCCGGGTCGTCCAACGGTGCGACGGCAACCTCGGCAAGGCGGCGGACGTGCTCGGCGTGCATCGCAATACCCTCACCAGGAGAATCCAGACGCTCAAGATTCGCGGCCTTCGGTAGGCCACGCCGCTTCGGGGCGCGGAAGGCGGCTCGGCTTCGCCTCGCCGAGGGCCTCCGGCGAACGAAGGGAGCCGGCCCTCCGATCGGCGAAGCGCGAGGCTACACCGGCTGCGGGGTGTTGACATGCAGCCGGCGCCTTTGTATCGTTAGCAGTCGGGCGCGTCGACTGCTAGCCGCCAGAGGACGTGACTGCTAGCCGGGGTCCCCGGCGCGGCAGCCGCTCGGGGGTGGCAGGAGCCGACGGAGCCGAGTCGACAATCTCTTTTCGTTGGATACACCGTACACACCATCGCATCGCACGCTGGAGTGCAGCACATGGCTCTGAGACCGCTACACGACCGCATCCTCGTTCAGCGCATCGAGGAAGAAGAGCAAGTGGTTGGGGGCATCATCATCCCCGACTCCGCCAAGGAAAAGCCGCAGCAGGGCAAGGTCATCGCCGTCGGCGCCGGCAAGGCCGACAAGGACGGCAAGCGCATCGCGCTCGACGTCAAGGCGAGCGACACCATCCTCTTCGGCAAGTACTCGGGACAGGAAATCAAGATCGACGGCCAGGAATACCTCATCATGCGCGAGGACGAAGTGCTCGCCATTGTCGAGAAGTAGGCGAGAAGTCGGGCGCCCTTTTCGATTCTGAACTCAACGGAGACAAGCAACAATGGCCAAGCAGATTATTTACGGCGAGCAGTCGCGGCAGGCAATCCTCCGCGGCGTGAACCAGCTGGCGGACGCCGTCAAGGTGACCCTCGGCCCGAAGGGCCGCAACGTCGTCCTGGACAAGAAATTCGGATCGCCCACCATCACCAAGGACGGCGTGACGGTGGCCAAGGAAATCGACCTCAAGGACCCGCTCGAGAACATGGGCGCGCAGATGGTCCGCGAAGTCGCCAGCAAGACCTCGGACACCGCAGGTGACGGCACGACCACGGCTACGGTGCTCGCGCAGGCGATCTACCGTGAGGGCGCCAAGAACGTCGTCGCCGGCGCCAACCCGATGGAGCTGAAGCGCGGTATCGAGAAGGCCGTCGAGGTCCTCACAGCCGAGATCAAGAAGCTGTCGCGCCCGGTCAAGGGCAACATGATCGCGCAGGTCGGCACCATCTCGGCCAACGCCGACGAGACCATCGGCAAGATCATCGCCGAGGCGATGGAGAAGGTCGGCAAGGACGGCGTGATCACGGTCGAGGAGTCGAAGACGCTCGACACCACGCTGGATGTCGTCGAAGGGATGCAGTTCGATCGAGGCTATCTCTCCGCGTACTTCGTGACCGATCCGGAGCGCATGGAAGTCGTGCTCGAGAATCCGGTCATCCTGATCCACGAGAAGAAGATCAGCTCGATGAAGGATCTGCTGCCGGTCCTGGAGCAGGTTGCCCGCATGGGTCGTCCGCTGCTCATCATCGCCGAGGACGTCGAGGGCGAGGCGCTCGCCACGCTCGTGGTCAACAAGCTGCGCGGCACGCTGCAGGCCGCGGCTGTCAAGGCCCCGGGCTTCGGTGATCGCCGCAAGGCGATGCTCGAGGACATCGCCATCCTCACCGGCGGACGCGCCATCACCGAGGATCTCGGCATCAAGCTCGAGAACATCAAGATCGACGACCTCGGCAAGGCCAAGAAGGTCACCATCGACAAGGACAACACGACGATCGTCGAGGGCGACGGCAAGTCGAACGCCATCGAGGGCCGCGTGAAGCAGATTCGCGCGCAGGTCGAAGAGACGACCTCGGACTACGACCGCGAGAAGCTGCAGGAG
>DAINCF010000126.1:0-15318 GCA_036732565.1 Vicinamibacterales bacterium
GTTCGAGGATCTCGAGCAGCGATTGCGGGCCGCGCCTGGCGTCGCCGCGGCCGCGCTCGACTCGCAGCCACCGCTGGTTGGCGGTGGCGGATCGAATGGGCTCATTCCCGAAGGGCGACCGCTCAACATGGGGAGCGTCATCTCGAGTGTGTCGCACTTCGTCTCACCCGAGTACTTCCAGGTCCTCCGCGTGCCGCTGATTGCCGGGCGCACGTTCACCGACGCCGATATCCGCTCGACGCCGTGGGTGATGATCATCAATGAGACGCTGGCCCGCACTGCGTTCGGCAGCGACGATCCTCTCGGCAAGCGGATCCAGTGTTGCGAGCCCGGACCCGACGGTCCAGACTCACCCGCCTGGAAGGTCGTGGTGGGCGTCGTGGCGGACGTTCGAACACGTGGGCCGGCAACCGCGCCGCGGCCGGAGTTCTACTTGCCCATCGCGCAGATTCCCGAGCTCGCATACAGCTGGATCAACAACTCGCTGAACCTCCTCGTACGGACACAGACTGCCGACGCCGCAACGCTGACCCCGACCGTGCGCGAGGTCGTGCACGCCGTCGATCCGTCGCTGCCGGTCTTCGGCGTGAGCACGATGGACGAAGGGTTGGGGCGCACGATGGCGCAGGCGCGCTTCAACACCGCGCTCATGACCGCGCTGGGCGGCACCGCGTTGCTGCTCGCCGCCCTCGGCGTCTACAGCGTCATTGCGTGGCTGGTGGCGCAGCGGACGAAGGAGATCGGCTTGCGGATGGCGCTCGGCGCTTCAGCCGCCGAAGTCGTGCGACAGATGACGCTCCACGGCCTGCGACCGGTCGCCGTCGGATTGGGGATTGGACTGGCGGGCGCGCTGGCGTCGGCAAGCGTGCTCGAAGGGCAACTCTTCGACACCGGCTCGCGCGATCCGGTTGCCATCGGCGGCGTCATCGCCTTGTTGTTGCTCGTCGGCGCGCTGGCCTCGGTCGTCCCGGCCTGGCGCGCGGCGCTGGTGGATCCGTCGAAGGCACTACGAGAGGGGTAAACGGGATGCTCGTAGGGGCGGCCGCGAGCCGCCCTTACACCTTCAACACTGGCGACGCCACTTCTTGCCAGTGATCCTCCCACCGCTCGGCCGGATGCGCGGCGAGCCACGTGCGCGAGGAGATGAGGAGCGGCTGCGACTCGAGATCGTTCGTCGCCAGCGCCACGAGCAGCGTCGCGAGCTCGCCTGGTTCGCGGAACGTCACGCCCTGCTTGCCCTTCTCGAGCACCTCGCCGAGCACGGGCGCGTAGTCCAACGCCAGCGCGGGCACCCCGACGCCGCGAAACTCCGCGAGCTTGCCCGGCAGGTCCAGACCGGACGCTGACTGATGCAAGGAAATGCCGACGTCGGCCATGCCAACGAGCACCACATAGTCGGCGGGCTCGAGCCACGTCGTCCGCACGGCCACGCGCGCGAACGATCGCCGCTTCAGCCGCGCTTCGACCGCGGTGCGCAAGGGGCCTCTCCCTGTCAGCAGCACCACGAGCTCCGGCGACGATGAGTCGGCGGCGGATCCACGTGCGGCCAGGCGGCGCTCGGCTCGCTCCAGCGCTTCGAGCAGCAGATCGAAGTCTTCGCTCGGGGTCCACCCGGTTGGGCACACCGCGATCGGAATTCTGCGCGGGCCAAGCGAGAGGTCGCGGGACAGTCGTGACCACAGGTTCGCTGCCGCGGCGAGATCGGGGCGCGCGAACCAGGACGCGGGCCGGTCGTACAACACCGCGGCGCGGACCTTGTACTCGCGGTGGAGCCAGTCGGCCATCGCGCGCGAGGCCGCCAGATGGGCATGCGCGTGTCGGGCCCATCGACGCTCGCGTCGGGCCATCGCGCGAATGCCGGCATGATCGTCGCTCGGTCGCGTCACCGCGTGACAATCGTGCCAGTCGATGACGAGCCGGGCGCCGCGCGCCCTCGAGGCCAGCCAACTCAGCGTGCGTGCCGAACCAGACGTCGGACTCTGCACGAGGATGATCCTTGGACGAGCACCGCCGAACAGCACGCGTCCCATCTGCACGCTTCGGTCGGCCGTGCGACCGATCGCGACGGGATTCCACCACGCCGACGTCGCTTCGCTCTCTTGGCGCGCCGACAGGCGCCGACAGCGCACGCGCGGCTCGGCCGTGACTGGCATCTGCACCGGGCTGCCTTCGTAGCCGACGATCTCGACCTCCATCTCGGGCGAGGCATGCGCCAACGCCAGGGCGTGCCGCTGCATGCGCGGGCTGCGACCGAGGTCCGCCAGAGCCAGAACGAGCGTGCGGGGAGAGCGCGCAGACATCGGCATGAACGGTAGACGGTTCAGCCTCGCGAATGGTTCACGCGAACACGAGGCGAAGGCTCGCACCGCCTATAATCACGAGCCTGAAGTTCAATCGAGCGCAGGCACTCGTTCTGTTGAAAAGACGTGGAAATAGCACCCGGATGTCGGACCCGAGACACTACCACGATGCGCCACCTGAGTGAATTGAGGGGTTTGGTGGGATGCATGTGGTGAGTACTTCGCCTTCGTTGATACGCTCTGTTAGATGAGTCTCGCTTCGGGCTCGAGCCTCGGCCCCTACGACATCCTTGCCCCCCTCGGTGCCGGCGGCATGGGCGAGGTCTATCGCGCGCGCGACACCCGGCTGCAGCGCGAAGTGGCCATCAAGATCCTGCCGGCGTCACTGGCCGCCGATCCCGCGTCGCTCATGCGCTTCGAGCGCGAGGCGCGAGCGGTCGCCGCGCTGTCACACCCGAACATCCTCGCCATCCACGATGCCGGCCAGCTGAATGGTGTGGCCTACGCGGTCACCGAGCTGCTCGAGGGGCGCAACCTGCGCGAAGCGCTGCTCGAGGGTGCGCTGCCGCCGCGCAAGGCGCTCGATCTCGCGCTGCAGATCGCGCACGGCCTGGCGGCCGCGCACGACAAGGGCATCGTCCATCGCGATCTGAAACCCGAGAACGTGTTCGTCACGACCGACGGGCGTCTGAAGATTCTCGACTTCGGCCTCGCGCAGGTGACCGCAAGCCTCGACGACAGCACCGCCACGACCGTTGGCGTCGTCGACTCGGGCACCGGTCCCGGCATCGTCGTCGGCACCGTCGGGTATATGGCGCCGGAGCAGATCCGCGGCCAGCCAGCGGACGCGAGGACGGACATCTTCGCGTTCGGCGCTGTGCTGTACGAGATGCTCGGCGGTCGTCGCGCGTTCGTCGGGGAGACGCCAGCGGACACCATGAGCGCGATCCTGCGCAGCGATCCGCCCGAGCTCGGCGCCTCGCAGCTCGGCGTGCCACCCGCGGTGGAGCGCATCGTTCATCGATGTCTGGAGAAACAGCCGGCGGAGCGATTTCAATCGGCACGCGACCTGGCGTTCGCGCTGCAAGCGATGTCGCTCGGGTCGGCGCCCGTCCAAGCGCTCGACGAGGGAGGCTCCTGGTGGCGGCGTCGATGGGTGCTCGTCGCGGCGGCGCTGGTCGCCGGCCTCGCGGTTGGCGCCGCACTGGCGCGACAGCTCTCCAGCGACCGAGTGGAAGTCACGCCGTTGACGGCGCGCTTCACCATCCCCTCCGATCTCGGCTTGCCGCCATGGGTCGCCGTATCGCCCAACGGACGAACCCTCACCTGGGCGGCAGTCGCGGGGGCCGACAACGTGAACCGCACGTGGATTCGCGGCCTCGCGGAGGGTACTCCGCGCATTCTGCAACGGACCGAAGAGGCATCGGCCGCGGGGTGGCTCAGCGACAATCGGCGGTTGCTGCTGGTCCGCGGCCCTCAGCTGGTGATTGTCGACACCGAGACCGGTAGTCAGACCGTCGTGCGCGAGGCGACCGATGAAGAACGACGAGCCGCGTTTCGTGGCTTGCACATCGGCCCGAACGATGAAGTGCTGATGGGCACGGGCAACGGCATCATGCGCGTCGCGGCGCGACCCGGCGCGACGACGTCGTGGATTCGTCGCGTCGAGAGCCTCCCGGGCGGCACCAATCAGTACTTCTGGATCGGCTTCCCACAGTGGCTCCCCGATGGCAGCCATATGGTCTACACGGCGGCGCGCGCCGATCGCAGTGGCTTCGACACCTACGTCGCGCCGATCGCTGAAGGCGATCCCACGCGTATCGACCTGCCGTCGACGATCACGCGGGTGCTGATCGATCCGTCGGGATTCATCGTCTTTGGCGTCAACGGCACGCTCCAGGCCCAGCGTGTGCGATTCGACCCGCTGACGTTGGTGGGTGAGCCGTTCCGTGTGAGCACCGACATCCTGATCGAGCAGCAGACCGGCTTTCTCGCGGCGGACTTGTCGGCTGCCGGCACGCTCGCCTATCGCACGCTCGGGTTCGCGCGCGTGCAGTTCGAATGGGTGGACCGCGCCGGTCGGCCGCTCGGCACGATCGGGCCCATCGACACGTTCACCAATTTCGATCTCGCGGCTGACGGGCGGCTCGCGGTGACACGGCGCGAATCACAGAGTCCTGGTAACTCGCTCTGGATGATCGACGAAGCCCGCGGCATGACGACGCAACTGTCGGATTCGACCGGCGGCAGCATCTCCGATCCCACGTGGTCCCCCGACGGATCGCGCATCGCCTTCCGGCGCGGTCAGCGACTCGTGGTGCGCGGCGCCTTCGGCGGCACCGAGAACGTCATCGCGAACTGGGCGGGCTACCCTGATTCGTGGTCGAAGGACGGCCGCTATCTGGCCGTCGGTCGACCCGTCGGCCAGCGCTATGAGCTGTGGGTCGTACGCACCGACGGCGTGCAAGACGAAAAGGCGATCGTCACGGGTGCGACGCTGGCCGACGAGCTCCGCTTTTCGCCCGACAGTCGATGGCTCGCGTATCACGCCACCACCGAGGGCACACCGCAGGTGTACGTCGTCGCCTTTCCGCCCACGGGCGAGCGCTGGCAGTTGTCGACGCGCGGCGGTGTGCAGCCGCGATGGCGCGGCGATGGACGCGAGCTCTTCTATCTCGATCCCGACGGCCAGATGATGAGCGTGGCACTGCCCACGGGCGATCCGCGCCAGGTGCGTCCGCCGTCCGCGCTGTTCCGCACGACGCTCGAGCCCTCGTCGGCCAACGATCAATTCACGGCAGCCGCGGACGGGCAGCGCTTCATCGTCCGACGCCCCATCGGCGATCGTGGCACCGATCAGGCGCCGGTGACGGTGTTGGTCAATTGGCGTGGGCTCGCAAACGCGGCACGTTAGACCAATCGGCCGTCGGCAGTCGGGAGTCGGGCGTCACGACATTGGTTCTCTTGTCGACTGCCGACGCGCGACTGCCGACTGCCGGTTTGTGGCCGCGAAGTAAGATACGACGCATGCGTATTGCCGTTGTGAAGGAACGGGCCGAGCGCGAGCTCCGCGTGGCGCTCGTGCCCGAGTCCGCTGGCCGGCTCGTGAAGGCCGGCGCGGAAGTTGTGGTCGAACAGGGCGCAGGTGAGTCGGCTGGATATCCTGATTCGTTGTATACCGCGGCCGGGGCTGTGCTTGCCGGAGCCGCTCCAGAGGCGCTGCGCGGAGCGCGGGTGCTGCTCAAGGTGCAACCACCCTCGCCTGATGAAGCGGCCACGATTCCCACGGACACCGTTCTCATAAGTCTCCTTCCAGCGGCGACCGATGCCGGCCTCATGCAGCAGCTTGCGAACGGTCGGGTGACCGTGCTCGCACTCGAGAAGGTGCCGCGGATCACGCGCGCGCAATCGATGGACATCCTGTCGTCACAAGCGACCGTGGCCGGCTACAAGGCGGCGCTGCTCGGCGCCAACGCCCTCCCGCGCCTCATGCCGATGCTGACGACCGCCGCGGGATCGTTGACGCCGGCGAAGGCCTTCATCATCGGCGCCGGCGTGGCCGGGCTGCAGGCGATCGCGACCGCACGGCGGCTCGGCGCGATCGTCTCCGCGTTCGACGTCCGGCCAGCGGCCAAAGAGCAGGTGCAGTCGCTCGGCGCCACGTTCGTGGCCGCCGAAGCGGTCGGCCAGGGCGCCGAGGACAAGGGCGGCTACGCCAAGGCGCAAAGCGACGAAGAGCAAGCACGGACGCAAGCCGCGCTGGCCAACCACATCAAGGACATGGACCTGGTCATCAGCACGGCGGCCGTGCCGGGCAAGCGCGCGCCCGTGCTGATCACCGAAGCGATGGTGCAGTCGATGAAGCCCGGCAGCGTCATCGTCGACCTGGCGGCCGAGACCGGGGGCAACTGCGCGCTGACCCAGCCCGGCGCGTCGATCGCCGCCCACGACGTCCTGATCATCGGCCCGCTCAACCTCGCGGCGACGATGCCGCTGCATGCGAGCCAGATGTTCAGCAAGAACGTGCTGACGCTCCTGCAGCACCTGATGAAAGATGGACAAGTAGTTATCGATCTGAATGATGAAATCACTGGCCCGATGTGCGTCGTCCACGCCGGCCAGATACGGAGCTGATCATGTCGCTGACCGCCGTCATGCAGATTTACGTATTCATGCTCGCCGCCGTCGTCGGGTATCTGGTGATCACGCGGGTGCCGCCGCTGCTGCACACGCCGTTGATGTCCGCGACCAACGCGATCTCGGCGATCACCATCGTCGGCGCCCTGATCATGGCGGGTGGGAAGTACGGGTTCGTGGCTGAGGTCCTGGGCACAGTGGCCGTCGCATGCGCCATGACCAACGTGGTGAGCGGCTTCCTGATCACCGACCGCATGTTGCGGATGTTCCGGACGGGCGAGCGCGAATCGACGAACCGCAGCGGCGGGGCTCGCTCGTGAGAGATCTGCTCGTTCAGGGCTGTTACCTCACCGCTTGTCTGCTGTTCATCCTCGGCCTGAAGAGCTTGACGCGGCCCGACCGCGCCAAGCAGGGGATGCAGCATGCGGCGGTCGGCATGCTCGTCGCCATCCTGGGGACGCTGATCCATCAGGACATCGTCAGCTATCGCGGCATCATCATCGGTCTGATCGCTGGATCGGTGCTGGGCTACCCCATCGCGATGTGGGTGCCGATGACCGCGGTACCGCAGATGATCGCGTTCTCGCACATCTTCGGCGCGCTGGCCGCCACGCTCGTGGGCATCGCCAAGTACGAGCACGCGTGGAGCGGCGTCGAGGGCGGTGGCCTCTCACGCGGCGTCACGGCCGCCCTCGGCATCGAGGTGCTGCTGGGATCGCTGACCGTGACCGGCAGCTTCATCGCGTTCGGGAAGCTGCAAGAGCTGATCGCGTCACGGCCGCTGACCTATCGCGGCCAGAACACGGTCAACCTCCTGATTGCCGTGGTGCTGCTCGCCGGCCTCGGCTATCTGATCGTCAATCCGTCCGCCACCATGGTCTTCTATGCGGTCATCGTCTTGGCCGCGGTGATCGGCGTGTCCCTCGTGTTGCCGATCGGTGGAGCGGACATGCCGGTGGTGGTGTCGCTGCTCAACTCGTACGCGGGACTGGCGGCCGCGGCCACCGGGTTCGTGATGGAGAACAACGTTCTGGTGGTGTGCGGTGCGCTCGAAGGCGCGTCGGGCGCGCTGTTGTCGGTGCTGATGTGCAAGGCGATGAACCGCTCGTTCGGCAACGTGCTGTTCGGCGCGTTCGGCAGCGCCGCGCCGGCCGGCGAGAAGGCCGCGACGGGGCTGGCGGTCAAGAGCACGACGGCCGAAGATGCGGCGATGCAGCTCGCCTACGCCGCAAAGGTCATCGTCGTCCCGGGATACGGACTGGCGGTGGCGCAGGCGCAGCAGCAGATTCGGGAGCTGGCGGAGTTGATCGAGAAGCGCGGCGGAGTCGTCAAGTACGCCATCCATCCGGTGGCCGGGCGCATGCCGGGGCACATGAACGTCCTGCTCGCCGAGGCGAACGTGCCGTACGACCGGCTCTACGACATGGACGACATCAACGACGAGTTCCAGGAGACGGATGTCGCGGTCATCGTGGGCGCCAACGACGTGGTCAACCCGGCCGCGCGCACGGACAAGGCGTCGCCTATCTACGGCATGCCGATCTTGAACGCCGACAAGGCCAGGACCGTCCTCGTGCTGAAGCGCAGCATGAATCCGGGATTCGCAGGCATCGAGAACGAGCTCTTTTACCTCGACAACACCTACATGCTGTTCGGCGACGCGCACAAGTCGCTGACCAAGCTGACGAGCGAGATCAAGGCGCTCAACGCGGGCGGGTAGACCCAACTAGGGCATGCAGGAGGACGTCTAACCTGTTACATTCATGCGACACGTCTGCGCGGCGCCTTGCGGGCGGGTCGCAGTCCAACCCTGGAATTTGGAGCACTAGGTCGAATGGCTCATCGGTTGTCGGCTTCGTTGGCAGTGGTCGTTTGCCTCGCCAGCCCAGCGATTTGCGCGGCGCAACTGCTTGATAGTCAACCACTTCTGCCGATTGGCCAACCGTGGCAGCCGGTCAGCGACCTGCCAGGAGCGCCCGAGTTCCAAGCGCCGAGCGCCGACGGCTTCTGGGCGCCGTTCTCGCAGATTCCGAAAGACTTCGTCCGCTTCATGTCCAAGGACACGGCGAAGGTGGTCGGCGTCATGGGCGCAAGCGCTCTCGTCGCCTCGCGGTGGGACGACCAGAGCCTCGACCGCATCCAGAGCATAGCGTCATCCAGCAAGTTCGAAGCCGGCAACTTCGCGGGCAGCTTCCTGCTCCAGGCCGGCGCTGGCTTCGGCGTCTACACCATCGCGCGGCTGACGGAGAACGAAAAGCTGAGCGCGGTGGGCGGCGATCTGGTTCGGGCGCAGATCCTGTCCCAGGGCATCGTCCAGGTCGGGAAGATGACGACGCGGCGGCCACGTCCTGATGGCAGCAATAGCCACTCGTTGCCCTCGGGTCACACGGCCAGCGCGTTTGCCACGGCGTCCGTGCTCCAGCGCCACTACGGCTGGAAGGTCGGCGCGCCCGCCTATGGCTTCGGCGCGTACGTCGCAGCCGCGCGGATGTCGGCCAACAGGCACAACCTGAGCGACGTGCTGATGGGTGCCGCCATTGGCATCGCGGCCGGGCGGACGGTCACCGTGGGCGTCGGACGCACGCAATTCGCGATGGGCGTCGCGCCAACGGTCGGTGGCGCCGCGATTACGTTCACCAAGAAATAGCGCAGCCCGTGAAGGTCCGCCTGAAGGCGGACCCCACGCCCCTCGCCAACCACCGGACCCCACGCCCCTCGCCAACCACCGGACCCCACGTCCCTCGCCAACCACCGGACCCCACGCCCCTCGCCAACCACCGGGCCCCACGCCACATTCCCAACCACCGCAGGCGTTCTTTCGTCAGATCTCGCGTCCACCTTCGCGCAAGCGTTACGGCGGACAAGGAGAGGCCGATGACGCGATGCGCGCTGTTCGTCACAACACTGTCCCTCGCCTTCGCCTGCCCGGCCCTCGCGCAGGAGCAGAGCGACACCGCCGACGCCAAGCGTCTCGTGGAGGTGCTCGTGGTGCAGCGTGGGCAGACGGTTTGCGAGCTCGGAGTCGGGGACGGTGCGCTCAGCATCGCGATGGCGCGGACCGTCGGTGAAGGCGGCCATGTCTATGCGAACGAACTGAACAAGGATCGCCTTCGCGACACCGAGCGGGCGATTGAGAAGTCGAAGCTCGCCAACGTCACGCTGGTCGAGGGGCACGAACAGCGCACCAACTTCCCCGCGGCCACGTGCGACGCGCTCTTCATGCGCAACGTCTACCATCACTTCGCCGACCCGCCGACGATGAACGCCAGCATTCTGCAGTCCCTCAAATCCGGCGGACGCATCGCCGTCATCGATTTCGCACCCCGGGGCAGCGAAGCCGACGAGCCGGAGGATCGCGACACGGACGGACATCATGGCGTAACCGCCCAAACCGTCGCGACCGAGCTGAAAGCGGCCAGTTTCGAGGTGGTCGACACGGACACCCGCGGGAAGGCCGGCTTCCTCGTGATCGCCCGCAAGCCGTAATTCGAGGCGGCGATCCAGACAGACGTAGGGGCGGCTCGCGAGCCGCCCCTACAGGGGCGAAAGCCCAGCCTCTACCGAAATCCCAAGCAGTTCGGCCCGCGGTACATCCCGACAAATCGTCGGTCGAGGCGGGGCTCAGCCCGCCGAGTGAGTAGATTCTCCCGCCCATGAGTAGAATCTCCCCACCTAGGGAGGAAATTCATGCCCCGCTTCCAACGCTCGTTCATTCCGGGTCTGTTGTGCCTCACGGCCTTGACCCTGTTCGCGCTTCCGCTTCGCGTCACCGCACGGCAGGAACCGGCGCAAGAAGCGAAGGAGGCGCAGGACTCCAAGGACAAGACACCCGAAGGGCTCGTGCTCAAGACCGCCGAGACGCTCGAGTTCACGACCGACGAAGTGACGTGGATGTCGGTCGACGTCTCGCCGGACGGGCGCACCATCGTGTTCGACCTGCTCGGTGATCTCTACACGCTGCCCATCGCCGGTGGTGCCGCCACGCGGATCGTGGGCGGGCTCTCGTTCGAGTCACAGCCCACCTACTCTCCCGATGGCAAGACCATCGCGTTTCTGAGCGACCGCAGCGGCATCGAGAACGTCTGGATTTCGGACGCCGATGGGTCGAATCCACGGGCCGTGAGCAAAGACAGCAAGACCAACGATCGGCCGCAGATCCTGGCGTCGCCTGCATGGACACCGGACGGAGAGTTCATCATCGTGTCGAAGTCCCGTCCACCCGATCCGGGAACGATGTGGCTGTTCATGTATCACCGCGATGGCGGCTCGGGGGTACGCGTCGGCGCTCCGCCGCCGCCGCAACCCAGCCCGGACACCCAGGGACCGCCGCCGCCACCGCCGACGAACCGCATGGGCGCAGTGGTCTCGCCGGATGGCCGGTTCATCTACTACGCGCAGCGCACGGCGTCGTGGACCTACAACTCACGCTTCCCGCTCTGGCAAATCCATCGGCAGGATCGCGAGACCGGAGATACGACGCAGATCACGAACGCGCAAGGCAGCGCCATCCGACCGCTGCTCTCGCCCGATGGCAAGTGGCTGGTCTACGGCACGCGCCACAAGACCGACACCGCGCTGCGCATTCGCAACGTTGACACTGGCGCCGAGCGCTGGCTGGCGCATCCCGTGACCCGTGACGATCAAGAATCACGGGCCAGCCGCGACACGCTGCCGCGCTACGATTTCATGCCGGATGGCAGGTCGCTGATCGTCCCGGTCGCGGGCAAGCTGCAGCGGATCGACGTCGAGACCGGCGCGTCCACGCCGATTCCGTTCACCGCGCGCGTGCAGGCGGAGATCGCGCCACGGGTCTACACGCCGGTCCGGATCGAAGACGGCGACACGCTGCGGGCTCGCCTGATCCGGTGGCCGTCTTTGTCGCCCGACGGGAAACGCCTCACGTTCAGTGCGATGAACCGTGTGTACGTGATGGACTACCCGAGTGGACAACCGACGCTCCTCACCAAGTCGGACCCGCCTCCCGCGGCTGCCGAGGGTGAGTTCATGCCCGTCTGGTCGCCCGACGGTCGCTCCATCGTCTACGTGACGTGGACCACCGCTGGCGGCCACATCAAGCGGGTCGCCGCCGCTGGCGGTCAGCCCGAGACGTTGACCGCGCACGAGGGCTACTATCTCGATCCCACGTTCACGCCCGATGGCGCGAAGCTCGTGTTCCTGGCGGGCGCGGCCTCCGATCAGATCTACTCCATCCTCCTCGGCACGCCGCCCGCGGATGAGCAGGATGAGGACGTCGGCGAGATCGGTGGCGTGTCGGCGCCGAACACGCTGGAGATCCGCTGGATGCCGGCGGCCGGAGGCGCCTCCACACTCGTCGCGTCGGCACAGAGCGGGCGCAACCCGCAGTTCGCGCGCAAGGACTCGTCGCGCGTCTATCTGACCTCGCCGCGCGGTCTCACGTCCATCACCCTCGACGGCTACGATCGCCGCACGCACTTGCGCATCCAGGGTGTCGGCCCGGGCAACAACCCACCGGCCGCGCAGGAGATCAAGCTATCGCCCGACGGCGCACGCGCGTTCGTCAACCTGCAGAACAAGCACTACCTGGTCACGGTTCCGCGCGCGGGGCGAGAGACCGTGGAAGTGCGCATCACCGGCCGAGCGGAGAACACGACCGTGCCGGTGAAGCGCATGTCGCTCGAGGGCGGCGACTATCTCGATTGGACCGCCGACGGGACCGCGATGACGTGGGCATGGGGCGCGCAGTTCTTTCGCCAGCCGCTGGAGGCCTCGGATCCGCAGAAGGTCGACGTCGCGGTGGAAGTGCCACGTGCCCGCCCGAAGGGCTCCGTGCTGCTCACCGGCGCACGTGTCATCACGATGAAGGGTGATGAGGTGATCCAGAACGGCGACGTGCTGGTCACCAACAACCGCATCGCTGCGGTCGGGCGCAAGGGCGCGCTCTCCGCCCCGGCCGGCACGCGAACGATCAACGTGGCCGGCAAGACGATCATGCCCGGCTTCGTCGATGCCCACTCGCACATGTGGGCGCCGCGCGGGCTGCATCAGACGCAAGTGTGGCAGTACTACGCCAACCTCGCCTACGGCGTCACGACCACGAGAGACCCGCAGACCTCGACCCCTGACGTGTTCGCGTATGCGGACATGGTAGATGCCGGCATGATGCCGGGCCCACGCGTCTTCGCGACGGGACCCGGCGTCTTCAGCGGTTCGGGGATCGAGGATCGCGATGCGGCGTTCCGCTTCATCAAGCGTTACAAAGAAGCGTACCACACCAACACGATCAAGCAGTACGTGGCGGGGGATCGTATCGTGCGGCAGTGGCTGATCGAGGCCTGCAAGGAGTACGGCATCACCGCGACCATCGAGGGGTCGCTGGACCTGAAGCTGAACCTGACGCAGATGGCCGACGGCTACTCAGGTCAGGAGCACAGCTTCCCGATCATGCCGCTCCACAAAGACGTCGTGGAGTTCGTGGCGCGGACCAAGACGTTCTATACGCCGACCATCCTGGTGGCCTACGGCGCGCCGTGGAGCGAGAACTACTGGTTCGAAACCGAGAACGCCGCCAGCGACGCCAAGCTCTATCGCTGGGTGCCCTGGGAACTGCTCGACGGCATGACCCGTCGGCGCGCGCAGTGGTTCTTGCCCGAAGAGTACGGCCACGCGAAAATCGCGAAAACCGTCACCGACATCGTCCGGGCGGGCGGCCGCGCCGGCCTCGGCAGTCATGGACAGTTGCAGGGGTTGGGCGCGCACTGGGAAACCTGGAACCTCGGGTCGGGCGGCCTGACGCCGCACGAAACGCTGCGGATCATCACGGTCTTCAGCGCCGAAGCGATCGGCTTGCAGCAGGACGTCGGCTCGCTCGAAGCGGGCAAGCTCGCGGACTTGATCGTGCTCGACAAGAATCCGCTCGAGAACATCAAGAACACGAACTCGATTCGCTACGTGATGAAGAACGGCGAGCTCTATGAGGGTGACACGCTCAACCAGATCTGGCCGGCGCAGAAGCCGTTGCCGAAGCCGTTCTGGTGGGACACGGAACCGAAGCCACCGACGCGCGTGACGACGCAGCAATAGCCGTACGTAGCGCAGGCCTTTAGGCCTGCCCTCTGACGCACGACCCGGGGGGCAGGCCTGAAGGCCTGCGCTGCGTACGATTCCGTCGCCTCGCGGTCATATAATCCGTCGCATGTCACTCGCAGCCGGTCGGCGTCTGGGCCCCTACGAGGTGGTCAGCCCGATCGGCGCGGGAGGCATGGGCGAGGTCTACCGCGCGCGTGACGCGCGGCTGCAACGGCAGGTGGCAATCAAGATCGTGCCTGCCGCCGTTGCCGATGACCCCGCTGCGCTCGCGCGCTTCGAGCGCGAGGCCCAGGCCATCGCCGCGTTGTCACATCCCAACATCCTGGCGATTCACGACATCGGCCACGACTCCCAGGTGTCGTACGCCGTGATGGAGCTCCTCGAGGGCAAGTCACTGGCCGAGCTGATTCAGAGTGGCCCGATCCCGATGCGCAAGGCGATCGATTACGCCACCCAGATCACGAGTGGTCTCGCCGCCGCGCACGAGCGTGGCATCGTGCACCGCGACATCAAGCCCGGTAACATCTTCGTCAACACCGACGGCCGGGTCACGATTCTCGATTTCGGCCTCGCGCGGCTCTACTCACCCATGCCCGCGGCCGGCGCCGCGACTGTCGCCGCCGACACGTCGCCCGGCATGATCGTCGGTACCGTGGGCTACATGGCCCCGGAGCAGGTGCGGGGCGAGCAGGTGGATCACCGCGCGGACATCTTCGCGTTCGGTGCCGTGCTCTACGAGATGCTCGGCGGCCGTCGGGCGTTTTCCGGCGCAACCGCAATCGACACGATGGGCGCCATCCTGAATTCAGATCCGCCCGATCTGATCGTCGACGGCGCCCCGGCGTTTCCAGCGATCGATCGCGTCGTTCGGCATTGCCTGGAGAAGGAACCGGCGCACCGCTTCCAGTCCACGCGTGACCTCGGCTTCGCGCTCGACGCGCTGAGCACGCGGTCAACCGCAGCGTCCGGCGCGGCAGCGTCCCCATCACGACCGCCGGATGGGCGTTTCCGCCTGTTGACCGTCGCAGCGATCTCCTTGCTCGCGGGCGTTGGGGCCATGTGGCTCGCCACGAATGCGTGGCGCTCGACCACGACGGGCGCGTCGGCGACAGCGCCAGCGGTGGTGCGCTTCGAGATGCCGGTGCTGCTCGCTGGCATCGTGCCACCAGTGGACATCGCCCCGGACGGCCAATCCATCGCGTGGGTTCAGTCGCCACCAGCGGGCAATCAGGAGCTCTGGATCCGGCGCTTCAACGACAGCGTGCCTCGCAGGGTGCCAGGGAGCCCCGACTCGGGCGCTCGATGGCGCGACGACAGCCGGAGGCTCAACTTCTTCACCAACGGCGCTCTGCACTCCGTGGATCCTGTCTCTGGTATCGCCACGCCGCAATTCGAGCTTCCACCGGAATTCCGCAGCGGCCGAATTCGCGGCACCGCTTTCAGCGCCGACGACGATGCCCTGATCGGGCTGAACGACGGGATCGTGCGGCTGCGTCTCGGGCGCTCACCGCCCCTGGTCGAGGTCGCGCGGCCGGACAAGAACGTGCATGAGTGGTACGGCTTCGCGAATTGGCTCCCCGATCGATCCCGCGTCGTGCTGACCGCGTCGCGCCGCGATCGGTCCGCGATGGAGGCGCTGGTCGTGCCGGTCGAAGGCGGGACACCGGTCCGGCTGGATCTGGCTGAGGGGATCACCCGCGTGCTCGTCGACGACAGTGGCGCCATCGTCTATGGGTTGAACGGGGCGCTGCTCGGCCAGCGCTTCGATTTCGCGACGCTCAAGCCACTCGGCGAGGCCGTGACCATCAGAACC
>DAINCF010000127.1:0-15268 GCA_036732565.1 Vicinamibacterales bacterium
GGCCGCGATGAGCACCGCGCCGGCGGCGAGGAGCGCGGAACGGCGCTTCGGTTGCCCGATGGTCGACGGTTCCGGTGCCACCACCGGCGTCTGCGGCAGGCCGATGGCGGTCCCCGCCTTGCCGACGAGCTCGTCCGTGATCTCGTCGGTGCGCGCCTCGTGCCCCGCCATCAACGCGCGATCGCAGACGAGGTTGATCAGGCGCGGAATCCCTCCGGTCAGTCGGTGCACCAGGTCGACGGCGTCGGATGTGAAGCGCACCGGCCGCTCGCCTCGCACGACGCTCAGGCGATGCGAGATGTAGGCCTCGGCCTCGTCACGCGTCAACGGCTGCAGCGAGCAGCGCAGCGAGATGCGCTGGTTGAATTGCCGAAGCTCGCTTTTCTGCAGGACCTCCAGCAGGTTCAGTTGCCCCACGATCAGGACCTGGAGCAGCCGGTGATCGGCGAGATCGAGGTTGGAGAGCACGCGGATCTCTTCGAGCACGTCGGGCGACAGATGCTGGGCCTCGTCGATGACCACCAGGGCACTCGCCCCCAGAGGCGCGAGAGTGCGCAGGAAGTCGTGGAGCGTGTTTACGAGCTCGTGTTTGGTGGCCGTGGACAATCGGCCGCTGCGGATGGTCTCGCGCGACGCCACGCCGAAGCCAAGCAGCACCTCGCGGAGGAGCTCCTCGACCGAGACGAACGGGTTCAGAATCAGCGCGGTGAACGTCTTCGGATCGGTCTGCTCCAGCAGCGTGCGGCAAACCGTGGTCTTCCCGGTCCCGATGTCACCGGTCAGGACGATGAACCCTTCACGGCGCAGGATGGCCTGCTGAACTTGCTGGAGCGCGACCGCGTGCGACGCGCTGCGGTAGAGAAACCTCGGATCGGGTGTCAGGTTGAATGGCGGCTGGGCGAATCCGTAGTACTCCTCGTACATGCAGCGGGATGCCGCCACAGCATAACAGGGAACCAGATTCGAGCCGCCCGGAGGGCGCCACGGCTACTGGGGTGGGCCGTCCGGCACGCGCTTGTGGCGGTACCATTCGTGCCACTCCAGGGGCGACACGACCGAGCCGCCGGGGATGGCGCCAGCCACGCGAGTCGTCCGCAGGTCTTTACGGACCTGCGCGCCCGCGGCGCGCGCGGCGGCGGTGTCGAGCTTCGGCGCGCCTTGGGACCCGCCGCTGCCGATCCGCTGATACAGCGCGAGGAGCGAGGAAGGGTCCGTCACCGCCGGGCTGTCGATGATCTCGACGACGTGCTGGAGCTCGTGACCGATCGCGGCGATGAGCGCGTCGGGAGGGAGCTCGGGATTGATCGACGCACGCAGGTAGCGATAGCGCCCAGCGGAGGTGACCCAGGTGACGCAGCCGGCCAGCCGGCGTTCGATAGCCGGTTGCAGCTCGAGATAGACGATGACGTCACTGGCTTCGACGCGATCGACGAGCGCGGCGAGGGAGGGCGAGCGGCGCAGACCCTCGAGCAACATGGTCGCGATGCGGGTGTCATTGGGCCGGACGCGGGGGGCGCCCGTTTTCCACCATGAAATCGGGGTAGGGGCGGCGTCTATTGGGCGCGCCACGGCCACGAGGAGCAATCCGACAAGCAGGCATCGCATGACGCACTCCTGCCAGTCAGCCTTGGGTCCTCGAACAGCACGTTTATCAAGAGAACAGGTAGTTCTTGGAGCACATTTCAAACCCGTGGGGGCCGGCTTCAGCCGGCCCTCAGGTCCGCCTAAAGGCGGACCCCACGCGAGCTTTGCAATGCACTCTTAGGGCGGTCCGCGCGGATGGACCGTCCGCGGTCCAACCGAGCTCTGCCAGATAGACGGTTGATGGCGCTCAATGGTTCAGCGGGCTGAGAGAAAATAGGGGTCAGGCTGGGGACGAAGGTTCCACACGGGGGTTCCACACGGGGGTTCCTCACGGAGGTTCCTTACGGAGGTTCCGCACGCGGGCTACACGACGGTTCCGCACGCGGGCTACACGACGGTTCCGCACGGAGGTTCAGAAGGCATGGGCGTCAAGGGCTGTGTGACGGTGGTGGCGTTGTTGATGGCGTGCGGCACCCTTGCCTTCGGTCAGACCAAGAAGCCCGCGCCACCGGTGGCGCCGGCGCTGTTCGTCAACCCGTACCCGGCCGACGAGATCCGCGGCAAGCAGGCGGTGATCGAGACCGCGCAGGGGACGATCGTGCTGGACCTGCTCGCGGACGGCGCGCCGACGCACGTGGCGCACTTCATCAAGACGGCGCGCGACGGCGGCTATGACGGCACGACGTTCCATCGCGTGATTCGTCACGGCATCATCCAAGGCGGCGACCCACTCTCGACGGATGCCGCGGCGCGCGACCGATACGGCACCGGCGGTCTCAATCGGTTGAAGCCGGAGGTCAACGCCGAGCGCCATACGCGTGGCGCCGTCTCCGCGGTCCTCGTGCCCAACAAGCCGGACAGCGCCGGCACGCAGTTCTTCATCTGCATCGCCGATCAACCCGCGCTCGACGGGCAGTACACGGTCTTCGCGCGCGTCGTCGATGGCATCCTGGTGGCGCAGAAGCTCTCCGAAGCCGCGGCCGACGAGAAGGGCGCACCGACTGAGCGTCTGCTGATGACGCGCGTCACGATCCGCGACAAGCCGGCGGAAACGCCGGAGCCGTTCTCGACCGAGTCGATCGGCGACTTGTCGCAGTATCGTGCGGTGCTGGAGACGTCCGCCGGCGACATCACGGTGCGCTTCACCCCCGACAAGGCGCCCGACCATGTTCGCAACTTCCTTCGGCTCGCCTCCGTTGGCGTCTACGACCGCATGACGTTCCACCGCGTCGTCAAAGGGTTCATGGTGCAGACGGGGCATCTGCCGACGCGCGGCGAGCCGTTGAACGAGTCACAGCAGCGCTGGGTGCACAACGTGAGAGCGGAGCTCAACGATCAGGTTCACGATCGCGGCACGCTGTCGATGGCGCGGCTCGACGATCCCGACAGCGCGAGCACATCGTTCTTCATCGTCACCGGGCGCTCGCAGATGCTGGATGGGAAGTACACGGTGTTCGGCAGCGTCGAGAGTGGACTGGACGTCCTGGAGAAGATCGAGAACGTCCCGGTCAACGGCGAGACGCCGGTGGAGCGCGTAGAGTTGAGACGCGTCAGGGTGCAGAAGGCTCCGTAGGGGCGGTTCGCGAACCGCCCCTACTCGAACGGCAACAGTGGCCCTTCGCGCACGCGCGGCGGTCGCGACGGCGCGGTATCCACATCGCCCAGGTTGTGCACGCTGACGCCGAGCAGGCGCACGGGCCTTCTTCCGGTTTCGGTGCGCTCGAGCAATGCGAGCGCGCGTTCGACGATCTCGCCCGCGTCTTGTGTCGGTCGCGGTGTCGAATGACTTCGTGTGACTGTCGTGAAGTCCTCGTAGCGCACTTTGATCACCACCGTGCGTGCGAACATGTTGCGGCGGCCGAGCCACTCGGCCGCCTCGCGCGCCATCTCGGAGATTTCCTGACGAATCTTGTTCGCGTCGGTGAGATCGGTCTCGTAGGTCTGTTCCGAGCCGGACGACTTGGTGGGGCGATTCGGCTCGACCGGCCGGGGATCGCGGCCATGCGCGAGCTCGACGAGCCATTCCGCCAGGCTGCCGACGATGTCGCGCAGGTCGTCGAGCGATCGGGCGCGCACGTCGCTGAGCGTGGAGACGCCGCGCGCCCGCAGCCTGTCCGCGGTCTTCGGACCGACGCCCCACAGCGCATCGACCTTCAGCGTGCGCAGGAACGACTCCACGCGCTCGGGCGCGATGACCGTCAGTCCGTCGGGCTTGTGCCATCCAGACGCGACCTTGGCCAGAAACTTGTTCGGCGCCACGCCCGCCGAGGCCGTCAACCCCGTCGTCTTGTGGATCTCTTCTTTGATCCGCCTGGCCACGTTGACGCCGAGCCGCTCCTGCCAGACGTTCTCGGTGACGTCGAGGTAGGCCTCGTCGAGCGACATCGGCTCGACGAGCTGCGTCACCGACCGGAAGATCGCGAACACTTCCTGCGACACCGATTGATATTTGCGGAAGTCCGGTCGAACGATCACGAGCGCGGGGCAGCGACGCACGGCGTGGGCCATTGCCATCGCCGAGTAGACTCCGAACTTGCGCGCCTCGTAACTGGCCGCCGCAACCACTCCACGCTTGTTGGGATCGCCGCCGACGACGACAGGTCGCCCGACCAGCGAGGGATTGTCGCGCTGCTCGACGGATGCGTAGAACGCATCCATGTCGATGTGGAGGATGCGACGGAGGGTCATTGTTCGTCGAGGCGTGTCGGGGCGGCGCGCGAGCCGCCCCTACGTCCCGGTGCTTCCAAATCCGCCGCGCGTGTCGCTCGTCACCTCTGCGACTTCGCTCCATTCGATGCGTGGCGCCGGCAACAAGATCCCCTGCGCCAGGCGATCGCCCTTCCGCACGCTGACGGGAGCGTCGGTGACGTTCATCACCTGGATCTTGACCTCATCCGCAGGGCCGCAGTAGTCCGAGTCGATCACGCCGACGCCGTTGGCGACCATCAGCCCGCGCTTCAACGGCGTGCTGCTCCGTGCGAAGATCCCTAGGAACCAGCCGTTCGGCACTTCGATTACCAGCCCCGTCCCCACCAGCCGAATGGCTCCAGGTGGAACGTCGACGTCGTGGGCCGCGGCGAGATCGAAGCCGGCCGCGCCGGCGGTGGCCGGCTCCGGGAGCGGCAGCGTGGAATCCAGTCTTTTGATCGTGAGGCGCATGACAGTAATAGTAGGCTGTACTCGTATGCGAATGGCCTCATTGCTCGCGGTGTTGACGTCGCTCGTCGCCTCCATCGTCGCCGTGTCGGCACAGGCTGTGGCGCCGGCACAGGCGCCGCCCGCCGCGCAGCCGCTGGCGCTCGAGCAGACGCTGCCGGTCGACCCAGCCGTGCGCACCGGACGATTCGCCAACGGCATGCAGTACTACATCCGACAGAACGGCCGGCCCGACAACCGCGTGTCGATGCGCCTGGCTGTGAACGTCGGATCGATCCACGAGGAGGACGACCAGCGCGGCCTCGCGCACTTCCTGGAGCACATGGCGTTCAACGGCTCGACCAGCTTCAAGCCGGGTGAGCTGGTGTCGTTCCTGGAGTCGATCGGCGCCCGCTTCGGCGCGCACGTCAATGCGCAGACGTCCTTCGACGAAACGATTTACATGCTCGACGTTCCGACCGATCGCGAGGGCTACTTCGAGCGAGGACTGCTCGCGCTCCACGATTTCGGCGCCGGCATGCTGCTGACGCAGGAGGAGATCGACAAAGAGCGCGGCGTCGTGATCGAAGAGTGGCGCGGACGGCTGGGGGCGGGCTCGCGGCTGACCGACAAGCAGTTGCCCGCGCTGTTGAAGGGATCGCGCTACGTCGAGCGTCTGCCAATCGGCACGCCGGAGATCCTCAAGAGCTTCCCACGCCAGCGGCTCGTCGACTTCTACAGGAAGTGGTATCGCCCCGACCTCATGGCCGTCGCCGTTGTCGGCGATGTCGATCCCGGCGACGCGTTGAAATTGCTGGAGCAGCATTTCGCGACGATTCCTGCGGCCTCGGGCACGGCGCCGACGGTCGATCGCTCCGTCCCGACGCCGAAGGACACGACCTATCTCGTGTCCACCGATCCCGAGGCGCAGCAGTGGACCATCACGGTGGCCTACAAGCGCGCGGTCGAGCTCCAGAAGACGGTGGGGGACTACCGCAAGGGGCTCGTCGATCAGCTCGCCACGCAGATGTTGAACCTGCGCCTGGCCGACGTCGCTCGTCGCCCGAAGGCCCCCATCTTGGCCGGCGAGGCGGGCAACGATGGCATCGTTCGGCTGCTGACGCTCTTCGACGTCGGCGCCGCGGTTCCCGAAGGCGGCCTGGCGAACGGCTTCGAGACGCTGGTGACCGAGACGCGGCGCATGCAGCAGTTCGGGTTCAGCGCTGACGAGCTCACGCGGGCGAAGGCGGCGCTGCTCGCGACCTTCGAGCGCGCCGTCAAGGAGCGTGAGACCAGCGAAAGCCCCAGCTACGCCAACGAGTACGTCCGCGCCTTCCTCGAGTCCGAGCCGATTCCGGGCATTCAGTTCGAGCATCAGATCGCCTCGACGTTCGTCCCCGGCATCACCGTCCAGGAGGTGGGCGAGGCGGCCAACAAACTGGTTGGGAGCGGCAGCCGCGTCGTCCTGGCCGTTGCGCCTGAAAAGAAAGACGCGCCAGTGCCCACGGAACAGGCGCTGCAGCAAGTGGCCGCGAAGGCGGACGTAGCAGCGATCGAGGCGTGGACCGATGCCTTGGCCGGCCGCGAGCTCGTGGAAACCAAGCCTGCGGCTGGGAAGGTGGCCAATCGGCGCGCGATTGCGGAGCTGGACGTCACCATCCTGTCGCTGTCGAACGGCGCGGAAGTGTGGTTGAAGCCGACGGATTTCAAGAACGATCAGGTGCTGCTGAGCTCGTACGCCCTGGGTGGCGAGTCCGTGGTGCCCGAAAGCGACTACCGTGAGGCGCAGCTTGCGGCCTCGCTCGTCGGCATTGGCGGCATGGGCGGGTTGAACCCCGTGGATCTCAGCAGGCTGTTGTCGGGCAAGCTCGCACAAGTCTCGCCGACGGTGGACACCTACACCGAGGGGACGACAGGACAAGCGTCGCCGCGCGATCTCGAAACCGCGCTTCAGTTGAACTACCTCGCGTTCACCTCACCCAATCTGACCGAGGAAGCGTTCGAGCTCATGAAGCGTCGGGTCATCGGCGTGCTGCAGAATCAGGCGCAAAACCCACGGGCCGTCTTCGGTGAGAAAGTGGAGCTCGTCAACACGTCGAACCACTACACGGCAAAGGCGCCGACGCCCGCGGATGTGGAGACGTTGGACCTGGCGACGATGCGGAAGTTCTACGCGTCGCGCTACAGCAACGCCGCCGATTTCACGTTCTTCCTCGTCGGGACGTTCGAAGTCGAGAAGATCGTGCCGCTCATCGAGCAATGGATTGGCAGTTTGCCGTCGACCGGCAAGCGCTCGGCGACGTTCCGCGAGATGGGCGTGAAGTTCCCGGCGGGCGTGGTCGCCGAGGAAGTCCGGAAGGGACGCGAGCCGAGCAGCCAAACCGTGATGTCGTTCTTCGCCGACACCAACCTCGATGAGTTGGCGATGCATCGTGCGCGGGCTGCGTCCTCGGTGCTCAGCATTCGCCTGCGTGACATCTTGCGTGAAGAGTTGGGCGGGACCTATGGCGTCGGTGTCAGCTACCAGAATACGCTGCCGCTCAAAGGCTACGGCGCGATGACCGTGCAGTTCGGCAGCTCACCGGAGAACGTCGAGAAGCTGACGAAGGCCGTCCTCACCGAAGTGCAACGGTTGATCAAGGAAGGGCCTTCAGCCGAGGATGTCCAGAAAGTGCAGGAGTTGGAACGACGCGACCTCGAGACCGCGACGCGACAGAACCAGTACTGGATCGGCTCGTTGCAGACCACACACCTGCTGGGGTGGGATCCGATGGGTATCCTGCGTCGTGGTGATCGCATCGAGAAGTTGTCACCGTCCGTGCTGCACGACGCGTTCAAGCAGTACTTCCCGATGGATCGCTACACGGTGGTAACGTTGAAACCGGAAGCGACTCCGTAGGGACGCCCGTGTAGGGGTCTGATGTAGGGGCGGCGTGTAGGGGCGGCTCGCGAGCCGCCCCTACGGTCCACCCTACGGCCCACCTTACGATGCCTCGGTATCCGTTCATTTGGTTCATATGCCGCAATTCGTTTACACGATGAAGGGTCTCGGGAAGGTGTACCCTCCCGACACCGCTGTTCTCCGCGATATCTGGCTGTCGTTTCTGCCGGGGGCCAAGATCGGCGTCCTCGGCTTGAATGGCGCGGGCAAGTCGACGGTGCTGAAGATCATGGCCGGCGTCGAGACGAACTTCGTCGGCGAAGCGTTTCCGGGCGACGGCATCAGCATTGGCTATCTGCCGCAGGAGCCGGCGCTCGATTCGACCAAGGATGTGAAAGGCAACGTGGAAGAAGGCGTGGCGCCGATTCGCGCGCTGCTCGATCGCTACGATGCGATCAACATGCGCCTCGGCGAGGAGCTGTCTCCCGAGGAGATGGAGAAGGTGCTCGACGAGCAGGCGAAGTTGCAGGACCGTATCGACGCCTCGAACGCGTGGGATCTGGATTCGCGTCTCGAGATGGCGATGGATTCGCTGCGCCTGCCGCCCGCGGATGCCGACGTCAGCACGCTCTCGGGCGGCGAGCGTCGCCGCGTGGCGCTCTGCCGATTGCTGCTGCAGTCGCCCGACCTGTTGCTCCTCGACGAGCCCACCAACCACCTGGACGCGGAGTCGGTCGGGTGGCTCGAGCGCTACCTGAAGGAGTATCCGGGCACGGTGGTGGCGGTCACGCACGATCGCTACTTCCTCGACAACGTCGCCGGCTGGATCTTGGAGCTGGATCGCGGCACCGGTTACCCCTACGAGGGAAACTACTCCGGATGGCTGGAACAGAAGCGGACGCGGCTGGCGCAGGAAGAGAAGGCCGAGACCAAGCGCCAGCGTTCGCTGCAGCGGGAGTTGGACTGGATCCGCATGTCGCCGCGGGCGCGCCAGGCGAAAGGCAAGGCGCGGCTCAACGCGTATGAACAACTGCTGGCCGAGGACGCAGCGGACAAGATCGAGACCGTCGAGATCTATATTCCACCAGGCCCCCGACTCGGCGACATCGTCGTCGAAGCGCGCAACCTGAAGAAGGGGTACGGCGATTTGGTGTTGTTCGACGATCTCAGCTTCACCCTGCCGCGGGGCGGGATCGTCGGCGTGATCGGGCCGAATGGCGCGGGCAAGACGACGACGTTCCGTTTGATCACCGGGCAGGAGCAACCGGATGGCGGTACGTTGCGCGTCGGCGAGACCGTGCAGGTCGGCTACGTCGACCAGTCCCGCGACGCGCTCGACGCCAACAAGAGCGTCTGGGAAGAGATTTCCGGCGGCGAAGACGAGCTGCTGATGGGGAAGCGGCCGGTGGCGTCGCGCGCCTATGCGTCGTGGTTCAACTTCAAGGGCGCGCAGCAGCAACGGAAGGTCGGGGCGCTGTCGGGTGGCGAACGTAATCGCGTGCATCTCGCCAAGCTGCTGCGGCGCGGTTGCAATCTGCTGCTGCTCGACGAGCCGACGAACGATCTCGATGTCGACACGTTGCGCGCGCTCGAAGAAGCGCTGCTCAACTTCGCCGGCTGCGCCGTCGTCATCAGCCACGATCGCTGGTTCCTGGATCGCATCGCGACGCACATCCTGGCGTTCGAGGGTGACAGCCAGGCGGTCTGGTTCGAGGGCAACTATCAAGACTACGAGGCCGATCGACGCCGCCGTCTCGGCGCGGCGGCCGACCGACCGCATCGCATCAAGTACCGGAAGCTCACGAGAGGGTGACAGGAGGCGCGCGATGACCGCAGATCAGGCGAGGGCCGTGGCCCTGAGCGTCGGGCAGCAGCTCCAGCAGGAGTGGATGACCACTTACAAGGTGATCAAGGCCGTTCCCGAAGCGAAGAAGGACTACAAGCCAGAGGGCAATTCCCGGAGTGCCGGTGAGCTAGCGCAGCATCTGGCCACCGCCGATTTCATGTTTCTCGACGGCGTCATCGCCGGTGAGTTCGGGGCCTGGAAGGAAGATACCTCGCCGAAGACAATCGAGCGGCTCGCGGAAGACTACAAGCACGAATTTCCCAGGCGCCTGGAGGCCATCCTCGCGCTCGATGGCGCCAAGCTGGCGAAGGAAGTGGAGTTCGCCGGATCGAAGTTTCCGGCGGTGAATTTCCTGGTGTGGGCGCTGACGCACATGGTCCACCACCGCGGCCAGCTCACCACCTATCTGCGGCCGATGGGCGGCAAAGTGCCCAACATCTACGGCGGCAGCTACGACGAACCCTGGCAGGGATGACCTTTCCCGACCTCAGGGCCTTTCTCGATTCGCTCCGCCGCGACACCGATCTCGTCGAGATCACCGCGCCCGTGGATCCCGCGCTCGAAGCCGCGGAGATCCACCGGCGCGTGATCGCCGCCAATGGCCCCGCGCTGCTGTTCACCAATGTCCGCGGCGCCGACACGCCGCTCGTCACCAATCTCTTCGGAACCGCGCGGCGCGCGGAGCTCGCGTTCGGACAGCGTCCGCTCGCGCTGATCAAGCGGTTGGTGCATCTCGCCGAAACACTGCTTCCGCCCACTCCGGCCAAGCTCTGGCAGGCACGCGACGTTGGATGGGAGCTGCTCAAGGTCGGCACGCGCCGGCAGGCCTCCGGGCCCGTGCTCGACCTCGTCACCCGTGACGTGCGGTTGGATCGATTGCCGATCCTCACGTGCTGGCCCGAGGACGGCGGACCGTTCATCACCCTGCCGCTGGTCTACACGACGCATCCCGATCGTCCCGCTCACAACCTCGGCATGTATCGCCTCCACGTCTACGACCCACGCACGACGGGCATGCACTGGCAGATTGGCAAGGGAGGCGGGTTTCACTATGCGGTTGCGGAGGCACGCGGTCAGGCGTTGCCGGCGACGGTCTTCATCGGCGGCCCACCCGCGTTAATCCTGTCGGCGATCGCTCCGCTGCCCGAGAACGTGCCGGAGCTGATGCTGGCGTCACTGATCGCCGGCGATCGCCTGTCACAGGTCGAGGCGCCAGATGGGCATCCACATCCGCTGCTGGCGACCGCGGAGATGGCGCTGATGGGCACGGTGCCACCTGGCGTTCGGCGCCCAGAGGGCCCGTTCGGCGATCACTACGGCTACTACTCTCTGCAACACGACTATCCGGTGTTTCAGGTCTCCCAGCTTGCGCGTCGCCGAGACGCGATCTATCCGGCCACCGTCGTCGGCAAGCCGCGGCAGGAGGACTTCTTCATCGGCGATCTTCTGCAGGAGCTGCTGTCGCCGCTGTTCCCGATGGTGATGCCGGCGGTCGAGCAGCTCTGGTCGTACGGCGAGACCGGCTACCACTCGCTCGCCGCGGCGGTGGTGAAGCAGCGGTACGGACGGGAGGCGATGGCCAGCGCGTTCCGTATTCTCGGCGAAGGACAACTGTCGCTGACGAAGTTCCTGTTGCTGACGGATCGGCCGGTGAACGTGCGCGACTTCCGCGCGACGCTCGAGCACATTCTGGCCAGGACGCGGCCGGAGACCGATCTCTACGTCTTTTCGAACCTCTCGATGGACACGCTCGACTACACCGGGCCGGTCGTGAATCAGGGTTCGAAGGGCGTGTGGCTGGGCCTCGGCGATCCGATCCGCGATCTCCCGCGCGAGTTTCGTCCCGCGGTCGATCCGCCATCGGACGTTTCCGAGGCGCGTGTCTTCTGTGGCGGATGCCTGGTCGTCAACGGACCGGGCTTCGCGAGCGACCCGGGCGCCGCCGCGCGGATCGCGGCGCATCCTGCGTTTGCGGAATGGCCGTTGATCGTGTTGAGCGACGAGCCCGAGCGCGCGACTCGCAGCGTGATGAACTTTCTGTGGACGACGTTCACGCGCTTCGAGCCCGCGGCGGACGTCCACGCGGCCGATCGCCGGATCGTACGCAATCACATCGCCCGGCAGGCCCCCATTGCGATCGACGCGCGGATGAAGCCCTGGTACCCGAAGGAGCTGACCTGCCGCGACGACATCGCGGCCCGGGTCACCGAACGCTGGCGCGAGTACTTCCCGTCGCGCAAGGTCGAGATGGGGGACGCGGAACGCGGACATCTGGATTGACCCCCGCCCGAACGGCTAGGTCCGGCCCATCCAGGGCACGTGTGATAATCAATCGGTGAGCGACACGACGACCCAGGGTATTCGCGTCCGTGTGGAGAGCCGCTTCGTACCGGAGCGCAGCTTCCCACGTGAACCGCATTATTTCTTCGCCTACCACATCAGCATCTCCAATATCGGCAATGAGACGGCCCAGCTCATGTCGCGCCACTGGATCATCACCGACGCCAACGGCGACGTCGAAGAGGTCGAGGGACCGGGGGTGGTCGGCAAGCAGCCAGTCCTCGAGCCCGGCGGCAGGTTCGAGTACACGAGTTTCTGTCCGTTGAAGACGAACGTCGGCACCATGCACGGCACCTACACCATGGTCACGCCGACGGGCACGTCATTCGAGGCGCGGATTGCGCCGTTCACGCTGGCGGTGCCGAACGCGCTGAATTGATACCTATGATTGCTAACGGCTCGCAGCTTTCGGCTCACGGCGCCGCGCAAGCGCGGCTGAGGCCAGCGAAGCTGGCCCCTGAGAGCCGACAGGCGATCACCGGGAGCGGTGCGGAGCAACAATTGTGGCTTTCATGAGATCCGGGGCTCCAGCGATGTCACGCGCCGAGCGATCGGGCGCCGGACGGTCTGCCGCTCACGCAGCGCCCGCGAAAGACGCACCCAAGAAAAAGGTCACGGCCAGCGCCGCATGGCGAGAGGCACGCGAGCTGTTATGGGCGCATCGCACGCGTCTCCTCTACGGGCTGCTGCTGATGCTCGCGAGCCGCCTGGCTGGCCTCGTGCTGCCGCTCTCATCCAAGTACGTCGTCGACGAGGTGCTCGGGAAGGGACGACAGGATCTGTTGCTGCCGATTGCCGCAGCCGCCGGTCTCGCGACCGCCGTGCAAGCGGTGACATCGTTCGCGAACTCGCAGATCCTTGGCGTGGCCGCGCAGCGTGCGATTACCGACATGCGCAAGCGGGTGCAGGCCAAGGTGATGCGCCTGCCGGTACGCTACTTCGACTCCACGCAGACCGGCGTGCTGATCTCGCGCATCATGAGCGACGCCGACGGCATCCGAAACCTGGTCGGCACCGGCCTCGTGCAATTGGTCGGTGGCTTCATGACGGCCGTGCTCGGTCTCTCGGTGCTCTTCTACATCAACTGGCGCCTCACCATCGTCACCATCGTCATCCTCGGCCTGTTCGGTGGCGGGATGGCCTATGCCTTCCGCAAGCTGCGGCCGCTGTTTCGCGAGCGCGGCAAGATCAACGCGGAGGTGACCGGCCGGCTCACCGAGTCGCTGGGCGGCATCCGCGTCGTCAAGAGCTATACGGCCGAGAAGCGCGAAGAGATCGTCTTCACGAAGGGCGCGCATCGGCTGTTTCGCAACATCGCCCAGTCGATGACCGGCGTCTCGGCGACGACGTCCGGCAGCACGGTCATCATCGGCGTCATCGGCATCGTGATGATCTGGCTGGGCGGCAACGACATCCTGGCGGGAACGATGACGCTGGGCGACTTCATCATGTACATCTTCTTCATCGGCGTCGTCGCGGCACCGTTGGTGTCGATCGCGTCCATCGGCACGCAGATCACCGAGGCGTTCGCCGGCTTGGATCGGATCCGCGAAGTCCTCGACATGCAGACGGAGGACGATGAGGACGCGGGCAAGGCGGGGCTCGACGTCATCCGCGGCGACATCGCGTTCGAGGAGGTGTGGTTCGAGTACAACCCCGGACAGCCGGTGCTCAAGGGGGTGTCGTTCCACGCGGCGCCGGGTACGACCACGGCGTTGGTGGGATCCAGCGGGTCGGGCAAGAGCACGCTCATCAGCCTGGTGATGGCGTTCAATCGCGTGCTGCGCGGCCGTATCCTCGTCGACGGGCGCGATCTCGCGTCGATCCCGCTGCACGACTACCGCGCCCAACTGGCGTCCGTGCTGCAGGAGAACTTCCTGTTCGATGGCACCATCGCCGAGAACATCGGCTACGCCAGGCCGAGCGCGACGCGCGCCGAGATCGAGGAGGCCTCGCGGATCGCGCACTGCGAGGAGTTCATCCTGCGGTTTCCGGAGGGCTACGACACGGTGGTCGGCGAGCGCGGCATCAAGTTGTCAGGCGGTCAGCGCCAGCGCGTGTCGATCGCCCGCGCCATCCTCGCCAGCCCGCGCGTGCTCATCCTGGACGAGGCGACGTCGAGCCTCGACAGCGAGAGCGAGGAGATGATTCAGGACGGCCTGCGCCGCCTGCGCGCCGGACGCACGACGTTCGTGATCGCCCATCGCCTGTCGACCATCCGCAGCGCGGATCAGATCCTCGTGCTCGAGGCGGGCGAAATCGTCGAGCGCGGCACTCACGACGAGCTGCTCGCGAAGGACGGCCGCTACCGTCAGCTCTACGACAAGCAGTACAAGGTGGAGATGAATCGCTTCATCAACCCCGGCGAAGACTTCACCGAGGAGCCAGCCAAGGTCGCGCTGCCGCGTTCGATATCCAACGCGCTGTAGGGGGCGGCTCGCGAGCCGCCCCTACGCCACGCGCGTCTCTAGACCCGCCCCTACGCGAGGGCGCGTCTCTAGACCCGCCCGCGTCACCGGTCGAACCTCCGTTCGTCCCATCGCGTATTCTCTGTGAAGAAGGTGTGATCGCGTGATTGATCCTACGGACATCGTGTCGATCGTCCTCCGCGGCGCGCTGGGCCGGTCGGGCCGCAAGCGCGCGCGGCGCGCCCGCAATTTCCTGACCGGGCACTCGGGGTTTCTCACCGCCAGTACGCTGATGGCCGCCGCCGGCATCGCCTGGGGCGTCTACGACAGCATGAAATCCAGCACCGTGGCCGCCAGTTCGGCGGGCAGCGCGCCGGCGTCAGCTGCGCCGCCACCCGTGCCGCCGGGGCCATCGAGCGTGGTCGTCGCAACCGCCGATGGGCCGCTGCCGTTCGAAGTGTTGCGACTGGTCCGTCTTGCCGTGTCGGCGGCCCGCGCCGACGGGACGTTGTCGTCACAGGAGCGTGCGCTGATTCTGGAGCGTGCCCGCGAGGCCGGTGTCGAGCACGTCGTCGAGGGAGAGCTGGCGGCGCCGCGCCCGCTGCAAGAGCTCGCCGCCGGTGTGTCGGACGTCAAGCAGCGCGAGGAGCTGTACGTCCTGGCCTTCGCCATCGTTCGCGCCGACGAGAACGTCACCGGAGCGGAGCGTATCTACCTGGCACAGCTCGCGCACCAGCTGGGGCTCGACCCCGCGGCGGTGACCCGGCTCGAACAGCAGACGGCGACCGCAATCGACGCAACGCCAGAAGAACGAGAGTCGTAGGGCCGGTTCGCGAACCGCCCCTACTGGGAGTCAGCATGTCAACAGTAGCGCAGTGGTACATGGCGATCGGTGGACATCAGGTGGGGCCCGTCACGGAGGACGAGATCATTTCCAACCTTCGCAACGGCAGCATCGATCAGGACACGCTGGTGTTCACGGCGGGCATGGCGAACTGGCAGAAGGTGCGTGAGGTCCCGGCGTTCGCCCCCTTCATCGGCGGTGCCACACCGGGTGTGCCCGCGGCCACGCCG
>DAINCF010000128.1:0-15253 GCA_036732565.1 Vicinamibacterales bacterium
GGGCGTCCGCGCGAAGGCAGGCGAGCGCCGCCTCCGGCGTGGCTTCGCGGTCCTCGCCCGCCAACACGTTCACCATGTGCCGTTCCCACGCCGCGTAGCTCTCGTGGTCCATCAGCACACGCTCGGTCAGCAGGGGCGGCCACGCCTCGCGCGCGTCGAGACCCTCGGGCTCGGCGCCGCCGGGCAAGGCCGGCGGCCCCTCCACAATCGACACCGGACGCTCGTCGAACAGCAGCGACGCTGCTGTGGGACAGAAATGCGAAAGCGTGACGAAGACGCCGCGCGAGTCGATCAGGCAGACGCGCGGGAAATGCTGACACGCCGCGGGCAGCGCCGCGTGCCCGAGGACGCCGTGAACCTGGCAGCGGCTTGGCTGATGGAAGACGCACCGCCCCTGCTCGCCGGTCGCGAGGACTCCAGCCATGTCCGCGGGGGCATCCGCCACCGGCAGCAGCCACGGCGTCGCGACGGCAATCCGCCCATCGTCAACGGCCGCCCGCACCGACGTCACCCGTGAAATTTCGAGCGGAATCGGCCACTTCGAGGTGCAGCAGGCGCCCGCGTGCCGGCATCGATAGTCTGCGTGCATGGAAAGCCAGTAGGTAGGCGCCTGAGTCACGGCGAGCGATCGTAGTATCTATTCGGAGACCCCTGATGCTCGTCACGTGCGTCGCTTACGAACATGGCCGTCGACTCGCCGAGATCCCGTTCAACGAGGTGCACAACTACACGAACAGGCCGGATTGCTTCGTGTGGCTGGCCTTGAAGGATCCGTCCGCCGAGGAACTCGAGACGCTGCAGACCGAATTCAACCTGCATCCCCTGGCCATCGAAGACGCGTCCCACGGGCATCAACGTCCGAAAATCGACGAGTTCGGCCAATCGATTTTCGTCGTCATGCACGTGTTGGAGATGAACGCCGGTGAGGTCGTCAAGGGCGAGGTTGCGGTGTTCGTCGGACCGCACTACGTCATCTCGGTCCGGCGCGGCGCGAAGCTCCTGGGCTTTGCCGATCTTCGGCGGCGCAGCGAAGAGGAGCCCGAACTGCTGCGGCACGGACCGGTGTACGTGCTCTATGCCCTGATGGACACGATCGTGGATCGGTACTTCCCGGTCGTCGACGCGCTCTCGGAGGAGATCGAGGGCATCGAGGAGCGGATCTTCGCTGGTCACACGACGCGCGCGCAGATCGAGGCGCTCTACGGCATGAAGTGCAAGCTGATGACCGTCGATCACGCGGCCGGGCCGCTGCTCGAGGTCACGGCGAAACTGCACGGTGGACGCGTGCCGCAGATCTGCAGCGGGATGCAGGAGTATTTTCGCGACGTCGGCGATCACCTGCACCGTCTCAATCACAGTCTCGATGGCCTCCGGGACATGGTCACGACCGCGATCACCGTGAATCTGTCGCTGATCGCGCTGCAGGAGAGCGAGAACACCAAGCGGCTGGCCGCGTACGCGGCACTCGCGGCCGTGCCGACGATGATCGCGGGGATCTACGGGATGAACTTCGAGCACATGCCGGAGCTGACCTGGGCCACCGGCTACCCGATGGCGCTCGGCGTGATGTTCGTGATCGATACCCTGCTGTTTCTCCAGTTCCGCAAGATTCGGTGGCTGTAGGGGCGGCTCGCGAGCCGCCCCTACTCCGATCGTAGCGCCTTCATCGGATCGATGCGTAGTGCGCGACGACTCGGCAGCAAGGTCGCGATCAGCGCGAGCACCGGCAACGCGATCGCCGCCAGCACGAACGTCGGCACGTCCAGCGCGCTGACGTCGAAGAGCATCGTCGACAGCAAGCCCGTCAGGCCGACAGCGCCGACGATGCCAATGGCGGTACCGGCCAACGCCAGCCTCAGCGTTCCTCCGAGCAGCATCGTCAGAATGTCCTTCCTCACCGCGCCCAGGGCCACGCGAATCCCGATTTCCTGCGTACGTTGCGTGATGGCGTAAGCCGTCACACCCGCGATCCCGAGCGTCGTCAGCGCCAGCGCCACCAGCGCGAAACCACTGAGCAGGATGCTCATGAAACGCTGAGGCGCAACGGACCGCAACACTCGATCTTCCAGCGGCTCCACCGCGCCCACCGGAAGGTTGGCGTCCACCGCTTGCACGGCCGCGCCGAGGGCCTGCGCGACATCGGCGCCGCGATCGACCGTGATGAAGACCGACATCCACGGCGACGGCGCCTGTCGATACGGCACGTACATCTCGGGGCCCGAGGGAAGGTCGAGGCCTCGATGTCGCACGTCGCGGACAACGCCGACGACTTCGCGACGCGTGCGTCGATCGCTATCGTTGCGGTCGACGACGGTGAAGCGCTTGCCGATCGGGTCCTCACCCGGCCAGTACCGCTCCGCCAGCGTGTGATTGACGATCACGACCGGCGCGCCTGCCGGTCGATCCTGGTCCGAGAACAACCGGCCGCGGAGCAGCGGAATGTCGAGGTCTGAGAAGTACTCGGCGCCGACGCTGCGATAGTAGGCGCTCGTCGGTGTCTCGCTGGGGGGCCGGCCTTCGATTTCGATCGGAAACGCAACCCGACTCCCAAACGGCGCGGAGAACGCCACCGACGCCGAACGGACGCCCGGCACACGACGCAGCTCGTCGAGCACGCGATCGAAGAACCGCATCCTCCGTTCGCCGGTGCCGTAGTTCTCGAGGGAGAGCAAGAGATCGGCCACGTAGACGCCAGTGGTCCGGAAGCCGGGATCGACCGACGTCAGGTGCAGCAGGCTCTTGGTCATCAACCCCGCGCCTGTCAGCAAGACGATCGCCAGGGCAACCTCCGCCACCAGCAAGGCACTCCGCATCGCATTACCGGTCGCTCGTCCGCCGGCACCCCGGTCCTGCCTGGTGGCGAGCCGATGGTCGGCGGTGAACGCGAAGCCGACGCTGCCGAGCGCGACCAGCACGCCGGCCGCCAGCGAGACGAGCATCGCGAAGAGCACCGTGCGCGCATCGAGACCCACCTCGGTCAGGCGCGGCACGGAGCGCGGCGCAACGGCGATCACGAGATCGCGGAGCCACGAGAACACGAGCAGGGCCGCAGCACCGCCGAGCGCGGCCATGACAACGCTCTCGGTCACGATCTGTCGGATCAGCCGCGCGTGGCCGGCGCCCAGTGCCGCGCGGACGGCGAACTCGCCGCGCCGCGTTGCCGTCCGTGCCAGCGACAGGTTGGCGAGGTTCGCACAGGCAATCAGCAGCACGAAGCCGACCGCGCCCAACAACATCAACAGCGTGCTTCGGCTGGCGCCGGCGATGTCCTCGCGCAGCAACGTGACGAGGGTTCCCCAGTTCCGATTCGTGTCTGGATACGCGGTTGCCAATCGCGCCGCAATCGCGGACATCTCAGCCTGTGCCTCAGAGAGCGAGACGCCGGCGTGCAGGCGCGCCAGCACGCGAATGAGCCGGCCGTCGCGCAGTCGCATCGTCGGCCATGCGTCCTGTTCGAGTGGTGTGTAGAGATCGATGTCCTCATCGCCAATCGGAAACTGAAACCCCGCCGGCATCACACCGTTCACGACGTAGGCGCGCCCATTCAACGTGATGCCACGACCGACCACCGATGGATCGGCCTCGAAGCGCTGACGCCACAGGCGATCGCTGAGGATCGCGACGGGCGTGCCGCCTTGACGATCCTCGTCGGGCGCGATGGATCGGCCGAGCGCCGGCTGGACACCGAGCAGAGTGAAGAGCTGGGCCGACACCTGGGTCGCGCTCAACCGCTGCGGCTCCCCGCGGCCGGTGAGGACGAATCCTGCGTCGGTGTAGGCGGCCATGGCCGCGAACGATTCGCTCTCACGCCAGTCCGCAAAGTTCGCCAGCGACGCATACCTGGGCGTTCGCTCGTCGAGACGCATCTCGTGCACGTGGACGAGGCGGTCAGGGTCGCGGAACGGGAGTGCCCGCCAGATCACGGCGTCGGCCATGGCGAACATGACGGTGCTGCCACCGATGCCGAGGGCCAGTGTGCCGACCGCGATGGTCGTGAAGCCGGGGCTGCGTCGCAGCAGACGCAGGGCATGGCGGATGTCGTGCCGTAACGCCTCGAGCATGCAGGGGCAGTACGCAAACCCGGCGCCAGGGGTGCCCCCGCGACTTTCGCGAGCAGACAAGTGGTGCCGGTTCGACGGTGCCAGCACCCGTTCGATGCCGCGCAGGCGCATCCCGAGATCGGTCAGCCGTGTTTTGTGCTATTTCTGTGCGGATGATCTCGAGGCATTGGAAGGGCATCACGAAGCCTGGTCTGGCGGATCGATACATCGCACACCTGACCCAAGTCACGTTCCCCAGCCTGTCGACCATCCCCGGCTATCGCAGCGCGTCGATCTTGAAGCGCGACGTCCGCGATGGCACTGAGTTCCAGGTCGTCACGCTCTGGGATTCGATGGATGCCATTCACGCGTTCGCTGGTGAGACCGCGGACCTCGCGGTCGTGCCACCCGAGGCGCAAGAGATGCTGGCCGACTACGATCGCCGCGTCGTCCACTACGAGATCGTGCGGACAAAGACGGCGTCGGCTCGAGACCTGGGGGCTTGAGACCTGGGGCTTGAGACCTGGGGCTCGAGACTTGGGGCCTGGGGCTTGGACGACTGAATGACTCCGGTCGCACTCATCACGGGATCGAGCCGCGGCATCGGCGCGGCAACCGCGCGGCTCGCGGCCGCGCGCGGCTACGGGGTCTGCGTCAACTTCCTCCGTGACCAGCGCGCGGCGGACTCGGTGGTCGACGACATCACCCGCGACGGTGGGCGCGCCGTGGCCGTTCAGGCGGATGTGTCCTCCGCCGCGGCCGTCTCGGCGCTCTTCGAGGAGGTCGATCGCCGCCTCGGTCGCCTCACCGCGCTCGTGAACAACGTCGGCGTGCTCGAACGGCAGATGCGCCTCGACGAGATGTCGGCGGAACGTCTCCATCGCGTGTTCGCGGTGAACATCGTCGGCGCCTTCCTGTGCGCGGGCGAAGCCGTGCGACGGATGTCGACCAGGCACGGCGGCCAGGGAGGCTCGATCGTCAACGTCTCGTCGGGGGCGTCACGACTGGGGTCGCCGGGCGAGTACGTCGACTACGCGGCGTCCAAGGGCGCCCTGGATACGATGACGATCGGGCTGTCCAGGGAAGTCGCCGCCGAGGGCATTCGAGTCAATGCGGTACGCCCCGGGCACATCTACACCGAGATCCACGCCAGCGGCGGGGAGCCAGGGCGGGTGGATCGGCTGAGGTCGATGGTGCCGATGGCTCGCGGCGGCCACCCCGACGAGGTCGCGCAGGCTATTTTGTGGCTGTTGTCCGACGAAGCGTCCTACTGCACAGGCGCGTTCCTCGACGTCGCCGGCGGAAAATAGGCAGGCGAATCTCCGTCGAAACCCCTTGTACACAAGTATTACAGTCGCCTCCGCGCCAAGCTGTTACTGTCACGTGGTTATGGCTGACGTGACTGCCCTCTATGGGCGCAAGGTGTCAACCGGCATCAACTGGGTCACGACCATCGCGATGGTCGCGTTCCACGTGGCGGCGGTAGCAGCGTTCTTCTATATCGATCTTGGCGCCATCCTGGTGGCGACCTTCTTGTGGTGGTTCTCCGGATCGCTGGGCATCGGGATGGGCTATCACCGCTTGCTCACGCATCGCGGTTACAAGACACCCAAGTGGGTGGAGTACTTCCTGACCTTCTGCGGCACGCTGGCGCTCGAAGGCGGCCCCATCTTCTGGGTGGCGACGCACCGCATCCATCATCAGTACTCGGATAAGGAAGGCGATCCGCATACGCCGCGCGAGGGCACGTACTGGGCGCACATGGGGTGGATCTTCAGCGGCCAGGCGATGCATCACGACACGAGCGTGCTGCGTCGATACGTTCCGGACCTGAGCAAGGATCCGGTGCACGTCTGGCTCACCGAGTGGCACTGGATCTCCAACGTCGTCGTCGGTCTCATCCTGCTGGCGTGGGGCGGCATCCCGTATGTGCTGTGGGGCATCGGCTTCCGCGTCGTGTTCGGCCTGCACGCCACGTGGCTCGTCAACTCGGCGACGCATCTGTGGGGCAACCGCCGCTTCCAGACCCGCGACGATTCGACGAACAACTGGTGGGTGGCGCTGCTGACGTTCGGCGAAGGGTGGCACAACAACCACCATGCGCATCCGGTGTCGGCGCGACACGGTCTGGCATGGTACGAAGTCGACATCAACTACTACGGCATCAAGACGCTGGAAATGCTCGGCCTCGCCCGCGACGTGAAGGAAGCGCGCCTGCCCAAGGCCAGCCACGCCATGCCGCAAGAAAGCCCCGACGCCGTCGACATCACGGTAGCCGAGCCAGTTCCTGCCGACTGAGGCTCGGCCAGTCGGCTTGCGACTTGTGGCCTGAGACCTGGGCGGCTGGTGGCCCCAGGTCGATCGAGCCTCAGGCCCCAGGACTCAAGCCCCAGGCCGAGTAAGATCGGCGTGTGACTCGCCGGCAGACCGCGACCGCGGTCTTCATCTCACTGGCCGTCGTGCTCGTCGCGGCGGCCGTCTCGCTCAACGTCGGCTGGATCATAGTCAACGGGCGGCGGGTGCTGCCGCTCGTCCTCGGCATCCTCTCGTTCGCGCTCATCATCGCCGGGATCATCGTGTATACGGTTTTTCTCGTCCGCGAGATTCGACGCAACGATCAGCACGATGCGTTCATCAACGCCGTCAGCCACGAGTTGAAGACACCTATCGCGTCGATCCGTTTGTATCTCGATACGCTCCAGGTGCGCGAGGTCAGCGAATCACAGCGGCGCGATTTCTATCGCATCATGCTGGAGGATACGGATCGACTGCAGCAGACCGTCGAGCAGGTGTTGAAGGCCGGCGTCGCCGGGCAGCGGCCGCGACTGGTGCATCGCGCGCCGGTCGACGTCGCGGCGCTCACGCATGATTGCGTGGAAACGGTGCGCGTGCGGCATCACATCGAACCCGACGCCTTGACGTTGACCACCGCCGCCCCCGCGTCCGCGCTGATCGTCGAAGGCGACATCGATGAGTTGCGCACGGCAATCGCGAACCTGCTGGACAACGCGGTGAAGTACTCGCTGAACCACGTGCAGGTCGCGGTCGAAGTGGCGGCGCCGGCGCCGGACACCGTCTGGGTGCGCATCAAGGATCGGGGCGTCGGCATTCCACGCGGACAGCTGAAGCGCATCTTCAACCGCTTCTACCGATTTCAAACGCGCGGCTTCAAGGTCAAGGGCACCGGCCTCGGCCTCTACATCGTCCGCTCAATCGCCAAACAACATGGCGGCCGCGTGTTCGCCCAGAGCGAAGGCGAAGGCAAAGGCTCGACGTTCACCCTCGAGTTGCCGCGCCTGGTCAGCGGAGTCTGAACCCCGAGCCTCAAGTCCCAAGTCTCGAGCGCCTGTGTCCAAGATCCTCGTCGTCGAAGATGAGCAGCACATCGCCGAGGGGCTGCGCTTCAACCTCGTCGCCGAAGGCCACGACGTCGATGTCCTCGGCGATGGCGCGCCGGCGCTCGATCGCTTGTTGAGTGAACCGGCACGCTACGACCTCGTCGTGCTGGATGTGATGCTGCCGGGTCGCGATGGCTTCGAAGTGACCACCGCGCTTCGGCGCCGGTCGGTGTTCGTGCCGGTGCTGATGCTCACCGCGCGCAGCCGGCCGGAGGACGTCTTGAAAGGATTCGCGGCCGGCGCCGACGATTACCTGCCCAAGCCGTTCGAGCTGCAAATCCTCCTCGCGCGCGTTCGCGGTCTGCTCCGGCGCGCCACGTGGATGCGCCAGAGCCTGCCGACGTCTCCGTCGCCGGCAGCGCCCGCGGAACACGAAGAGCCGGCGGCCGATCCGGTGTTGACGTTCGCCGGGAAGACGCTGGACCTGCACGCGCTGGAGCTCCGCGTCGGCGGCAAGGCGTATCACCTGACCGTGATGGAGTGCGAGCTGCTGCGGTATCTCCTGCGCAATGCCGGCCGAGCGGTCTCACGCCGCGCCATCCTCGAAGACGTCTGGGATCTGCACGAGGACACCGACACTCGCGCAATCGACAATTTCATCGTGCGGCTGCGCCGCTACCTCGAAGAAAATCCCTCGACCCCACGACATCTGCTCACGGTCCGCGGCGTGGGCTACAAGTTCATTGCAGAGCCTGAGTCTGAAGAATCGTAGGGGCGGTTCGCGAACCGCCCCTACCTGCGACGCTTCATCTTGCCCCCAACACCAACACCGCCGTCACCTGGCGCACGTTGAAGTTGTCGTCGCTCATCAAGAGCAGGGTGGGCCGGCCGTCTGATGTCGTCGGCCCTTCGGCGGCGGCCTCGAAGTTGTCGAGCGTGGCGAGGCGTCGGTCGAGCTTGGGGGCGAACTCTGACAAGTCCGCGAGCAGCTGTTTGCGCACCGGCCGCGCGCCGGGCACGTCCTTGAGCGACGCCGCCGCGGAGACGTCTTCAGCCTCGTCGAGCGTCAGGCGGAAGAGGCGAATCACGTTCGCCGTCCAACCGCTGGCTCGATCGCGCACGAAGGCGCGTTCGAGCGAGACGAGCACGCCTCCCGGTAGCAGCGTGAGCTCCGATACGCCTTGATCCACGACCTCCGCGCCGGGTGGCTGATTCGGCACACTCCCTACGGCCTCGATCGGATACACGAGCTCGCGCCGCACGCGGACCTCGCCGTTCGCCGTCGAGAGCTCGAGGAACCGTGCGCGCGCCCCGCGATCGAAGCCGGCAACCTCGTCGTCCTGCCATAACGGCACCTCTGAGACGGCCCAGACGAGCGACGCTTCAGGGTCCACGGCCATCCCCTCCAGGCCGTTGTTGTCCCGGAGGCCCCGCCGCGGTCGCCCTGCGGCATCGGGAACGAACTTCTCGGGCAGCTTGACCGACGAGACGTAGTGCCCCTTCCGGTCGTACTGCCAGAGTGCGGCTGGCACGCGCATGCCGTCCTCGGCATCGCCTTCGGACGAGATCAACAGGTCCCCGTTCGGCAGGAGCGCGACGGCCTCGAAATCCGCCCACCATGCCTCCGCATGCGCGGGCGCGACCGCCCGCACCGTATCGAGCATGTCGACCGTCACTCGTCCAGGTCCCAGTCGAAACCGCATGTGGAACCACTGCGGGTCCGGACGCGAGTCGCTGACGGCAATCCAATTGCCGGCGCGCGCGTCGTACGAGAGGCCGGACACGCCGCCAAGCGCGCCCTTGTCGAAGACGTGGTGTGCAACCAAATCGAAGGCGCGAACGTTATTCCAGGTCGTGGCCGCCGGTGCGGCGGGACGACCGCCTGGACGAGTCAGGCCGCACGCCGCCGCCATGACCAGGGAAGTAATTGCCACGCCGAGCCGAATGAACGATGCTCGTGTGCGATCGGTCACGACCCAGCGGCGGAGCCGCGGAACAACACCGCTGTACAATCGGGGGCCTTGCTCGGACATCAGTGGAGGAGCATGATGACACGCAAGTTACGAATTGTAGCCGGCGCGCTCGGGGCGGCGGCGTTGAGCCTTCACGGAGTTGGGATGACCGCGCAGTCCCCCAACCCCCTCATCGACGGCATCAAGACCCAGTACGGCATCGTCAAAGGCTACCTCGCGAAGACCATCGAGAAAGTGCCCGAGGACATGCTCGCGTTCAAGCCAACGCCTGAGGTACGCAGCTTCGGTCAGATCGTCGGACACGTCGCGGACGCACAGTTCATGATCTGCGCAGCGGCGGCCGGCGAGAAGCCGCCGCAAGGGGACATCGAGAAGACGGCCACGACCAAGGCCGCACTGTCGAAAGCGATCGCCGACTCGACGGCGTACTGCGACAAGGTCATCGCTGGCATGACTGACAAGCAGGGCATGGAGCCGATCGCCAAGTTCTTCTTCCCCAACCAGACTCGTGCGACCGTCCTGTCGTTCAACGTCTCGCACGACTTCGAGCACTACGGCAATCTCGTGACCTACATGCGCCTGAAAGGCATCGTTCCGCCCTCGAGCGAGCCAACGAAATAGCAGTGTAGGGGCGGTTCGTGAACCGCCCCGACCGCCGCCCCTACGGCCGCCGCACGTCGTAGGCGTAGATGTTGTCCTGGTCGCGAATGATCAATCGCCCATTGGCGATGATCGGGTGCGCCCAGGTCGGCAGCGACCCGCTGTTGATGCGGAAGCGACCATGTTCGCGGTAGCCGGTCGGTGTCGCCTCGGCGAGGCCGACCACGCCGCCTTCGCTGTAGAGGTAGAGCCGCTGATCGGCGAAGGCCATCGAGCCCTTGCCGACGCTGCGATCGCGCCAGGCGACCTGTCCGGTGTCGAACTGCATCGCGGTGAGGATGCTGCTGTTGAACCCGTAGACGTGATCGCCGACCAAGATCGACGAGGCGTAATGGTTGCGCATCTCGCGCGTGAAGTAGACCTCCTCGGCAGAGGCGATGTTGCCGGCGGCGCGGACGCTCAGCAGCGCCGCGCCAGTGCCGTAATCGGATGACAGGAACACGCGATTCTCACGCACGATTGGCGTGGCGATGTTCGCGGTGCGGTTGGCGACGCGATCGTAGGACCACAACAGCCGGCCATCGCGAGGATCGACGGCGATTGCGCGCGAGCCCGTGAAGAACACCGCCTGCGCGAGGCTGCCCGTGCGGAGCAGCATCGGGGACGAGTAGCCGGGCTCGTCGCCATGCTGCTGCCAAAGCGCCTTCCCGCTCTGCTTGTCGAACGCCACGATGGACGAACGGCGGCCGCCGACGTTGACCAGAATGCGATCGCCGATGACCAGCGGCGACTCGCTGTAGCCCCAGTTGGGATTCAGGCCGCCGAACTGCTGGACAACGTTGACGGCCCAAATGGACTTGCCGGTCGCAATGTCGAGACACATCAGATCGCCGCTGCCACCGAACGCATACAGACGATCGCCATCGACGGTCGGCGTGCTGCGCGGGCCGTCGCCGCGATCGTTCTCGAAGCGCCGACCGCTCTGGACTTCCCACACCTTCTTCCCCGTCGTCTCGTCGAACGCCATCACGTACTCGACGCTGTCGCGAGCGCCAAGCGTATAGAGACGGCCCCGCGACGACGAGAACGACGAATAGCCGCTGCCGCTGCCGGTCGTGCGCCAGGCCACGGGCGGCCCGTTCGCCGGCCACTGCTGTAACAATCCCGTCTCAGTCGAGATGCCGTCGCGATTGGGACCTCGCCACTGGTGCCATTCTGAGACCTGAGGCTTGGGACTCGGGGCTTGCGGCTCAGAGGCTTGAGGCTTCGGACTCAGGGCTTGGGCCGTGATCAACCCGGACGCGAGAATGAAGCTGAAGAAGAGCGCGCGCGTCATGGAACCGTCCTCGGCCCGAATGCTACCATTCCGGGCGTGAGCGTCTTCAAGGAATCGCCCAGCTCGCATCTGCACGTGCGCACGCCGGTGATGATCGCCGTCGTCCTCGTGCTGGTGGTCTTGCTGTCGGCGCTCTTCTATTACTGGAGACCTGCTCCACCGCCCTCGGATGCTCCCCGCGACAGCGAGCGCCCCGCACCGTCGACACCTGCAGCGCCACCGCCTCCGCGTGAGGAGCCATCGGCAGCCGCGAAGACACCGCCTCCGCCACCGCGGAAGACGACGAAGCCAGAACCCGCGGCTTCGCCCACCGAGGCCGCGGCCGTGCCGACACGCGCGACGCTCACCATCGAGAGCGATGTGCCCGGCGCGTCCGTATTCGTGAATCGGCAGTTCGTCGGCAATGCGCCCGTGACGCTCAACGACGTCGAACCCGGGTCGAAGCAGATCAGCCTCTCTGCCGACGGCTTCGACGGCATCAGCCGGACGATGGACGTGGCGACTGGCGCGCACACGGTTTCGATGCGGTTCAAGGAAGTACGCCTGGACAAGCGCGTGGCCGTCACCCACAAGCACGGCGTCGGCTCCTGTGCCGGCGAGCTGGTCGCGACCGTCGACGGGCTGCGATATGTGACGTCGAACGCCAAAGATGCCGGCACGGTGCCGTTCCCGGCGCTGGAGCAGTTCGAGGTCAACTACCTGGAGAAGAACCTGCGGGTCAAGCAGCGCGGCGGGCGGACGTGGAATTTCACCGACGGCGGTCCCAACGCCGACGCGCTGTTCGTGTTTCATCGCGACGTGGAATCCGCCCGGAAAAAGCTCGCCCAGGGCTACGCGGCCGTGCGTTGATCTATCCTGAAGGGTACGGAGTCCGGCCATGGCCAAACGCATACTGCTGTTCGTCGTCACCAACCTTGCGATCGTCATCACCCTGTCGATCGTTCTCTCGGTGCTCGGCATCGGTCGGGGCATCGGCCCGGACGGCCGGATCGATATCGTCGGGCTGGCGATTTTCAGCCTCGCCTGGGGCATGATCGGGGCGTTCATCTCGCTCCAGATGTCTCGCTTCATCGCCAAGAAGATGATGGGCGTGCAAGTGGTCGACGGACGCACGGGAAACGAAGAAGTGGACTGGCTGTACCGGACGGTCGAGCGGCTGACCCGACAGGCGCAGCTGCCGATGCCGGAAGTCGGCTTCTACGACTCGCCCGAGGTCAACGCGTTCGCGACCGGGCCGAGCAAGCGCCGGAGCCTGGTGGCGGTGTCATCGGGGCTGCTGCGGGCGATGCGGCGCGACGAAGTGGAGGGCGTGCTCGCCCACGAAGTCGCCCACATTCAGAACGGCGACATGGTGACGATGACGCTCATTCAGGGAGTGGTCAACGCGTTCGTCATCTTCCTGTCGCGCCTGGTGGCTGGCATCGTGCGGCAGACCTCCGACAGCCGCAACGCCTACATGCTGAGTTTCGTGGTGATGATCGTTCTGGAGATCGGGCTTGGCATCATCGGCATGATGGTCGTCGCCTGGTTCTCACGGGCGCGTGAGTTCCGCGCGGACGCGGGCGGAGCGGCCTTGGCAGGTCGCAGCAACATGCTCTCGGCGCTGCAGCGCCTGAAGCAAAATCACGAGCTGGTCGACAACAGCCAGGCGGCACTCGCGACGCTGAAGATCAACGGCGCAAAGAGCTGGATGATGCTGTTCTCGACGCACCCGCCGCTGGATGAACGGATTGCAGCGCTCCAGACGCTGCGCTGATGGTGTCTGAAACGGTCGAGGCCGAAGGTCACCTGATCGACTCGGGTGACCTGCAAGCGATCCTCACCACCATCGTCGAGCACGGTGCCGCCTACGAAATCCTGCGGCTCGATGTCGGACGGACCAACGCCGATCGATCCCGGTTCTCGGTCCGCGTCTCCGCGCATTCACCCGGATCGCTCGAGCATCTTCTCGAGAAGCTGTCGCCGTTCGGGTGCTACGTGCACGGCGCACCGAACGCGCTGCTGCGCGAGGCCGACATCGACGGCGCCGCGCCCGAGGACTTCTACTCCACGACCCACCATCGCACCGATGTACGCGTCGACGGCGCGTGGACGACCGTGACGAATCAGCGCATGGATGCCGCGGTCGTCGTTCGCGATCAGATCGCGGAGTGCCGGAAGCTTCGCGACATCCGGCGCGGCGACATGGTGGTGTGCGGGATGGCCGGCGTGCGCGTGTCACCGGATCAGCAGTCGCGTGACAAGCCGAGCTTCGGCTTCATGAGCAACGAGGTGTCCTCGGAGCGTCGGGTGGAGGTTGCCGTCGCGCGGGTCGCGGAGATGATGCGCGACGCCAAGCGCGGTCACGCCAGGATCGCGTTCGTCGCCGGCCCGGTCGTCGTCCACACCGGCGGCACGCAGTACTTCTGTGAGCTGATCGCGCGCGGCTACGTAGACGTCCTGCTGGCCGGCAACGCGCTTGCGGTCCACGACATCGAAGTGGCGCTGTCGGGCACCTCACTGGGCATCGATCTGAACACGGGGCATCCCGTGGAGCACGGCCATCGCAATCACATGCGTGCGATCAACGTGATTCGCCGCGCGGGCGGCATCGCTCGAGCCGTTGAGAAGGGCGTGTTGAAGACCGGCATCATGCACGCGTGCCATACGCACGACGTGCCGTATCTGCTCGCGGGCTCGATTCGCGATGATGGTCCGCTGCCGGAGACGATGATGGATCTGGTCGCGGCCCAGGAAGCGTACGCGGCAGCGCTGGAGAACGTCGACATGGTGGTGATGCTGTCGTCGATGCTGCACAGCATCGGCGTCGGCAACATGCTGCCGTCGTGGGTCAAGGTGGTGTCGGTGGACATCAATCCGGCCGTCGTCACCAAGCTTTCGGATCGCGGCTCGACGCAAACCGTCGGCATCGTGACCGACGTCGGCTTGTTTCTGCACCAGCTCGCGCGGGCGGTGGGCGAGCGGTCCGGCTAAAGCCGGACCCCACGATCGAGCCAGACCCACGATCGCGCGGACCTCGTCATAGCACCCGCTCAGGCGTGGGTTCAAGAACGTGCGAAGATCGGTGCGAAGATCGGGCGTGGGGTCCGGCTTTAGCCGGACCTTCAAGAACACGATGCACACGACACTCATCGAACCATCAGCGTTGGCGCCGCACATCAGCGATCCGGAGTGGATCGTCATCGATTGCCGGTTCGATCTCACCGACCCGGCGATGGGCGAACAGCAGTATCTCGACGGCCACATCGCTGGCGCGCGCTATGCGCATCTCGATCGCGAGTTGTCCGGTGCGAAGACCGGGCAGAACGGCCGTCATCCCCTGCCGTCACCGGAACAGATGCTGGAGCGCTTCGGTGCGTGGGGCATCACACCGGGTCGTCAAGTCGTGGTCTACGATGCCGACAGCGGGATGTACGCGGCACGCCTGTGGTGGATGCTGCGCTACATGGGGCACGATGGCGTCGCTGTCCTCGATGGCGGTCTGACACGTTGGGTGCACGAAGGACATCCGACGAGAAACGGGAAAGAAACGTCCACGCCCGCGACGTTCGTAGGCGCTCCGCGGGAAGGATGGCGCTTGACGGTCGATGACGTGGAGGCCCATCTGGGCGACCCGGGGCGGCTCCTCGTCGACGCGCGGACCACCGATCGGTATCACGGCATCGGCGAGACCCTCGACAAGGTCGGCGGGCACATTCCCGGCGCGGCCAATGTCTTCTGGCAGACCAACCTGGAGCCCGACAAGACCTTCAAATCACCCGAGGATCTGAGGGCGCAGTGGCAAGGCGTGCTGGAGGGTCGCCCTCCTGCTGAGGTCGTGATGTACTGCGGCTCCGGCGTCACGGCCTGCGTCAACCTGCTCGCCTTGGAGCACGCCGGCCTGCCCGGTGCCCGCCTGTACGCCGGCTCATGGAGCGAATGGTCACAGGGCCCGAACCGCCCCATGGAAAAATGAGTACGTAGCGC
>DAINCF010000129.1:0-15226 GCA_036732565.1 Vicinamibacterales bacterium
GGAGACGCGATCGGGCGAGCGCTCGAGCAGGTGGGCGATGGCGAAGGACTCCGCGATGCCGCGGACGCGATCCCGTCGCTCGGCGGGGCCAAGTCGCCTCAGACCGTAGCCGATGTTGCGCTCGATGGACATGTGCGGAAAGAGCGCCAGCTGCTGAAAGACGTAGCCGACCGCGCGCTCCTGAACTGGAATGTCGATGCCCCGACTGCTATCGAAGACGACGCGATCGCCGAATGCGACGTGACCCGCATCCGGCCGCGTCAGCCCGGCGAGGCAGCGTAAGACGGTCGTCTTGCCCGATCCGGAGGCCCCGAACACGATGGTGATGCCCGCCGAGGTCGCGAAGCGCACGTCGAGCGCGAACGCCGGCGACATGGCTTTGTGGATGTCGACCGTGATGCTCATGTCAGCGGAGCAACGGCCCACGGCCGGCGGCGCAGCGCATACACCGAGACGAGCACCACGAACGAGAAGGCGAGCATGACGATCGCCGTCAGGTTCGCTTCCCGGTACTGTAGTGCCTGCACCTGGTCGTAAATCGAGATCGACACGGTTCGAGTGACACCCGGCAGATTGCCGCCGACCATCAACACCACGCCGAACTCGCCAACGGTATGGGCGAAGCTCAAGACCAGGCCGGCGATCACGCCCTCGATCGACAGGGGCAGGGTGATCTCCCAGAACGTCCGCATACCGGAGGCGCCGAGGGTGGCCGACGCTTCCCGCAACGCGGGATCGACGCGCGAGAACGCTGCCGCGATCGGCTGCACGGCGAACGGCAGGCTGTAGAGCACCGACGCGACTACCAGACCCTCGAAGCTGAACGCCAGGCTCTGTCCGGTGAGCGACAGCCACCATTGTCCGATCGGGCTTCGACGGCCCAGCGCGATCAAGAGATAGAAGCCGAGCACGGTTGGTGGAAGGACGAGCGGCAGGGACACGACGGCCTCGAGCGCGAACGTCCAGCGGCGGCGCGAGAAGGTCAAGAAGTGCGCCAGCGGCAGGCTCAACGCCAGGAGAATCAACGACACGATCCCCGCCAGCACGGCGGTGAGCCGAATCGCTTGCCAATCCATGAAAGAGTCCGATTCTAGCGCGGCCTGTCGAGCACGACTTGTCGCCGAAATGCGTAGGGGCGGCTCGCGAGCCGCCCTAGGTTTAGCCGAAGCCGAATTGCCGCAGCAGCTCCACGATCTCGGGACGCTTCAGAAAGGCCACGAGCGCCCGAGCGGCGGACTTGTGCCGAGAGGTCGACACGACGACCGCTCCCTGGTCGATGGGCGGATGGCTCGTCGCGGGGATCTCGACGTAGGTGCCGGTGGCGGTCAGCGCCGGGCCCAACGCCAGCGCCAGCGCAAGAATCCCGAGGTCGGCGTTGCCCGACTCCACGAGCTGCGCGGTCTGGGAGATGTTCTCACCAAACACCAGCTTGCCGTGGATGCGGTCATACAGACCCGCGTGCTTCAGCGCCGCGACGGCCGCGCGTCCGTACGGGGCGTGTGCGGGGTTCGCGATCGCGACGCGCCGCACGCGCGGATCGGACAATGACGCCAGCCCGCGCTCGATCGAGACGCCCGAATCCTTTCGTGTCCACACGACGATGCGACCGGTGGCGTATTGATAGAGAGAGTCGGCATCGGCGAGGCCGTCGGCGACCAGGCGCCTGGGGTAGTCGAGATCGGCGGAGAAGAAGACGTCGAAGGGCGCGCCATTCTGGATCTGCGCGAAGAAGGTTCCGGACGAGCCGAACGACACGGTCGCCTTCGTTCCCGATTCTTTCTCGAAGCGCCCGACGATCTCGGGAAGCACGCTCTGCAGATCGGATGCGGCAGCGATCGTGAGCGAGGTCTGAGATGCTCCCTGTGCGTGGGCGAGCGCCTGCAGGGCGATCAGCGACCAGGCGGCCAGGAGACCTGCGATACGGTGCGCTCGAGGCATGCGTACACTCATCGAGTATTGTTACAAGTCGATTCTAGTCGATTTGAACGACGTCTTTGAACAATATACAGTGGGACGCTGCCGGGGGGAGTCGTGATGCGTTCCACGTGGTGGCTGACCGGGATGGTGGCGTGCGCCTTGGCGGGGTTCGCCGGGATGGCCGAAGCGCAGGTTGGCGGCAGCCAGATCACCGGCATCGTGGTCGATGCCAGCCAGGCCGCGGCGCCCGGCGCGACGGTCACCGCCGCCAACATCGAGACGGCCTGGTCGCGCACGACGGTGACCACGCAGGCAGGGGCGTTCACCCTGGCCGGCCTTCCACCGGGAACCTACCGCGTCACCATCGAGCGTCAAGGGTTCAAGCCGATCGTGCGCACCGGCGTGCGCCTGGAAACCGGCGAGACCGTACGGCTCGACGTCGAGCTGAGCCCCGGCGGCCCCTCGGAGTCCATTCTGGTGACCGCGGACGCGCCCCTCCTGCGGGCCAACGCCAACTTGGGAGCGGTCGTCTCCGCAGCACAGGTGGGCGCGTTGCCGCTCAACGGCCGGACGTTCATCACGCTCGCCGCGCTCTCGCCGGGCGTCGCGCTGCCGCCCGCGTCGCAGCTGCCGCGTATCAACGGCGGCCGCCCGCGCACCAACGAATATCTGTTCGACGGCATCTCCGTGTTGCAACCGGAGCCAGGGCAGGTGGCGTTCTTCCCGAACGTCGACGCCATTCAAGAGTTCAAGATCGAAACCAACGTCCCCCCGGCGGAGTTCGGGCGCTTCAACGGCGGCGTGATCAACCTGACCACCAAGTCGGGAGGGAACAGCCTGCGCGGGAGCGCCTTCGAGTTCTTTCGTCACGAAGCGTTGAACGCCCGCAACTTCTTCGCCCCCACGGGCGGCAGCAAGCCGGAGTTCCGGCGCAACCAGTTCGGCGGTGTCGTGGGAGGTCCGATTCGTCGCGATCGTACCTTCTTCTTCGCGGACTATCAGGGACAGCGTCAGAACATCGGCCGCACCGTGATTTCGACGGTGCCCACGCTGCTGCAGCGCCGGGGCGTGTTCACCGAAGCGATCGCCGGACGCGTGCCGGTCATCTACGATCCGGCGACCACGGTGGCCAACGGCAGCGGTGGGTTCACGCGCACGCCGTTTCCGAACGGGGAGATTCCCAGCACTCGCATCGATCCGGTCGCGCTGGAGCTGCTGACGCGGTATCCAGAGCCGACGTCGACCGGGACGGCCAACAACTACCAGCGGACGGCCCCGGAAGCGGACGATCAGAACCAGTGGACGGCCCGCCTCGATCACCGCGTGTCGCATCGGGATCAGATCTTCGGCCGCTTGACGAACTTCCGTGGCAGCTTCAGTCCCGTCGCCCCGCTTCCCGATGGCAGCGGAGTGACGACGGGCACCCTCGGCCCGCAGGACACGACGTCATGGGCATTGGCAACGAGCTACCAGCGCACGTTCTCGTCAACGCTCCTGAACGAACTGCGGATCGGCGACACGCGACGCAGCGTCACCCGACGCGCGGCCGCGTTGCCATCGTCAGCAGGGACGGCCTTGAATCTGCCGGGCCTCCCGTCGACTGCGCAGTTCCCCAACACGCTTCCGACGTTCCTCATCAACGGCTATCAGCAACTGGGCTCACCGCCGAACACGGCATCGGACTTCAACACCAGCGTCTCGCAAGTGGCCGATACGTTGACATGGGTCAAGGGGCGGCACACCGTCAAAGCGGGCTTCGACTGGCGCTGGGAGCGTCTGGACGTCGTCCAGCCGCCGTCGCCAACCGGGTCGTTCACCTTCAATGCCATCGGCAGCGACCTTCCTGGGACGGCCAACACCGGGACGCCGTTCGCGAGCTTCCTGCTTGGACAGGTGCAGGCGTTCTCGATTGACCTGCAGCAGTCGCAGATTCAGGAGCGCGCGAGCTTTCAGGAGTACTTCGTGCAGGACGATTGGAAGGTGTTCGACCGCCTGACGATCAACGCCGGACTCCGCTACACCTTGAACTTTCCCTCAACGGAGATCAACGGTCAGACCGCGGTGTTCAACACCAGCACGGCGTTGCTGGAGTACCCAGGCGACGAGCCGGTTCGGCCGCTCGAGAAGAACAACTTCGGTCCGCGTCTGGGTTTGGCCTACAGGCTGTCGGACAAGATGCTGTTCAGTACCGGCTACGGTGTCGTGTGGATCGAAATGGCAGGGATCACCACGCCGTTCACGACGCCGACGTTCCCCTTTCTTCAGACGGTCTCGCTCCGCGCGCTGGATGCCGTATCACCCGCCTTCGTGTTGCGGAACGGACCGACCGTGGACCCGATTCAGCCGACGCCGGCCGCCGGCCTCGGACAAGGCGTCTTCGGTGTCGACGGCACGCTCGGGTCGGGTTACGTCCAGCAGTGGAACGCGTCGTTCCAGCGGGAGCTGACGTCGAACATCAGCGTCGACGTCGCCTACGTCGGCTCGAAGATCACCCATGTCGGCGTCCCCGATACGAACATCAATCAACTGACGGCCGATCAGCTCGCGCTGGGGCCGCAGCTCTTGCAGCGCGTCCCGAATCCATTCTTCGGCCTCATCCCGCGCTCGTCATCGCTCGGCGATCCGACGATCACGGTCGCGCAGCTCCTCAAAGCGTATCCGCAGTACACGACGGTGAGCCTCTATCGCAACAACATCGGCAACACCAACTATCACGGCGTGACGGCGAAGGTGGAGCAGCGGCTGTCACGTGGATTGTCGTACCTCGTGAGCTACACGCGCTCACGTCTGATGGACGATGCCTCGTCGGTGTTCGATGCGTCGATTCTGACCGGGCCGGTCGCGAACTATCCGGTCGCCGACAGCTTCAACCGTCGCCTCGAGCGTGACTACTCGACCGGCGACATTCCGCATGTCCTGGTGGCATCCGCGGTGTGGGATCTGCCGTTCGGCCCCGGCCGCTTCCATCAGGGACGAGGCGTGCTGGGCGCGCTTGCGAACGACTGGACCGTCGCCGCCATCGTCACCTTGCAGTCGGGCATTCCGGTGGCGGTGACGCAGACGACCAACTTCAACGCGTTCGCCGGCTTCGGCATTCAGCGGCCCAATCTCGTGGGTGATCCGGAGCTGCCCTCCGATCGGCGGTCCCACACGCGATGGTTCAACACCGAGGCCTTTGCCGTCGCACCGCAGTTCACGCTCGGCTCGGCCTCGCGCAACCCGATTCGAGGGCCGGTCTACAAGAACGTCGATGTCTCGATCAGCCGACGCGTGCCGATGACGTCGACGAGCGGCTTGGAGCTGCGGCTGGACGCGTTCAATGTGCTCAACACGACACAGTTCGGCAATCCCAACGCGGTGCTCGGCGCCGCGAGCTTCGGGACCATCACGACGGCCCTCGATCCACGCGTCCTCCAGTTTGCTCTCAAGTTCCTGTTCTGAGTGATTGCGGTGCTATGCTTCGCCACGCTCACTCTCAATCTGGAGGTTTCGACATGAAGCGTTTCCTGTCCCCACTCATTCTCAGCGCCATCCTGTTCGCCGCCGTGCCGGCCAGCGCGCAAACCATCGGCCCGTTCCAGTGGAATCTCGCGCCGTACGGGAGCGTCCTGCATCTGAGTTTTACTCCACAAGGCAGCCTGTTCCTGATCGCCGGCTTCGAAGCCCAGTGCGGAGGCAACCTCAGTCTGCCGGTGTCCGGTGTCGCGGTGCCTCAGGAGAGCGGCCAGATCTTCTTTGGTCTCACGTCTATCAACGAGAACGGCCGGGGCATCCACACGCGGGCCTACATCAACACCAGCAACTTCAACGGCAGCTGGAGCGATAACGCGGGGAACAGCGACCGGACGTTCACGTTCAATCCCGGCACGACGTGCCCGGGAGGACCCCGCACCGGCCCCACCAACCCTGACACGGAAAAGAAATAAGCACATCCGATCGTCAAGGCCCTTGCGTTCGCTCACGCCGACAGCACAGCATGGAGCGCGGAGAGGAACGCATGGGACTTGTCGTGATCGTCGGTCCTGAGCGCGCGCACACGCGCGCGCTGCAGGACAACAGCAGCCTGCGCGGACACGAGCTGCTCCGCTGCAGCGGATCGTTGGAAGCGGTCCGCACGGTGCGTGTCCGGCCGGTCGACGTGCTGCTCACCGACGCCGCGATGCCGCTCGAAGACGCCCTTGCCTTCGTGGACGAGATCAAGGCCTTGCGGTCCGAGGTGCGGATCATCGTCCTGGCGCCCGACCTCACGGATGCGGAGGTGATTCGCGCGCTTCGCGCGCAGGTGTTCGCGTGCTTCACCGAACCCTTCGACCACGCGGAGATCGCGGAGATGATTCGCTCCGCGCTGGGCGCGTCCGACTGGAAGGATGGGATCGAGGTCCTCTCGGGGCTCCCCAACTGGCTGACGTTGCGGGTCGCGTGCCGACTTCTCACGGTGGATCGGCTCACGCGCTTCATGACGGAGTGGCGCAGCGATCTACCGTCCTCGGAGCGCGATCTGCTGATGACGGCCTTTCGCGAGCTGCTGTTGAACGCGATGGAGCACGGCGCGGGCTTCGACGCGAGCAAGACGATTCAGGTCACCGCCGCGCGGACCGCGCGCTCGATCGTCTTCCACTTTCGCGACCCCGGAAACGGGTTCGATCCTGCCGACCTGCAACATGCCGCGCACACCAACGCCCCGGAGCACGTCGTGGCTGCCACGCTGCATCGCGCCGAGACCGGCCTCCGTCCTGGAGGCTTTGGCATGCTGATCGTCCGCGGCGTGGTCGACGAGCTGATCTACAACGAGCAAGGCAACGAAGTGCTGATGATCAAGCACATCGAGCGGAGCAATTCGGGCTAGGGACAGTCGCACCAGCAGCCGAGGACGAACCCCGACGGGCCGCGTGGCGGACAGCGCCGGTGGGCTCTGACGGCCTGGAAGGCGGCGTCGACCCTGATCTTGTCCACGTCGCCCTTGAAAGCGAGCATGGCGGCGATCGATGCCATGTCTCTTGCCACGGCGAGCACGGTTGGCCGATCGTTCTCCCAATTGCCGTTCTTCGACTGGTGGTCGACGCTGATCAGGAGCTGTGCGCGCCAGTCGTCCAGCGCACCCTCCACGAACACCTTGCCCAGATCCGCCAGTCGCAGTGTCATCACCGCGACGATCTCACGGACGATGGCCTCAGCCTCTCCAACCGGTGCGTCTGTCTTCGGTGTCATGCAGAACCTCGCGCTGTTGCGGGTGTGGCGGCCGGACGAGTGGCGGCCGGACGAGTGCCGGCATCCTAGTTCAGACCTGTGACTGGCGCAACGCCGAAAGATCGTGAGCGAGGGCACGCGCGTCCTTCGGTCGACTCGCGAGATCCGGCGCGAGCGCGCGGTTGAAGAACTGCGCGACAGCGTCGGGGCAGTCCTCGCGCCGCGTGCGCAAGTCGGGGAACGCGCCGCCGATGACGCTGGTGAACACGGCCTGAGCGTTCCCGCCCTCGAACGGGCGCGTCCCGGCAAGCGCCTCGTAGAGCACCACCGCCAGCGCCCACAGATCGAAGCTGGGCGCGGGTGACCGGGCATGAATCGCCTCCGGCGACATGTACGCCGGTGTCCCCACCAGGCCATGGTTCGTCACCATCATCGACACCGTTTCCTGCGCGCCGCCCGCGTCGAGCGTGAGCGCCAGCGCCTCGCTGGAGTCCCGCAGCAGATACACCAGACCGAAGTCGAGCAGCTTGACGACCCCGTTCTCCGCGAAGCCGATGTTGCTGGGCTTGATGTCGCAGTGCACCATGCCCGATGCGTGAAGCTGCCCCAGCACACCGGCCAGCGTCACGCCGAGGCTCAGCGCCGTATCGATGCGCAGGCGGCCGTCACCCAGCCGGTCGGCCAGCGTCCCACCGGCCAGATATTCCTCGACGAGAAACGGGGTGTCTCGCCACGTCTCGATGCCGTAGATCACTGCAAGATTGGGGTGAACGATCGACGCCATCGCCTGCGCCTCACGTTGGAGGTTGTCGACATGCTCCGCCGTGACGCGAGGCAGCGTCTTGACGGCGACCTCGCGACGCAGATTCAAATCCACGGCGTGATACACCACACCCATGCTGCCGGCTCCAATTCGCCGGTCGAAACGAAAGACCCCGCGAAGCAGGTGCGGCGCGCGGCTTTCGACCAGCTCGCCGCCGCACGCGCAGCGCACCGTGGCTGGGGCGTGCAGCCGAGCGCATGAGGCGCACTCCATGGCCGCCTGGTCGAAGGGAAGGGCGGCTGCCTGCCGCAGCCGATCGTTTTCGATCGCCAGGGCGATGGGTGGCGCGAGGGTGATGATGGTCCGGCGATCGACGGTGGAGAAGGGGAGACCGCTGCGTTTGGCGCCGAGTGCCAGCACGCCAAGTGGCGCGCCGGTCCGACTCGGCAGCGCGGCGAGCAGCGTGTAACCGCCGTCGGCGATCCACGCGCTTTCGCGATCGCCGAGGCGGTCGAGGCCCGGCGCGTCGCTGGCCTGTAGATCGATCGGTTGAATTGCGGCGAGCGCCGACCCGACCAGCGTGGCCTTGGCGTCGAGCGCGGGTCGTTCACCTCGGGGATCGCGCAGCATCGCGCCAGCCTCGTCGAGCACGAAGAGATCGGCTCGCGCGTGGAGCGTTCGATCGAATTCCGTCCGCAAGCGCTCGGCGATGGCGGCGGGGCGCTGCGAGATGAAGTCGCCGCTCATCACCCGCGCGAGCAGCAATTGCGCATCGTACTGCTCGCGGAAGAACCGACGGTCGAGGGCATCGAGCCAGGTCTGGCGCTTGCGGAGCGCGACCGCGCCCGCCAGCACGCCGAGGAGCAAGGCCTGCGGCCGCAGCTCCGCGAAGAGCGCGGTCGGCGACGTGGTCTGAATCCGTGCGACGTACACCCCGAGCGCTACGAACGGCAACGAGGAGATGATGAGGATCGTGTAGCGCGCGAGCAGGTACTGGAGCGCGGTCCGCACCACGACACGCATCTCGACGACGCGATCGAACACCACCGAATACGTCGTCACGCACGGGACGATGGCCAAGGCGCCAAAGAGCACCGCGCCCAGCCACGGTTCGACGGCAGGTGTGTGGGCCCACGCCTTGAATGCGGGCCACGATTCTTCGACCAGGACAACCACGACGAGCGGCAGCAGACCCGCGACGATGCCTCCGACGAAGATCTGCAGACGTCGGCGCTCGGCGCCGGAGGCGGCGACCGTCCGTCCGAGCAAGGCGAAGAACGCCGCGGTGCTCGGGAGAAACAGGGCGGGCCAGTAGAGGCTTCCAGGTGCGGGGCCGCTGGCGAGGATCGCCCGCCATCCAAGGGCATCCCGTTCGGCGGGCCAGGCAAGCATCGACAGATTGATGGCAAACGCGGCCGTGCCGATCGCGGTCGTCACGACCGCCACAGTCTCCGCGCCGCGGCGAGCGACCGAGGTCAAGCGCGACGGAAACTCGATGACGAAGCACCACAGGAACGCCGCCAGGAAGGTTTCGGGCCGGACGTGGTCGATCCACGCCACCGGCATCGATGACCACGCGAAGAACGGCCTGGTCATGGGGACGGCAATCAGCAGCAGCACGCCCCCAAACCACGCCGCTCGGATGTCGTTGCGATTGGCGACGATGAGCAGCACGCCGAGCGCACCGAACGTCAGACTCAGACCGGCGTAGGCGAACAGCGGGAGCGGGATGGGCGGAGTCGCAGCGGTCTGTCCGGACAGATACAACGCCAGCGCGGTGGCCACCCGGAGCGCCGCGATTCCCGCGATGAGCCCAGCCCAGGCCGGCACGCGTGAATTATAGGCCCCCGCCCACGGCAGACGCTGGCCGCATCCCGCGGGCCGCAGCCGTGAAGACGCTCGTGCTCTCTCATCGCGTGCGGCCGGACGATCCCGAGCTCACCGAGCAGATGTGGCTCGACGCCGCCCGCGTCTAGCGTGCTGTGAGAAACGCGATCATCCGCCGCACTCCGTCAGCGTACTGAGTCGGGCTGGCGAACATGCCGTTGTGTTCACCGCCCTCGTAGTAGAACGCCTCGACAGGCTTGCCCGCGCGTCGCACTGCCGCTTCGAAGGCGCGGGCCATCTGCACGTTGGTGACCGCGGATCCGCCGCCGGCGGGATCGTCGGCAGTGCCGTGCAGCATCAGGATGGATGCCCGCACGTCGGCCGCGCGATCAACCAAGTCACGTGGATAGCCGGTCGAATTCAACACGACAGCCTGCACGCGATCTGAGTCGAGAGCGTAGTGGACGGCCGCCCCGCCACCTCGTGACTGCCCGACGAGCGCAATCCGATCGAGTCGCACGTCAGGGACCGTGCGCACGGCCTGGACGAGCGTGTCGACGATTCTCATCGCCTCCGGACTGGACGCTTCCGGCCTCGGCGGCGCCTCAGAGCAGCCGATGGGCGTGACGAAGCGCGCGCCGGCGCCGCCTCCGCCGGTGAACCAGCACGCCGCGACGGCCAGCACGCCGCCTTGGGCGAGATCTTGAGCCAGTTGCACGTACTCCTGCGCGAAACCGTGGCTGCCATGCAGGACGATCGCCGTAGGGAAAGGACCCTCACCGCTCGGTCGAGCGATGGCAGCCACCATGACGCCAACCCCAGGCGCGGTCACGTTCACCCATTGCACCGGCCGCGCTTCGTTTCCAACGGGCGCCTTCCCTGGCGCGACGGACGGAGCTGGACCCTGCGTCGCGGACGCCAAAGCGGGTGCCAAAGACGTCGGCGCGCTCGCGACCACGCAGATCAGCAGCGCGACGCAGCTATGGGAGCTCAGAGGAATCACCGCGTCAGTCGCTTTCGCAGCACGAGCGTATTGTCATCGTCGGCTCGATTTTCGAGTGCCCGTAGGTTGCCACGCCGGCGCGCCGTCCTCCCACTGGTTGTCGGTGAGCTGCTGCAGTCCGCTGCCGTCGGAGCGCATCACGAACAACTCGCCGTACGGCTGTGGCGCGTCGGTGTAGGTCGCTTCGTCCTTGAATCCCATCCTCGTCGTGGCAAACGCGATGTACTCGCCGTCGGGCGACCACGCCATGTGGGCGTCGTTGCCGCGCGACGAGGTCAGGCGCTTCAACGAGGTGGCGTCGGACTTGATGGTGTAGATCTCGTAGTCGCCGTCGGCCTGACGCGAGAACATGATCGAGTCGCCGCGCGGTGACCAGAGCGGGAAGTTGTCGTACCCCGTCGTGAGCTTCGTGACGGCCTTGGTCTCGAGGTCCATGATCCGCAGGCCGTCGCCCTCGGGACCAAACGTGCGGTACACGAAGCGCGTGCCGTCTGGGGCCATCGACGGGAAGCCGTTGTTGTTCGGTCCGGTCGTCACTTCGCGGAATCCGCTGCCATCCGGTTTGATGATGGCGACCTGCGCTCCACCCTCGACGCGATCCTCTGGCTTCAGAAACAGCCCGTTGAAGCCATTGAAGAACGCATTGAACTCGCCGACGCAAAACATGATCAGGTCGCCGCGCGGCGACCACGTCGGCGCGAGCACGTTGCGGGTGGTGTCCTCGTAGAGGACGTCGAGCGCATCAGCGCCGGTTCGTGCCATCAGCAACGCGGCGCCGAGCCGATTGGCTGACGGACGTCGGTTCGTGACGTACCGATCGCCGCTCGGGCTGAACGATGGCAGTTGACCTCCTGTCATCGTCAACTGGTATCGCGGATCGCGGCTGGAGGTCGGCGTCCATGCCACGGGTGGGGCGGTCAATCGCCGGTGAAAGACGACCTGCTTGCCGTCCGGCGACCACGATGCGGCCCGCACATCTCCGGTGGGCCCGCGTCGGCCGCTCGTGTAGTAGATGCCCGCACCGGTGTCCCCCGCATCCTTCCGGAGATAGCCCACGTCACCACCAGCCAGGGGCGACGGGTTCATCTTGACGCCAGCGACGGTTTTCACGTCGGAGAGCGCGCCGGTGGCCACGTCGATGGAGACGAGACGCGTCTCGCTTCCAGGCACAGGAACGGGGCGACGATTCGCCAGCGTCTGTTCCGCCGTCATGCAGTAGGCGACGAGACGTTGGCCGTCGGGCAACCACTTCGGGCTGCCGCAGAAATCACCGGGCTTCGTGATTCGTCGAAGACCCGAGCCGTCGGGTCGAACAACGTACACGTCGACAACGTGGAGATGCTCCCAGCGGCCATACGCAAATGGCAGCGTGCTGTCCCGGTCCGACGAGAACGCGATCCAGATCCCATCCGGCGACCATGAGGGACGGAAGTCGCCACCAGGTCCAGAGGTGAGCGCCTTGGCTTGCTTCGTCTGCACATCGAGCAGCCAGAGGTCGGCGGTCCCGCCGCCGCGCGTGCTCACGAAGACCAGTTGCTTGCCGTCTGGCGAGAACGCCGCTTGATCGTCGTACGCGGAGTCGTCGGTCAGCCGCTCGAGTGCGCCGCCGGCCGGGTTCACGCGAAACAGGTCTGCAGACCCGGCTCGTTCGGATGTGAAGACGATCGACGCGCCGTCGGGTGACCATACCGGGTCGTAGTCGACGTTGGGCTGTGCGAGCAAGGGCCGTTCGTCGTTGCCATCGGCGCCGGCGATGAACAGCCCGATCTGACCGGCATTGGGGAAGACACGATTGAACGCGATGGTCTGAGGCGGCGGCCCCTGCGCCACGAGCGACGTCATGGTTGCGACGACGATGCCAATGAAGGTGCGCATGCGCAGAGTGTAGATGGGATTCGACTCTCGTGCCCTACGTTACCGCGTTGCGAAAATGCGGTACGTAGCGCAGGCCTTCAGGCCTGCCTGGCGGCGCCAGCTGCGCACCAGCCGCGTTGGGCAGGCCTAAAGGCCTGCGCTACGTACGATCTGGCAACTGACGACGAAGCTCTCGCGACGCACCTTTGCGCCGTGCTTCGAGGAAGGCGATATCCTGGGCATCGCCGGGGGCGGAGCGCGCGGCGTGGGCGATCTTCTTCAACTTCAGGAGATCCGGCTCGGACGCGAATCGAAAGACGTATGAGCGGATCTTGATGCGTGTGGCGTGCTCGGCGAGGGTCGCTGCTGGGATGGGGAAGTCGAACAGGAGATCGATCCGGAGTCCGGTCTCTTGCTTGAAGAAGTACACGCTGGCGGGCCCATCGAGACGAATCCGGATCGCCGCCACTTTCCGGTTGTCGATCGTGGCGGTCACGTCGCCATCGTCGTTTACGCGTGATGCCAGCTCGAATTCCCTATCGTACAAAGCGTCGACGAGGCTCTGGAGTCGGTCGCCAGGCTGATTGACCACGAAGTCGAAGTCGACAGTAACTCTTCGCGATCCGATCAGCACGAGCGCCATCCCGCCCACGAGGATGGGATCAAAGCCGAGATCGGTCAAAGACCTGACGACCGCCCCCACGTCATCGATGTCGATTTGTGGGTCGACCATGTCACGCCCTGTCCGGGTAAATTCCCGGCAAAGGGCCTTTGCAGTCTTTCACCCGGGCGACCGCGAGCGGTCTTCCCTGAAACTCGAGGACGATCGCCGCATACCGAAGGTTCGTGGACACGCGCCGGGCCGCCTCGAGCGACCGCTGGCGAGCGTCTGCCCCAAGGCGCGCAATCCGCTTCCGTTCCTCGGCGGGCAGTCGCCGCGCCCGCGCCTGTCCCCCGCGCCGTCCCAATGCCTGGGCCATCTGGCTGATCTGCATGGCTTCATTATACTTACCGCTAAGCAAATATCCAATCGTTCCACACAATGGTTCCGCACAACGGTTCCCGACGATGGTGCCTCACGATAGTTCCCCTCGTTGGGAACCTGCGTCGAACCGAACCAGCGTGTGGAACGGCCGTGCGGAACCCTCGGGAGGAACGGTTGTGCGGAACCTCGTGGAGGGTTCAGTCGCCGCGCAGGGCGACGGCGGGATCGACGCGGGCTGCGCGCAAGGCAGGGGCGGCCGTGGCTACCGCGGCGGTCAGCGCCAGAAGGATTGCCACAGCCGCGAACGTCAGCGGGTCCAGGGGCTGGACGCCGAACAGCATCGAATCGAGCCACCGGCTCAGGACGGTTGAGAGCACGAGCCCGACAATCACGCCGGCGGCAATCACACGAAGGGCGCTTCCGACCACGAGGCGAAGCACGTCGCTCGTCGTGGCGCCGAGCGCTCGCCGCACGCCGAAATCCCGCGTGCGCTGCTGGACGGAGTAGGCGAGGATGCCGAACACGCCCACCATGGCCAGCAGCAGCGCCAGCGCGGCGAACGTCGTCACCATCAGCGCCCGAAACCGATGGCGCGCGGTCGCGTTCCACGCGAGGTCCTCGAGCGTCATCACGCCCCGGACGCTCACCAACTGCTCCTTGTCGACCCGACCGATCGCGGCGCGGACCGAAGGGGCCAGCGCATCGGCGCGCCCAGATGAGGGGCGCACGACCATGAACATGTCATCGAGGGCGTTCTGCGCCATCGGGACGTAAATCTGCACGAGCTCCTCGGTTTCGTCGGGGCGCCCTTTCACCTGGCGCGCGACACCCACGATCTCCCTCACGACGGGCTTCGCTTGCCCGGAGCCGCTGGGTCGGAGCGCGACACGCAGGCCGATCGGCGATCGGCCTTGCAGATAGCCGCGCACGAAGGCTTCGTTCACGATGCAGGCGGCGACGTTGTCGGCCGTGTCGCGGTCGTCGAAGCCCCGGCCAGCCACGACCGGAAGATCCAACGCACGGAAGTACGTGGGGCTCACGATCTGATAGTCGGCCGTTGGCCGCTGGCTCTCGCTGGGCGGCGGATCGCCGACGATGTCGAAGAACGATCGACCGGCATAGGAAGGTCCCATTGGCAGCGTGCTCGCCCAGGCGACGTCGCGTACTCCAGGCAGGGCCCTGACTTCGTGCTCCACCGCCTCGAAGAACTGCAGCAGCGATGCGGTCGTCGGATACCGCGACCCGAGCGGATCGACCATCATGGTCAGCGCACCGTCAGCACGGTAGCCGCGATCGACGTTCTGCACCGCCAGCAGCGTGCGCAGCAGGAGCCCCGCACCGAAGAGGAGCAGCACGGCGGCGGCGACCTCGCCGATGACCAGCAGGCTCCGAACGCGTCCACCGCGCCCCGTGACGGATCGGGTGTCGGACGCCCTCACCTGCGCAGACGAGAATCCGGTGGCCCGCCATGCCGGAGCCAATCCAAACAGCAGTCCGACGACGAGGGCCGTCACTCCGCAGAACGCCATCACGCGGATGTCGAAGGTGAGCGTGACCGTCGCCGGGAGCAGTCCCGGGGGGATCATCGTTGGTGCCACGGTCACGATCGCCGCGCCGACGCCCACGCCCAGGACACCGCCGATTGCCGACAGCACCACGCTCTCGGTGAGGAGCTGGCGGATGATGCGCC
>DAINCF010000130.1:0-15193 GCA_036732565.1 Vicinamibacterales bacterium
CGTGAGGGCAGGCCTGAAGGCCTGCGCTACGTACAATCTCGCGCCGCACCCGCCTTGCGTGCCAGGAAGTGATGCAGCGCGATCGCGGCGGCGGTGGCCACGTTCAGGGAGTTGACCGACGGCACCATCTCGATCCGGACGCGGACGTCGGTGGCGCGGAGCGCGTCACCAGAGAGGCCGTCGCCTTCCGCGCCCAACAGCAGCGCGATGCCAGACGTGCTGGCGGCAATCGACTTGAGTGGCGTGGCCTCGGGGGATGGCGTCAGCGCGATCGTCTGGAGGCCAGCGGCGCGGAGCCGATCGATGGCGTCGGGCCACGGCCCTGCACTCGCGATCGGAACGTGAAGGGTTGCGCCCATCGACGTGCGAATCGCCTTGCGATAGAACGGATCGCTGCAACGAGGCCCCAGCACGACGAGGTCCACGCCGAACGCCGCGGCGTTTCTGAACAGCCCTCCGATGTTGTCCGGGTTGTTGACGCCTTCGAGGACCAACACCCGAGGACACGCGCGCAGGTCGACATCGGTCAGCGTTGGCAGAGTAGGACGTTCGGCCAGAGCCAGGCACCCGCGATGCATATTGAATCCGACGACCGCACTCAGCGCCTCCTGCGGCGCGACGTAAATCGGCGCGTCGAACCGGCGGGCATCGAGTGCCGGTTGCATCGCCTGCCAGGCGACTGTCGACAGAAGAATCGACTGCGTACGGATGCGCGGCGCGTCGAGAAGACGGGGCAGGACGAGCCGGCCTTCCGCCACGAGCCATCCGCGGCGTTCCAGCTCGGCGGGTTGCGCCACGAAGCGATAGTTCGAGAGGCGAGGATCGTCGAGGTCGTCGACGCGGATCACGCCGGTCGCCGGACCAGACGCGTCAACTCGGTGAACCACTCGATGACGACGCGGAGCTCGCGGCGCAGGGGTGTGGGCCCACCCTGACGGACCAGTACGCGATCCACGCCGGCGCGCCCGCCGGCGAGCTGCAGATCGTCGCGCGCGGTCAGCGGCAGTGGAGAGGCGATCGAGAGCGTCGGCCCGCCACGCACGGCGGCGACCAGTGTGCGATCCGCGGCGGTGAAGTACAGGGCGCGACCGTCCGAGGACCAACAGGGCCAGGCACCTCCATTCGTCGACACCTGCACGCGGGCGCCGGTGCCGTCCGCTGGCCTGACGAACACCTCCCATCGGCCGGAGTCGTTCGACATGTACGCCAGCCATCGCCCGTCGGGTGAGAAGCGCGCGTGGGACTCGTCGAAGAGCGAGCGCACGATTGGGGTGCGCTCGCGCGTCTCGACGTCCACGAGCCATACATCGGCACCGGTGAGCGGGTGGTATTCGGTGAACGCGAGCCGCCCGCCGTCGGGCGACCACGACGTCGGCAGTTGGTTCCAGGGACTCTCGAGCAGCGCTTCAATGGGGCCGGCGCCGTCGATCGGACGGACGAAGATATTGAACGGCCCCGCCTTGCTATAGGCGAACGCGATCTCGAGCCCGTTCGGACGCCACGTGGGACTGACACCGGGGCCCTCGAGATTCCAGCGACTGACTGAGCCGCGCGTGAGATCGCCGAGCCACACGTCCGGACCGCGATCGCCGTCGATGACCAGTGCCAGCTTGCTGAGATCGGCCGCCATCTCGACGGCGGCCAGCGGCGCGGGTGGCAGCGGAATGGGTTCGAGTCGGCCGCTGGCGTCGAGCCAGTGGAGGCGATCGTCCCCATCGGGTGACTGATTCGGCACGTAGACGAGGGATCCGCTCGGCGAGAACGCGAACCGCGGTCCCTCCGTGGCGCGTCCTGTCGCGACATCGCGAAGAATCGGACGCGGCGTCGATTGAATCCGGCGGTCGCTGACCGAGAACGGCGCGGCTTCGAGACGACCGCGACGCTCGAACACCAGGTGGCCGGTGGGTGAGTATTTCCCGAAGGCCGCGGCGTCGGCGACGAGCGTGCGCCCGCCAGTGGTCAGATCGAGCGCCATCACCTGACTGTCGCCGAGGCTGAGCGCCGTGAACAACACCGTACGGTTGTCCGGCAGCGCGTCGGGCCAGCCATAACGCACTTCACGCGAGCCGGAGAGTGGTTGGGCCAGCACGACCGGCTCGCCAGGCTCGCCGCCTTCGTCGGACACGCGCGCCAGCCCACCGCCGGGCCCGCCGCCGAAGATGATCGTGCCGTCACGGAGCCATGTCGCGCCGGCGCCAGCGCGCGCGGCCGTCAACACGACGGGACGCCCACCCTCGATCCGCAGCTTTTTCAGGCTGCCGTGTGCGAAGAAGCCCACCCACTGGCCGTCTGGCGAGAAGAACGGGTCCGCGGCCTCGTCCGACCCCTCGATGAGCGTCGGCGAATCGCGATCGATCGTGCGGAGGAAGAGACGGGGACGGCCGTGATGGATCGCCGCATAGACCAGCCGGCTGCCATCGTCGGAGATGGCGACCGACCCGCGCAGCGGATCGATGACGGCGTCGGCCGGCAGCGTGATCGTGAACCGCAACGTCGGCCGCGGCGCCGCTGGACGCTGGCCGAACAGCGCGAAGACGATGGCGATGCCGACCATGGCCGCAACCGCCGCGAGGCCGCTGACGAGCAGCGGCCGCCACTCGGGCCGATCGTGGATCGGCCGCGACCGCTCCTCGGCCGAGACGATCTCGACGTCGGCAAGGAATCGATACCCTCGTCGATGCACTGTCTGGATGTAGGTGGGACGCTGGCGATCGTCGCCGAGCGCTTCTCGCAGCAAGCGCACGGCCTCCAGCAAGGACGCTTCGGTCACGAACGTGTCGCGCCACGACGCGTCCATCAGGATCTGCTTCGACACGACCGTGCCAGCATGCTCGAGTAGCACGGCGAGCACACCCAGAGCCCGCGGCGGCAACGGGACGTCGACGCCGTGCCGCGACAGCCCTTGCGATGCCTCGAACCTGAAGGGCCCGAAGGCGAAGGTCATGGGCGATTGTAGATCGGCCTTACTGATCGCGCTTCGGCGCCGTCAGCGAGGGCGGGACCGCCTGGATGGCCCAGGCGGGAGCCGGCCCGTCGAACACGGGCGCGGGGCCGATGCTGAACGACCAGGTATGTGTGTGGCCCCCGACCGTGAGTGACGCCACGTATGTCGAGTTGGCGGGAAGCGGCTGCTTCGGCACGATGACCACGGCGCGCCTGAACGCCAGGATGCTGCGGCCGGTCGCTTGACCCGTGGCATTTGGATTCGCGTACGTTGCTCCCGTCATCACGCAATGCTCCAAGGGGGCGTCCCCAAGCGTCAACGTCGACGCGGTGACCACCGGCGTCGTCCCAGGTGCAAACTGGACGATCAGCGGTAGGCCGGCTCGACCCGCATACCCCGGACAGTGTGTGAGTGGGCTGGGCGTCTCACCCCAGAAGCACGCGAATCCTCTCGGACAGATCTCCGCGTTTGGAATCGGAATCACCGTTCCGTTCGCTGGAAAGAAGATCGGATACGTCGTTGTCGGCGGCGCCGCGCCCAGTCCGCGGAGCACGTCGAGCCAGCCGCTCATCTGGAGCCCCACCTCGTCTGCTTCACGATACGAACCGTATCCAACTCGACGCAGCTGAGGATCGAACATGCCGACCGCGTGGAAGGGCGCCTGGACCCAGGCCTCGATCGCGAAGGAGTCCGGTGCGTTGGCTGCGCCATTTCCAGCGCCATTGCTGGCCTTTGCCGCGTCGCGTCCGGCCGTTGTGAACCACGGACTCGTCGTGAGCTCGTCGTGCTCGAGGATGTCTTCTTTCACCGAGTACCGCCCATGGAGCACGTCGCCTTCGCTCCAGATCGGGTTTTCGGTGACCGGAGGCAAACCCGCATGCGCGCGCCACGCATTCACCTCTTTCAACCAGGGGGCCGATGGTGGTGGCGGCGGTTCTGTCGGGCCGACCCTCGCGATGACTTCGTTCGAAGGGCGCCCGAGGCCACACGCGCTGCGAGCGCGCACGCGAAGGTAGTACGTGCCAAGCGGCGTGGTCGCCGTCAGCGATGTGGCGGAGCCGACCTCGTGCTGGCCGAGCTCGACTCCACCCGGTGTGGTGCCTACTTCCAGGACGTACGCGATCGTCGGCAGCGCGAGCCCGCTCCATTGAAGCGCGACGATCGTGCCGTTGACCGAGACGGTCAACTCTGAGGGCGCTGGAGGAGTGGCGCAGCTGTCAACTGTGATCACCGCGTCGTTGGACGGCGGTCCCACGCCGCACGCATTCCGTGCTCGCACGCGCACGTGATACAGGCCGTCCGGTGCGGTGGTGTCGAGGGCCGGGATGGCGGACTGGGTATCCACGGTGGCCAGGTTCGACAGGCCTGGAGCCGCCCCCGCTTCCAGAATGTAACTCGTGGCGCCGCCGACACTCGACCACACCAACGACACGAACGCTCCGGTCACGTTGGCGCGAAGACCCGTTGGTGCGGTCAGCGCGTCGCATCCTGCGGGAACAGCGACCACGATCTCGTTGGAGGCTGGGCCGACCGCCGTGCCGTTCTTGCCTCTGATGCGGATGAAGTAGGTGCCCGCAGGGGCTGGCACGCTCAAACCGTGAGTGTCCACGCTCATGTCCATGCGTCCGAGGTTCGCAAGCCCAGGTGCCGAGCCCGCTTCCAGGATGTAGCCACTCATCGGAAGGTCGCCGACTGGCGGTTCCCAAGACAACGTCACCTGAAATCCTTCGACGACGGCTTGCAGATCGACCGGTGCTCCGAGCGTGGGCGATTGCGCCGCGGACGAGGCGCCAAGCGTCGTGATGACTGCGACGATGGCGAGGACGCGGGTAGTGATGGATACCGCCGTGAACGACGCGCGGACATGGGTCATCGCGCGCAACGGCGAGCAAGTGTCGAGCCACTTAGGGCTCTCGGCCAATAACCCGGAGGCCAGACTGAAGTCTTGTTAGGTCGAGATATTTATCGCGACTGGGTTGGCCTACTGATCTTGATCGGATGAGATTCGCAGTCGGTAGACGGCGATAGGCCACGTCCGCGCGCCGACTTGCTGAGCCAGGGATCCCGGTGGACGCTGATCGCTGGGGTCGACCCGCGCCACGCTGGTGTAGCGGAACGCGATCTTGTTGAAGCCGCGGCGCCAGGGACGGCCGCCGCGGATCGGCGGGATGGTCAGCCTCGTGGTGGTGGGCCGATCGGGCTCGGCCGTCAGTTCGCCGATGGTCGTCCCGTTCACCTCCAGCAGCATCTGCGCACGCATCGGTGGGTCATCGGCGCGCGTGCGCGCGGTGATCTCGACGGTGATCGGACGGTCGGTCGGCAGGTCGAGCGGCACGGCAAGCATCGCCGGCGTCCCGCCGATCCACCAGCATGGCCCCCAATCGTCGCCGCCGGGGGCGTCCCAGCCACCGAGGAGATAGCGGTCCGAGCGGCGATCGAACTCCACGTCCATCGCGCTGCGGTTCGGCTCCGGCGCGAGCAACGCATACCGATTGACCGGCAGCCCCTCGCGCCACGCGAACCATACGTTGGCCGGGAACGCGAACGGGTAGAAGTACGGATAGCGGGTGTGCACGTCCGCCTGCTGGCGGACCATCTGCGCGAAGTCGACGGGTTGATCCTTGGGCAGCAAGCCAATCGTGTACTGCACCATCAGCCAGTGATTCCAGAGCAGCGCGACGAGGATGGCCGGTGCCAGCAGGAGGGCGGGACGCCGAAGCGAGACATCGAGCACGGCCGCCAAACCCGGCGCCAACATGACGAGCAGGCTGGTGAAGCGTCGGCCACCGAACGCCCAGCCGGCCGACCAGTCCGCGGTCGAGCCGTTGAGCCACGCCATCACGAGGAGCAGCGCCAGCGTGCAGGACGCCCACCGCCAGTTGCGCCATAAATAGATGATCGTGCCGATCACGGCGATGTAGGCGATCGGCGTCCACGAGAAGAAGCCGTGCCACGACGAGAACAACGTGTCGACCCATCGCGAGTCGAGCAGTCGCAGGTAGCCGCTCTGACCGAAGACCGTATACCGCTCGCGGGCGAAGAGCAGCGTGGTGTGTACCGACTGGAGCAGGAGCCATGGCAGCGCGCCGACGAGCGCCCAACGGGCCAGGTGCCACGTGTTCATCACGCGCTCGCGAAGCTCGCCCGGGCCCGTGAGCACCAGCCACGCGGGAAAGAGCGCGAACAACGCCTCTTGCGGCCGGGCGAGGAACGCCAGCCCCAACACCAGCCCAAGAAGGATCGCGCGGCGCGTCGTCAACGCGTGCGGCACCCAGCGTGTGACGAGGATGACGAAGAACGCGACCAGGCCGAACGAGGCCGCGTGCGTCATGGACGCCTCGTAAACCATGTACCAGAACAACGTCGTCGCGCCGAAGATCAGCACCGTCGTTGCGACGGCGAGCCCCTTGCCGAATTCGCGCCGTAAGTGCTGGAGCAGGACCAAGAGCCCGGCGGCGCCGATGGCGAACGACGTCACCAGCGCGGCCCGGATGTAGGGCAAGCCGAGGCCGAGCGTTGTCGGATCCGAGGGCGCGGGCCACGCGCCGAGGGCGCGACCGGCCCAGTCGATGACCGCCACGAGTGCGTAGAGTGGCGCCCAGAAGATCGTCGGTCCCATCGGCACGATGTGGTTCGGGCGCAGCGGCTGATTGAGCACTTCGAACTCGCGCGCCACGTCCAGGTCGTGGTCGAAGAACGCGCTGCGCAGTTGAGAGAAGTAGACGACGCCGTCGGTCGAGATGCCGTGGCCGCTCGCGAACTGCACGCCCAGGCTCGCCAACAGCAGCGCCGTGACGGCATGCACATCGGCGGTCGCGCGGACGAATGCGATCCACGGCTCGCCGCGCCGCCTGGCCATCAGCAGCGACAACGCGGCGCCCAGCGGGAGTCCTGAGAGGAAGACCAGCCACGCCGAGGGGCGGGCCGGCAACTGGAAGAGCCACGTCAGCCAGGCCAGGACCGCGAACGCCCAGGCCCCCTCCGCGGCGCGCACCCAACGCAATATCGAGATCAACAGCGGAAATTGTACAAGCTGCGGCCTTCCGAGAACCTTCGGATTTCTTCCGCGCATCTTCAGGACTTCCGCCCCGCGCGACGCGCACGCTCCAGCATGGAGGTGCGCGTGTCGCTATTCATCACCAAGTCCGTGGACGCCATCAGGGCAGCGAGCGGACACGATACAGGACTGAAGCGGGTGCTTGGAGCGGTCGATCTCACCATGCTGGGGATCGGCGCCATCATCGGGACCGGCATTTTCGTCCTCACCGGCCAGGCCGCGGCGATGCATTCGGGTCCGGCGATCGTGCTGTCGATGGTGGTCGCGGGAGTGGTCAGCGCTTTGGCCGCGCTGTGCTATGCGGAGTTTGCCTCGACCGTGCCGGTCTCGGGCTCTGCCTACACCTATGGCTACGCCACCCTCGGCGAGCTTACGGCCTGGATCATCGGCTGGGACCTGGTGCTGGAATACGGGCTCGGCGCCGCGACTGTCGCAGTTGGCTGGTCCGGGTACGTCGTGAGCCTGCTCGCCGACTTCGGCATCCAGTTTCCGGCGCTCCTGAGCGCCGCGCCAGGCACCACCGTCATGCTCGCGGATGGCACCGCGGCCACGGCCATCTTCAACCTTCCGGCAGTTCTGGTGTCGGTGTTGGTGACGATGCTGCTGGTGATCGGCATCGAAGAGTCGGCTCGCGTCAACGCGTTCATCGTGTGCGTGAAGGTCGCGGTCGTGCTGCTCATCATCGGCGTCGGCGGGCTGTTCGTGACCGCAGACTATTGGCGGCCGTTCATGCCAGCCAACACGGGGACGTTCGGGGAGTTCGGCTGGAGCGGCGTGCTCCGCGGGGCGGGCGTGATTTTCTTTGCCTACATCGGCTTCGACGCCGTGTCGACGGCGGCGCAAGAGACGAAGCACCCGCAGCGGGATCTGCCGATCGGGATCTTCGCGTCGCTGGCCATCTGCACCGTGCTCTACGTGCTGGTGTCGGGCGTCATGGTGGGCCTGGTGCCGTATCAACAACTGGGCGTGCCCGCGCCGATGGCGTTGGCCGTCGATGCCGCTCGCGTCAAGGCGGCCGGGTCATCGTGGCAGACCATCGCCGACGTCCTGCCGATGGTGGTGAAGTTGGGCGCCATCGCCGGGCTGTCGTCGACGATCCTCGTGCACATGGTGGCGCAGCCCCGGATCTTCATGTCGATGGCGCAGGATGGGCTCTTGCCACCCTGGGCGGCGGCCATTCATCCACGCTTTCGCACGCCGCACGTCACGACCATCATCACCGGCGTCATCGTCGCGCTCGCCTCGGGCTTCACGCCCATCACGGTGCTCGGCGAGCTCGTCAGCATCGGCACGTTGTTCGCGTTCGTCGTCGTATCGATCGGTGTGATTGTGCTGCGTCGTCAGCGTCCCGATCTCGAACGGCCGTTTCGAGTGCCGGCGGTGCCGTGGCTGCCCGCGGCGTCCGTATTCGTGTCGCTGGCGCTGATGGCCAGCCTCCCGTGGGCGACGTGGCAGCGGCTGCTGATTTGGATGGCGATAGGGCTGGTGGTGTACGCCGTCTACGGTTACAAACACAGCAGACTGCGAGCAGCGAGCAGCGACACCGCAAGCATCTAGTGATCTGGCGATCACCAAATCACCAAATCACCAGATCGACAGATCACCAAATGCCATCACTGCCACTCCGTTTTTTGAACCACCGGCATCTGCAGCGCGCGTTCGCGATCGAGGTCGAGGGATCCGACGTGCAGGGCCAGGGGCGACTGGACCCACTTGTAGATCGAGCGCGTGAACAGCGTGGCGAACTGATGCGCCCACCGCGTGCGATCGGCTTCGGCGAGAGCGGGGAAGAGTCCGCCCAGCGCGGCCGAGATCTCGTCGGGGTTCATTTTCTCGCTGGCATAGAGATGCAGGCAGGCATCGAGGATCGGAAACGGCATGAGCTCCCGCTCGGCCACCTGCGCGTCGGCCAGCTCCGGTCCCGGGTCGGTCACCAGCGTTTGCGCGATGCCTTCGAAATGGAAGCGCACGTGCAGCCGTTCGAGTAGCGCAATGACTACGGTCTTCGGGACGTTTGCGATCACCGAGAGCGCTCCCTCGAGGTCGCCGCCCATCGTGGTGTACCCGACGGCCTTTTCGCTCATGTCGCCGGTCTGCAGGAACAGCGCGCCCGAAGAGTTCGCCCAGTTCCACATCCGCTGCCCGCGTAAGCGCGCCTGCACGTTCTGCCGCGTCAGCTCGCTCGGCTCGTCGCCGCCGAGCATCTGGCGCGTGACCTGCAGCTCGCGATCGTAGGCCTCGTCAATCGGCACCACGCGGAGGCTGACACCGAGCTCCTGCGCGAGCGTGTGCGCCGCCGTGCGTGTGCCCGCCTGCGAGTGGCGGCTGGGCATGTAGAACGCGGTGATGAGCATGCCCGCCTTCTCGGTGGACCCGCCGGCGCAGTCGGCGAGCAGCTGCGCAGCTCGCCACGCGACGAGCAACGTCAGCATCGAGTCGCGGCCCCCCGAGAGCGCGATGCCCAAGGATCGGAAGGCCCCGGTCTTCTGGTAGTAGCTCTTGACGCCCAGCGCGAGCGCTTCGAACAGATCGTCGAGCGCCCGATCGCGTGCGTGCGCGGATGGCGCTTCCGGCGCCGGAAGGAAGAAGCTGCCGCCCTCGGGCGCAGGGAAGACGAGCCGCGACGCGTCGGCCGTCGGCTCGGTGACCTTCAGCGCCGGTACGTTGACCTGTTCGAGCCTGAACGCCTCGCAGTCGGTGCGCCACGTCGTGTTCTCCATGCGGAGCCGGCGCGTGCGATCGACGTCGACGACCGCCGACCACCAGCCCTCGCGAAACCGCGGCGCGTCCAGGACCAGGCGGCCATTCTGGAAGACGAAGCCGCCACCGTCGTACACCAGGCCGTCCTGTCCGCCGACGGCGTTCGCGTAGAGCAGCACCGCCTGATTGTCGGCCGCGCGCGTCGCCAGCATCTCGCGCCGCGTCGCGTCGATGCCCATGCGATACGGCGAGCACGACACGTTGACCACAATCTCCGCGCCCGAATAGCAACGGCGTCGCATCGGCCCGTCGGGCGACCACGCGTCCTCGCACACCTCGATGGCGATCGTGCCGATGTCGAATTGGAAGATGTAGTCGCCGAGCGGCACTCCGAAGGCCTCCAGCGCCAGCCCGGCGCCGCCGTGCGAGAAGGTTCGGCCCTCGTAGAACACGTTGTAAGTCGGCAGCTTCTCCTTGGGAACCAGGCCGCGGACGCGTCCGCGATGCACGATGGCCGCGGTATTGAACAACTGCCCGCCCACCGCGACCGCCATGCCCAGCACGTGGACCGTCGCGGTGTCTTGCGTCGCCTCGGCAAAGCGCTGGAGCTCTCGGCGCTGGCCCTCCAGGAACCCCCGCCACTGCACGAGATCTTCCGGCGGATACCCACCGATCACCTGTTCGGGAAATGTGGCCAAGGTGACGTCCTCGGCTGCCATGTCCTTGGCTAGGGCAATCAACCGATCGACGTTGCTCCGCACCGCCCCGACGGTCGGGCTGACGCTGGCAACCGCCAGCTTGGCTAGACGCATAAGACGATCCTAGTGCACCAGAGGCTCAGGCCCTGGGACCTGAGACTTGCGGCCTCGGAAAGGCACTGGCCGCGGGCCCAGGGCCCAGGTCTCAGGTCCGAAGTCTCAGGCGATTGTCATTTTTTGTTTCCAGCCGTCCTTATCGATAAGAAAGCCTTATAATTCGCGCGTTTGCCGCCGTTGCCACAGGCTTTGGCGGCTATGGCCGGCACGAGAAAGGACTTCATGAAAGCCCTCGCTCTGGGTGTGGGCCTCGTGGTCTGCGCGTCCGGGAATGCCTTTGCCCAGGCAGCCAGTCCTCCGTCACGCGGGGCGCAGCAAGCGCTCGTCGACAAGTACTGCGCCGGGTGTCACAACGATCGACGCCCGGCCGGGGGGTTCGCCTGGTCGACCATCGATCTGGCCGACCCGGCGCAGAACGCCGACGCCTCCGAAAAGGTCATCCGCCGGTTGCGCGCGGGGTTGATGCCGCCCGCCGGTGCGCCACGTCCCGATCGAGCAGATGCCCACGCGCTCGCCTCCGCGATGGAGACGGCCATCGACATGAGCGCGGCGGCGCGTCCGTATGCCGGCGCGCCCGAGCTGCATCGCGTCAACCGCACCGAGTACCGCAACTCGATTCGAGATCTCCTGGGCCTCGACGTCGATGTGTCGTCGCTGTTGCCGCCCGACGAGTTGGGACGCGGCTTCGACAACATGTCGAACGCGCTGTCGATCACGCCCGCGCTGGTCCAGGGCTACGTGCGCGCGGCCAGCCGCATCAGCCGCGAAGCTGTCGGCGATCGCCAGGTCACGCCGGCGATGACGATGTACAAGGTGCCGAAGGTCGTGAACCAGATGCGCCACGTCGAGGGCGCGCCGTGGGGCACGCGCGGCGGCACCTCGGTCGTCCATCAGTTTCCCGTCGACGGCGAGTATGAGTTCAAGCTCGCGTTCTATTACGACTACCTCGAGACGTTGTACGGGCAGAACCTGCCCGCGAACCTGCAGGGACAGCAGATCGAGCTGTCGGTCGACGGCGCCCGGGTCGCGCTCTTCACCATCGACCCCAATATTCCCGAGACGAAAAATCTCCTGACGACGCCGCGCGCCACGATTACGGCCGGCCCGCATCGCGTGTCGGCGGCGTTCATCGCCAAGTTCGACGGTCCGACGGAGGATCAGTTCCGCCAGATCGAGCAATCGATGATCGACATCAGCGCCGGCGTGCCCGGGCTGATCGCGTTGCCGCATCTGCTGTCGATGACCGTCGCGGGCCCTTTCAGCGTGGCCGGTCTCTCCGAGACGCCAAGTCGCCAGCGCATCTTCACCTGCCGGCCGACGTCGACGCAGGATGAGAGTTCGTGCGCGCAAAGCATCATCGCGCGCCTCGGGCGCCAGGCGTTCCGTCGTCCGCTGACCGACGAAGACACGGAGTTCCTGTTCCGCTACTACAAAGAGGGCAGGGTCGACGGCGGCTTCGAGGGCGGCATTCAGCGCGCCGTTCAGGCCATCATCGCCAACCCGAAGTTCGTCTTCCGCTTCGAGCGCGCGCCGAGCAATGTGAAAGCCGGCGCCAACTTCCGCGTCGACGATGTCGACCTTGCCGCGCGGCTCTCGTATTTCCTCTGGAGCAGCGGACCAGACGAGCCGCTCGTCGCGTTGGCGTCGCAGGGCAAACTGAAGGACCCCGTCACGCTCGAGCGCGAAGTCCGGCGGATGCTGGCGGATCGTCGATCGGCGGCACTGGTCGACAACTTTGCGTTCCAGTGGCTGCGCCTGCAGTCGGTCAAGGAAGCCGATCCGGACGGCGGCCTGTACCCGAACTTCACGCGCAACCTCGGGCAGTCGATGACCCGCGAGACGAAGCTGCTCTTCGACAGCATCATGCGCGAGGACAGGAACATCCTCGATCTGCTCACCGCCGACTACACCTTCGTCGACGAGCTGCTCGCGAAGCACTACGGCATCCCCAACATCCAGGGCAGCACGTTCCGGCGCGTGCCGGTGACGGATCCGAATCGTTTCGGGTTGCTCGGGCACAGCAGCGTGCTGACGCTCACATCGCTGGCGACCCGAACGTCGCCGGTCGTGCGCGGGAAGTACGTGATGGAGGTGCTGCTCGGCGTCGCGCCGCCGCCGCCGCCGGCGGACGTGCCACCGTTGATGGAGAATGTCGAGAACCAGAAGCAGTTGCCGGTCCGCGAACGGCTGGCCCAGCATCGCAAGAGCCCGGCGTGCTCGTCGTGCCACAACATGATGGATCCCATCGGGTTGTCGCTCGAGAACTTCAGCGCGATCGGCTTGTGGCGCTCGCACGACAGCGGCGCGCGCGTGGATCCCAGCGGGCAGCTCTACGACGGCTCGCCGCTGGACGGCCCCGTCAGCCTGCGGACATCGATCCTGAATCACAAGGACTCGTTCATCACGAGCTTCACCGAGAACCTGCTGGCGTACGGGCTCGGTCGTCTCGTCGATCATCGCGACATGCCCGCGGTACGACAGGTGGTGCGGGAGGCGGCCGCCAACAACTTCACGTTCTCCACGTTCGTGCTGGGCATCGTGAAAAGCGTCCCGTTCCAGATGCGGCGGGCCGATGATGTCGTGACGACCGTCGAAGACAAATAGGTCGGCCGGCCTGAAGGCCGGCCGCCACGAAGACTGTAGGGCCGCCCTTGAGGGCGGCCCGGATGGAGTCAGGATGTTCATTACCAAGAGGCATCTGTCTCGGCGGGAAGTGCTGCGAGGGATGGGCGCCACGGTGGCGCTGCCGTTTCTCGACGCGATGGTGCCGGCGGGCACGGTCCTCGCCCGGACGGCAGCCGCTCCGCGCACGCGGCTGTGCTGCATCGAGATGGTCCACGGCTCGGCGGGCAGCACCCAGGACGGCATCGACAAGAACTACTGGATGCCGACGACCGAGGGCGCCGATTTCGACTTCACGATGATTCTCCAGCCGCTGGAGCCGTTCCGCGAGTACCTCACCATCGTCACGCAGACGGATCTCCGCGCCGCCGAAGCCTGGTCCGCCGCCGAGGAGGGCGCCGATCACTTCCGCTCCAGCGCCTGCTTCCTGACCGCGGCCCATCCCAAGCAGACCGAAGGCTCCGATGTCGTCGCCGGGACCTCGATCGATCAGATCTACGCCCAGCAGTTCGGACAGGACACGCCGCTGCCGTCGCTGCAGCTCGGCATCGAGAACGTCGACCAGGCGGGGGCGTGCGGATTCAACTACGCCTGCGTGTACTCGGGACCGATCAGCTGGTCATCGCCCGAGACGCCGATGCCGCTGACCATCGATCCACGCATGGCGTTCGAGAACCTGTTCGGCGACGGTGGCACGCCCGCCGATCGCGCGGCGCGGCAAAAGGCCAACAAGAGCATTCTGGACGGCATCACGCGCGAGATCGGACGCCTGCAGCGCGATCTCGGCAATCGCGATCGCCAGCGCTTGAGCGCCTACATGGAGAGCGTTCGCGAAATCGAGCGGCGCATCGAGAAGATCGAGCAGTACAACGCCAGCGGCGCCGAGCGCCAGTTGCCGGCGGCGCCGATCGGCGTGCCCGATTCGTGGGAAGAGCACGTGCGGTTGATGTTCGATCTGCAGGTGCTGGCGTTCTCGTCGGAGGTGACGCGCGTCTCCTCGTTCAAGATGAGCCGCGACACCAGCAATCGTGTGTTCCCGGAGAGCGGCCTCAAGACGCCGTTCCACACGATGTCGCATCACGGCTCGGTGCCGTCGAGGATCTTCGAGTACGCCAAGCTCAACGTCTATCACATGGGCCTGTTCCCGTACTTCCTGGAGAAGCTGCGGAACACGCCGGACGGTGACGGCAACCTGCTCGACCACTCGTTGATTCTCTGGGGCAGCCCGATGGGCGACTCCAACGTGCACGCGCACAAGCGCCTGCCGGTGCTCCTCCTGGGCCATGCCAACGGCAAGGTCAAAGGCAATCTGCACCTCAAGTGCAAGGATGAAACGCCCTACGCGAATGTGTTGCTGACGATGCTGCGCAAGCTCGGCGTGGATCAGCCGTCGATGGGGGACAGCACGGGCGAGGTAGCCATATGACGTCGTTACAGCGCACCGCCATACGTCGCGCAGGCGTTCACGTCTGCCTGCTCGTCACGCTCCTGGCCTCCACCGCGTCAGCCGCGGGCATCGATCCGCGTCTCGTCGACGCCGTCATGCAGCGCGACGCCACCGCCGTGCAGGCGCTCGTCGATCGAGGGGTCGACGTCAAGGCCGCGGATGGCGATGGCACGACGGCCCTCCACTGGGCCGCGCACAACGGTGACGCCGAGACGACGGCGGTGCTGCTGAAGGCCGGCGCCAGCGTCAAGGCTGTCACGCGCATCGGGGCGATGTCGCCGCTCTTCATGGCCGCGCGCAACGGCAACGCGGCAGTCGTGGACGCGCTGTTGCGGGCCGGCGCGAGCGCCACGGAGGCGAACGAGAACGGCACGACGGTGTTGATGGTGGCCTCGGCCTCCGGCAACGCCGCATCGGTGTCGCGGCTCCTGGAGGGCGGCGCCGACGTCAACGCCGTCGATGTGACGAATGCGCAGACGGCGCTGATGTTCGCCGCCGCGCGCAACAGCGCCGCGGTGATCGAGGTGCTGCTCGCGCGCGGAGCCGATTCGCGGGCCACGACCAAGGTCGTGAAGATGGAGCGCGTGCGCGTGGACGCGAACGGCGAT
>DAINCF010000131.1:0-15160 GCA_036732565.1 Vicinamibacterales bacterium
GTCTGCGAGCTGCTGGTTGTTGGCGACCTGCGCGACGGGATGGTGGACGATGCCGATGTGGCGCGGGTGCCGGCGTACGTAGGCATCCGATTTCTGCCGATCATCGACATGACGCCGGTGGTTGACGTCACCGTGCCCGTCCTCACACTGCACGAACGACGTCCCGTGGTCGAGGAGCGGCGCGTGCATCTGAACCCACGTGACAGTGTGGTCGAGGGCAAAGCGGAGCGGACCCCGGCTGGTGCTGCCGGTCCTTTGGAGGTACGAGCGGCGCCCGAGGATCAACGCGTGGCCGCTGCCGCTCTGACGGCGCTGCTCGACGAGGGCATCGTGGTCGATGCGCCGCGCCGCGTCATCGTCGTGTGGCCCGGCGGTGCGGAGCCGTCGGTGACCGACGATCGGGCACGGATCATTCGCCTCGCGGAACGACCGAGCGGAGCCGACGCGGTCGTGACCCTGCGTCGGATTGCGGTTGAGACGCTCGACGATGCGACTACACCTCGTGAGCCCCGGCGCGCATCCGCGGCCGATCTCGCGCGCTGGTCGCGACCTTCTGGCCAAATACCCAGCGATGCGGTCAGACAGGACGAGGGTGATCGCCGCCTGTTCTGGGGCCTGGCGCTTGGGCTGTTGCTGGCCGAGTGGCTGCTGCGTCGCGCGGAGCCTCCGCAGGCTGGACGGGCGGACGCGGTTGGCGAGGAGGAGCTCGTTGCCTGAAAGCCCGGTCGCCTCGAGGCGCGAAGAGACTCGTGCGCCACATGCGCTCGTGGCCGCGGTTCGACGGCGGCTTCTGAGCATCCTCGTGCTCGAGGCCATCGGCGTCGGCTTGGTCCTGGCCGGGGCTCTCGTTGTCGCGGCAAGGGCGTTCGGCTTTCGCGGACCGCAGGTCTCGACGATCGCAGCCCTTGCCGGCATGGTGACAGCAATTGTCGTCGCGATTCGAGGCCGCCGTCGGTTGACGCCCATGTCCGTCGCGGCGGAGATAGAGCGGCGCGCACCCGTGCTCGACAACCTCCTCGTGACCATCGTCGAGCTCGAGCAGAGGCCGCGACCGGTGCACCCGCTGATCGAGAGTGAGCTGCGCCGGCAGGCGGCTGCGCGCGTTGCAGATGTCCAGCCTTCAGCGGTCGCGCCTCTTGGTCGCGCATCGGCCTTGGCGGTCACGCTCGCACTCGGTGCTGTTCTGGTGTGGGCGCGGATTGGCGGAGTCGATGCTTCGACTCCCGCGTCGACGCCGGCACTCGATGTCGCGCGAGGACTGGAAGTGCAGCAGCCGCACGTGACCATGGTGATCACGCCGCCGCCGTACACATCCCTGCCGCCCACGACGGCTCGTGATGCTGAGCACGGTCGCGTCGAGGTCCTCGAGGGGAGCCGAGTGCGAATCGAGGTTGCGCCGGTCGAGGCCGACGTGCAACTCGTCGAGACAGGTCGAGCGCCGCTCACGTTCCAGCGAAGCGGTGACGTTGGCTGGCTGGAGCTGACGGCCGACCGGACCCAGTTTCTCCTCGTGAGGTTTGCGGGGGCTTCGACGATTCCCGATCGGCTGCTGGCGCTGCTCGTGAAGCCTGACGCCGCGCCCGTGGTGCGTATTCGCCAACCGGCCCGCGACCTGATGTTCCCGGAGCCTCGAGGCCGCGTGAAAGTGGAGGTCGAGGCCACTGACGATCTGGCGTTGAACGCGCTGTCGCTCCGCTACACGCGTGTGTTCGGCTCTGGTGAGAGCACCATCTTCCAGGAAGGCGACTGGCCGCTGCGTGTCGAACGGGTCGAGCGCGGGCAGTGGCATGCCACGAGCGAGATCTCGCTCGAGGATCTGCAGCTGGAGGAGGGGGACACGCTCGTGTATCGGGCGACGACTCGCGACCTGCGTCCAGGGCGCGATCCGTCGAGCTCCGAGGCGTATCTGCTCGAAGTCGGCAAGCTCGGGGCGGCTCCGTCTGCAGGCTTCTCACTGCCCGAAGACAAGGATCGGCAGGCGCTGAGCCAGCAGATGCTCATCGTCAAGACCGAGCGCCTGCATGCGCAGCGGACGCGGCTCTCGCGCGCCGAGTTCGAAGACCAGGCGCGACTGCTGGCGGTCGAACAACGCATGGTCCGGGCCGAGTTCGTGTTCATGACCGGCGGGGAAGTGCAGGACGAAGTCGAGGAGGCGGAGCACTCGCACGATCTTGCCGAGGGGCGATTCGAGAACGAGGGACAGGTCGAGCTGCTGACGGCGATTCGCGAGATGTCGCGCGCCGAGGCCCGCCTCAACGACGCGGCGACGGAACCCGCGCTGGTGTTCGAGCGTGCCGCCTTGAAGGCGCTGCAGCGTGCCTTCGATCGTCGTCGCTACCTCCTGCGCACGATGCCGGAGCGCGCCCGGATCGACCAGACGCGACGATTGACTGGAACCCTGAGTGACGCGCGCTCGTGGCGCCGGCCGGGAACGGCGGCCCGGCGTGCCGTGGATGTCGAGACGTTCGACGCGCTGGCTCGTGACCTCGCGGCCAGCCGTCTGTCTGGCGAGCTCGGGCCGCTGGCGGTGCGGTTCGCCAGCATCGATCCCAACGCGGCCGAGATTCAGCAAGCGGCCCTGCGACTGTCGGCTGGGGCCGCGTTGGAGGCCGAGCGAAGCGCCGCGATCGATGAAGCCCTGCGCCTGCTGGCGGAGCGCGCGCGCAAAGCGCTGTTCCCGACGCGCACGTGGGTGGCCCGGGATCCCGCTGCCGGACGATATGCGGATGCTGTCGCGCAAGAGGGCAAACGATGACCCCCGGTGCTGTGCTGCGTGCTGTGGCCGTGCTGATCGCGGTGCTTGGCGCGATCGACCCGGCGATCACGCTCGCGCGTCGCGTCCGAGAGCCGCTCGTGCTCGCGCTGAACAGCACCCAGCCCGCGGCCCTGACGTCGGCGGCACGAGTGCGCGAGCTGCTCCAGGGCGAGTACGACATTCGCCTGAGGAACGTCAGCGAGGCAGCGGGAGTCCCTGTCTGCAGTGCCGGAGAGTCATGCGTCCTGATCGGCGACGATCGGTGGCCCAGTGACGTCGTTGATGTTGCGGCGCGCCTGGTGGGCGCGGTTCGCGTCCCAGCTCGAACGGATGCACACGTCACCATCGCGAGCGTGGCTGTACCCGCTGCTTCGTACGCCAGCGCCGTAGGGCGCCTGATGGTCGAGGCTACCGCCCTGGGAGTGGCGGGGCAGACCTCGACGATCGATGTATTCGACGGGGACGTGCCGGTCGGCCGCGTCGTGCACACGTGGGCGGGCGACGGTCCCGTCACACTTCCGGTTGAGTGGTGGCCTCTGGCCGCCGGCGTGCGCCAACTATCGGTTCGAGCCTCCCGCGGTGACAGCCGTGACGATCAGACGAACGTCGGCGTGGAGGTGCGCACGACGCCGTACAACGTCCTCGTCTACGACACGAGGCCGACGTGGACGTCGACGTTCGTGCGGCGCGCGATCGAGCGCGATCCCCGCCTCGCCCTGCGCGTGGTGGCGCGCCTGGGGCCGCGCCTGCAGGTCACCGGCGGTGAGCCGTTTCGCTTGGACGAGACGACGCTGACGGAGGCATCCGCGGTGATCGTCGGCGCGCCAGAAGAACTGTCGGCGCAGGACGTCAACCTTCTGGAGCGATTCGTCCGCGTCCGCGGAGGCTCGTTGATCCTTGTGCCCGATCGTCGGCCGACCGGTCCGATCGCGCGACTGCTGCCGTCACCGATGACCGAGCGGCTCGAGCCTGCACCAGTCCCGGTCGGCGCGTGGCGCGCGTCCGAGCTGCTCGTGTTTCCGCGCGCGCGGGCCGAGTTGGCGATCCTCGCAAGCGTACGCGGCGAAGCGGTCGTCCTCGCAGCGCCGTCGGGGAACGGTCGCATCCTCGTGTCGGGAGCCATGGATGCCTGGCGGTATCGAGATGCGGACGCCAACGCCTTCGATGGCGCGTGGCGAAGTCTCATTCCGGATGTGGCCATGGCGGGCGGGCGGGTGCTCGAGGTCTTCCTCAATCGGTCCGTCGTGCAGCCTGCCGAAGAGGTTCACGCCACCGTGCTCGCGCGCGCCATGGCGCCGCTCGATGCGACCGTCGGCGTCAGCGCCACGCTCGCCTGTGCAGGTGAGCAGCCGCGTGACGTTCGGCTTTGGCCGTCCGGCGATCGGCGTCGATTTCAGGCGCGGTTCGTCCCGGCCGCGCCGGGAACCTGCCAGCTCACCGTCTCCTCGAGCGCACCGGTCGTTGCCACCGACACCGCATCGCTGGTCGTCTCTGAAGATTTCCGTGACCAAGCCCCAGCCCAACCCTCGAGCCCCAAGCCCCAAGCCTTTGAAGGTGCTCGCCTCGTCGAGGCCGGGGACGAAATGACCTTGGCCAGGGACGTGCAGCGCGTGATGCCTGCGACGATGGCGCCGACCGACGTGCGCGCGATGCGATCGCCGTGGTGGATCGTGCCGTTCGCCGCGTGTCTCGGCGTCGAGTGGTGGCTGCGGCGCAGGCGCGGGCTGAGATAAAGTAGTCGGTCATGCAGACCAGACGCGAGTTCACCAAGGCGCTGGGCCTCGGCACGCTCGGCCTTGGGCTGTCGCCGTCGTTGACCTACGCCCGGCAGAACAGCGACCCGTTTCAAGCCATCAAAGACCCGAAGTATCGCAACTGGTCCGAGGACGCGCTGCGCGAAGCGAAGCGCCTCGGGTGCAGCTACGCGGACGTTCGTTTCACCCGCAACCGTTCGCATGGCCTCGCCGTCCGCAATGGCCAGCTGACCTCAGCGGGCAACATCGGCTTCGGTCAGTTCGGTGACGAGGAGACCTACGGATTCGGCGTCCGCGTGATCCACAGCGGCGTCTGGGGCTTCTCGAGCAGTCCAGTGGTGACACCCGAGGAAATCACACGCATCGTCGGAGTGGCCGCCGAGGTGGCGCGCGCGAGTGCCCTGGCCAAGAAGTTCGACGTGCGGCTCACGCCGGTGAAGCCCTACGACACCTTCTGGCAGACCAAGATCGATCGCGATCCGTGGTCGGTGCCGTTGGAAGAGAAGGTCGCGCTGCTGGTCAAGGCGACCGACGGCATGCAGAAGAACAAGGACGTGATTTTCGCCAACGCGGCGATGAACTTCAATCACGAGTGGAAGTTTCTCGCGACCACTGAAGGGTCGTTCATCGAGCAGGTGTTCTACTACGCTTCGGTCAGCATGAGCGCGACCGCCCGGCGCGATGGTCGGGTCAAGACGCGGGAGTACAACCCCGGCAGCCAGACGCGCGGCTGGGAGTTCGTCGTCGAGAAGGACCTGCCTGGCAACGCCGAGCGCGTGGCCGCGGAGGCCGTCGAGCACGCGATGGCCAAACCCGTGGGATCGGGCTTGAAGGACCTGCTCTTGATGCCCTCGCACTCCGCGCTGACCATTCACGAGATCATCGCCCACCCCACGGAGCTGGATCGCATCGTCGGCTACGAAGCCAACTACGCGGGCACGAGCTTCATCACGCTCAAGGATCTCAAGACGTTGAAGTACGGCTCGAAGCTGATGAACGTCTACGCGGATCGCACGCATCCGGGCGGCATGTCGACCGTCGGGTACGACGACGATGGCGTCGAGGCGCAGCGGTGGCCGCTCGTACAGGAAGGGATCCTCGTGGGGTTGCAGACCAACCGCGAGACCGCGCACTACATGGGCGAGACGACATCGCGCGGCTGCACGTTTGCGAATCACTGGCGGAACTATCCGTTCCTGCGAATGCCGAACGTGCAGATGGAGGCCGGGCCCAAGGGATCGCCGACAGTGGATCAGATGATCGCCGACATCAAGGACGGCGTCCTGGTGGACGGACAGGGAAGCTTCAGCATCGACCAGCAGCGCTACAACGGGCAGTTCGGCGGCGACGCGTGGTGGGAAATCAAGAACGGCAAGAAGACGCGGATGGTCACCGACTTCACCTACAACGCCATCACCACGGACTTCTGGGCCAACCTCGATGCCATCGGTCCGCCCGAGGCGTGGGAGCACCACGGCATGGGCGGCGACGCGAAAGGGCAGCCGGTGCAATCGAACCGTCCCTCGCACGGCTCCGCCCCGATGCTGATTCGGCGCGTCATGGTCGGCGCCGCCTTTTCGTAGATCGTACGTAGGGGCCGGCCTTCAGGCCGGCCCGCGTGGGCCAGGCCGCGAGCCCCAAGCCCCAAGGCGAGGATCAGAATGAGCTATTCACGCGACGAAGTGAAGAAGATCACCGACAAGGTGCTCAACATGTGTCAGGCGGATGCGGTCGAAGTCCGCTTCACGGGCGGCGAACGATCGGCGACGCGCTTTGCGAACTCGAGCATCACCGCCAACCTGATCGAGCACGACCAGGAAGTGCAGATCACGGTCTTCTATGGGCAGAAGACCGCCACCGCCAGCACGCATCAATTCGACGATGAGTCGTTGAAGCGGACGATTCAGCAGGTCCAGGAGCTGGCCAAGCGGAAGCCCGAGAATCCCGAGCTGATGCCGCCGGTCAAGCCGCCGCAGAACTACGTCGACATCAATGCCGCGTTGCCGTCGGCGGTCGGCTTCGGCCCCGCCGAGCGCGCGCAGATGGTCAAGGCGAGCACCGAGATCTGCGAGAAGAAAGGTGTGCTCGGGGCCGGCTACATCCCGAAGTTCCACTTCACGGATGCCATCGCGAACTCCGAGGGCCTGTTCAGCTACTTTCAGTACGCGGACGCGAGCTTCATCCTGACCTGCCGCACGCCGGACCAGACGGGCTCGGGCTGGGCGGGCACCACGGGCGTGAAGGACATCAAGAACATCGACGCCGCCGCGCTCACTGAAGTGGCGGCGGACAAGGCGCTCAAGTCGCGGAAGCCGCGGGCCGTCGAGCCGGGCAACTACACGGTGATCCTCGAGCCGCGCCCCGCCGCACGCTTTCTGCAGCTGATGCTCGGGTCGCTCGACGCTCGCGCGGCTGAAGAGGGCCGCAGCTTCATGAGCGGCAAGGAACGCGGCATGACGAAGTTGGGCGAGAAGGTGTTTGGCGACAACTTCACGCTGCGCAGCGAAATCGGCCACCCGATCCTGCGGCAGTCGCCCGTCGGCGAAGGCGGCCTGGCGGCCAAGAGCGTCACCTGGATCGAAAAAGGGGTCGTCAAGAACCTGTACTACAGCCGCTACTGGGCGCAGCAGCAGAAGAAGGAACCGACCGCCACCACCGCCGGGATGAGCCTCGTCGTCGACGGTGGCACCGCGACGGTGGAGGAGATGATCAAGTCGACCAAGCGCGGTCTGCTGGTCACGTTCTTCTGGTACATCCGCGGCGTGGATCAGATGACGCTGCTCAACACGGGGATGACGCGCGATGGGTTGTTCCTGATCGAGAACGGGGAGATCGTCGGCCCGGTGCAGAATTTCCGGTGGAACGAGTCGCCGGCCGTGGGCTTCAACAACATCAGCATGCTCGGCCGTCCCGTCGCGATGCACACGGGCGAAGCCTACGACAACCCCGGCACCGCGCTCGTGCCGGCGATGAAGATCGAAGACTTCACGATGACGTCGATTTCACCGGCGGTGTAGCCACGATCCGGCTTCGATGGGTGTAGGGGCGGTTCGCGAACCGCCCCTACGCGACACCAAGACACGGAGAATGGCTTTAGAAGAGAATCCTTGGTGCCTTGGTGGCCACACGTCTTCGTGACCTTCGTGCCTTGGCGGCAAATCGTGAGCGTTACAAAGGACTCCTTTATGAATCGTCGAGACTTCGTCAAAACGCTGAGCGCGACGGGTGCGGCGCTCTATGCCAGCGACTTGGTTGGGGATCTCGTTGCGCAGTCGCCGAAAGGGCGCGTGCTCGAGTCGCGGTTCAAGGGGCTCTCGGATCTGGCGTTGGGCGAGGCCAAGCGGCTTGGATGCTCGTACGCCGACATCCGCTTCACCCGCAACATCAATGACAGCGTCGCGCTGCGCGACAAGATCGTCGTCGACAGCTTCGGCTTCGGCGGGGCCGGCCGCGAGGAGAGCGCCGGGTTTGGCGTTCGCGTGATCCACAGCGGCGTCTGGGGCTTTGCCAGCAGCCCGAATGTCTCCGAGGACGAGATCCGCACGATCACGGCTCGAGCCACCGAGGTGGCCCGTGCCAGCGCGTTGGCGAAGAAGTTCGACGTGAAGTTGTCGCCGGTCGAGGGGTATACCGACTACTGGACCGTTCCGGTCAAGACCAAGCCCGAGGACGTGTCGCTCGACGACAAGATTGCCTTCCTGATGAAGCTCAACGAGCTGGCGCTGAAGCAGCCCGACGTGTTCCGCATCCAGTCGCAGATGGCGTTCGACTTCGAGTGGAAGTATCTGGCGACCTCGGAAGGCTCCTACATCGAGCAGGAGATCTACCGTGCCTCTCCCGGCTTCACGGTAACCGCGCGGAAGGGCGGCAAGGTCAAGACGCGCACGTTCAACGTGGCGCCGCGAACGGCGGGATACGAGGTGGTGACCGAGGCCCAGATGCTCGAGAACGTCGAGCGCATCTGCGCGGAGGCGGCCGAGCACTGTGTGGCACCGCCGGTCGGCGTCGGCTTGAAAGAGCTCGTGATGACGCCGTCGCACGCGATGCTGACCATCCACGAGATCGTCGCGCACCCAACCGAGCTGGACCGGGTCGTCGGCTACGAGGCCAACTACGCGGGCACGAGCTTCATCAAGCTGCAGGACGTCGGGAAGATGAAGGTTGGCTCGAAGCTGTTCAACGTCACCTGCGATCGCACCTTGCCGGGCGGCATGTGCACGGTCGGGTATGACGATGACGGCGTGAAGTCGCAGGAGTGGCCGATCGTCCGCGAGGGGATGCTGGTCGACCTGCAGACGAACCGCGAGACCGCGCACTATCTCAATCAGAACTTCTCGCGCGGCTGCACGTTCGCCACGTCGTGGCGCAACTTCCCGTTCCTCCGCATGCCCAACGTCCACGTCGACGCCGGCCCACAGGGCTCGCCGACGCCGGAGCAGATCATTGCCGACACCAAGGACGGCGTGCTGATCGACGGCCGCGGCAGCTACTCGATCGACCAGCAGCGCTACAACGGCCAGTTCGGCGGCGACGCGTTCTGGGAGATCAAGAACGGCAAGAAGACGCGGATGGTGAGCGACGTCACCTATAACGCAATCACGACGGACTTCTGGAACAACCTCAACGCGATCTCGGGCAAGGAATCGTGGCAGATGTTCGGCACGACGGGGGACGCGAAAGGGCAGCCGGTACAGATCAACCACCCGTCCCATGGCTCACCGTGGCTCCGCATCGCGCGAATCATGGTTGGTGCGGCCTATTCATAACCCCGGGTTGGGCTGACGCGCGACCGCGATTATGGGCAGCCCGGCTTCCGCTCCGACAGAAGCCGGTCCTGCCACCGCGCTTCCCGACGCGACGATTCCGCCGCCGTCAGGCCGCCGCTGCGTTCGACGCGCGCCTAACCCGTCGAGCGCTGCCCGGGCGACTGCAACTCTCGCGCCCAATGGCTGAGCTAAAGACGAGGACGTCGAATCTGGCGTTGTCAACGGAGCACCGCTCGGCAGGCAGACCCCGATCGCAGTCGCCTTCGTCGGCCTCGAACCGCCCCCCGTTGTCAAGGTGCGGGACGCTGTCCGCCACGCTGGGTAAGCAGCGCGGTGGGCATGATTTGCGTTCCCGGGCCGGACATCGTGATGCCCATTACCGCTTCAAGGCGACAAAAGGCTGCCGGCGAAGTGTCTTTCTGTGAAAGCGGCTCGCGGGCGATATTTCTGCAACACCTGGCAATCTCGAGCCGGGGCGGCTACCAGGCTCCCGCGAAGTAAGCGCGCCGCTCACGCGGGCGAGGGTCGGGCGCCGTCGTTCAATCGATCGAGCAGTCGATCTATCTCCCCATCGTCACGATGCGCGTCGACGAGGAGACGATTGGTGGAGGCGACGGCCAGCGGCGCGGCGCCGCCGTCGATGCAGGCCGCGAGCGCGCTTCGAATACCCGGGATGTCCTCGAGACCGAGCGCGATGGACAGGCGTGCGACGGGGACGATGTACTCGCCGCGGCCGTGACGCTCGTCGAGCTCCTGCGAGAGCCGCTTCGCGTCCGCCACGCGGCCGGCGCGTCCGTACACCATGCCCAGGGCGCCGACGAAGATGGGCGCGCGGGCGCGCGCGACGACGCGCTCGGTCAACACGATCGCCTCGTCGAATCGCCCGGCGGTGACGAGCGCGCTCATTTGCGGCCAGCGCGCGCCGAGATTCTCGGGCGAGAGCTCCAGCGCCCGGCCGGCGTGCCGCTCCACTCCAGCGGCGTCGCCCATCAGGCAGAGCGCGGATGCCGCGTGGAAGTGAACGACGGAGGACTGCGGATCGAGCGCGATCGCTCGATCGAGGTGCACCCGAGCCTCGGGGTAGCGGTACTCGGCGGCGAGAAAAAGACCGAAATACGCCTCGAACGTCGCCATTCGCGGATTGGCCGCCAGGGCGTCGACGAAGAAGCGCCGCGCCTGCCGCCACTCCCGATCGAAGTGAAACGTGTACAGCGCCATCGAGAACAGCGCTTCGGGCAGCGCCGGCGCGAGCGCCAGCGCCTTGGTCACCGCGTCGAACGCGTGCCCCTGGCTGTAGTCCGGCGGCGTCCATCCGTACACGCGAAGGATCGAATAACAGTCCGCGAGCCCGGCGTAGGCCAGCGCATAGTCCGGATCGAGCGCGATGGCGTCCTCGAACGCGCGGATCGCCGTGTTCATCACCGCCGGCGAGCGCTGGTTCCAGAAGTGGCGCCCTTTCAGATAGAGCACATAGGCGTCGAGGTTCTCGGTCGCGCGCTGAGCGAAGCTTTTCACGTCGGTCACGAGCGTGGGGGCCAGCGCCTTGACGATCGCCTCGACGATCTCGTCCTGGATGTCGAAGACGTCGGCCATCTGCCGGTCGAACCGCTCCGACCAGATGTGATAGCCGTCGCTGGCGCTGGTGAGCTGCGCAGTGATGCGCAGCCGGGCTCCGGAGCGGCGGACACTCCCCTCGAGAATCGCGCCGACGCCCAGCTCACGGCCGATCTGGCGGATGTCCAGGTCCTGGCCACGGAAGCGGAACGACGAGGTGCGCGACGCGACTCTGAGGCCGCCCGACAGCCGCGCCAGCGCGTTGATCAGATCCTCGGACAGACCGTCGCTGAAGTATTGGTTCTCCGCGTCGGCCGTCAGGTTCGCGAACGGCAGCACTGCGATCGATGACGGCTGTCCTCGCGCGCCGACATCTGGCGCGACCGCACGGATGTCCGACGCCGATTCGATGGCCGCGGCGAGATCGCGCGCGGACTGAAAGCGATCGTTCGCGGCCTTGGCCAGGCAGCGGGTGATGACACGCGCGAGTGACGGCGGCGTGTCGGGAGCGAGCGCGGCGACCGGCGGCATGTCGTTCAGGATCGCGCTGATGGTATCGGCGGCCGTCGTGCCGCGAAAGGCTCGTCGGCCGCTGAGCATCTCGTAGAGGATGGCGCCGCAGGCGAAGAGGTCGGTGCGATGGTCGACGTCGAGGCCGCGGACCTGCTCGGGCGCCATGTAGCCAATCGTGCCCACCACGGCGCCCTGCATGGTCTCGGGACGCGTGCCCGATTCCTCGTCGCTCAGTGGGGCGACCCGCTTGGCGAGACCGAAATCAAGAATCTTCACGTGCCCATCGCCGGTGACGAAGACGTTGTCGGGCTTGAGGTCCCGGTGCACGATGCCGCGTGCGTGCGCCGCCGCGAGGCCGGCTACCAGTTGCAGCGCGAGATCGATGGCGCGCTGTCCGGGCACGGGCCCGCGATCGATCAGCGCCCGCAGCGATTCTCCCTCCAGCAGCTCTGTGACCAGAAACGGAACCTCGCCGACGCCGATGTCGAAAATGGCGAGGATGTTCGGATGCGACAGGGCAGCGACCGCGCGCGCCTCCTGCTCGAAGCGCCGAAGCCGCTCGGGCGCCCCCGTTGCCTCGTCGCTGTCACCTCGTGCGGCCTCCAGGATGACCTTGATGGCGACATCGCGCCCGAGCCGCGGATCGCGCGCTCGATAGACTTCGCCCATCCCACCCGCGCCGAGCGGCGCAAGGATCTCGTATGGACCTAGTCGGCTGCCGGAAGAGAGGGGCATGTCTCCGTCAGGATGTCATCGCGTAGACGACGAGGTTCACCGCGAACTTGGTGTTGTCGTCGCGTTGAAAGCGTTTGTTGCGCCAGTCGTAGTCCCATTCGCAGCCGTAGTCCTTGTTGGAGTACAGCACTCCCAAGCGGTCTTCGTGAGAGATGCCGCGCAAGTACTCGTGCACGACGTCGTCGCCCCATCCGTTCAGCTCGTGCACGGTTTGTGGCGGACCGTCGGGGAACTCGAAGAAGGCGCGGTAGAGGCCGTGGGTGTTCGGCAGCCGGGCCATCGGATCGCCCGGGAAGACGACCTTCATCTCCTGCTCGAACGAGAGGGCGTACAGTCCGGCCACGTCGTGGTTGCAGTCGTCGGAGAAGAGCAGACCGCCGCGCTCGACAAAGCGCCGCAGCGTCCGCCGCTCCGCGTCGCTGAAGCGGACGAGCTTGTGGCCGGTCATGAAGAGGAACGGAAAGGCGAGCAGCTCGTCCGAGTCGGCGGTGATCACGACCTCTTCCCCATACACGGGGATGTTCGTGTACTCGACGACCGAGTTGAGCACGTTGGCGGCGACCTTCGGGTTGTAATCCCAGTCGCCAGAATCGTAGCGCAGCCTGGCGAAGACGAACTCGTGACCGCGAGGCTTCCCGGTGGCGGGCCGCGCCTGCATGACTCAAGTATAGGCGGGCGAGGCCCATCAAGGCTCGAGACACGGGTCTTGAGGCTTGGGTCTGAGGCTTGGGTCTTGAGGCTTGGGTCTTGAGGCTTGGGGGCCTGGAGACTTGAAGGCCTGGAGGGTTGGAGGTCTGGACCCCGACCGTCCGTGTAGGCTCAGGGCCCGGAACCGTTGGCGCCCCCACGCCGCGGATCCCAGGCCCCGAGCCTTTCGGCTTACTGCGGTCGTGCCTTGACCGTCAGTTGGTTATCGACCTTGAAGCCATCGGCTTCGCGCTTCGCGATCTCCTCGGCGCGCTTCTTCTGCTCCGCCGAGGGGACCGTGCCGCGCAGAACCATGGTGCGCGTCTCGGCGATCGTGTCGACGTTGATGTCGCCGGCGTCGACCGTCTTGTCGGCCATCAGCGCGGTCTTGACGCTGAACGTCTCACCGGCCGCATCGAGCTTGCCTCCGGCCTCGTTCGCGGTCCGCTGCGCGTCGCGCTGCTCCTCGCGCGCCTTGCGATCGGCGTCTGCCGAGGCCTGATCGGCCTTGCGCTGCAACTCGGCTGCGTCCTCGCGGCGTTCTTCGGATGCCTGGCCGCACGCGGCGCCAGCGACCGCGATGGCGAACGCCGCCGTCACGGCCAGCATGCTGTTCCGAATGGATTTCACAAGGGTCCTCCTTAGAGTGGTTGCGAAATGTCCGGTCGTACCCAATTTCGCAACGCGCTCTTACGGCCCCAGCGCGACCGCCGCGTTGGGGTTGCTTGGCTCGAACGATCGCGTCCGAGCGTTTCAGCCTGCCGCGGTAACCAATTTCAAGCTGTGTGCCAGAGCGGCAGGACCGGACGGATGAGCGGAGAAATGCAAGAAAACGGGCGATTTCGACCGACAACTCGAGCGTAGCGGATTGGATGAGATCGATGAACACTCGTGCGTGAGGTTACACACCTCGCGTATGTAAGTGTTGCACTGTGCACAGGTAGGGCGGTTCGCGAACCGCCCCTACACACTCGAAGCGCGCGCCGTTCGCTTCGGCGGACAGGTCGCGAAGCGCCTCTACGTATTCGTGGCCCGGGTCGCTTGCACGTAGCGAGAGGGAAGCGCGTGGCCGAGATCGCTCTCGAGCGCGATCGACGCGGCCATCACGTTGCCGATCGAGACACCGGTCGCGATGCCGAGCCCGTCGAGCACGTAGAGGAGATCCTCGGTGGCAAGATTGCCAGCCGCCCCCGGCGCGTACGGGCAGCCGCCCAGCCCCCCGGCCGAGCTATCGAACACGGCTACGCCGTAATCGAGTCCGGCCAGGACATTCGCGAGCGCTGTCCCACGCGTGTCATGAAAGTGGAGGGCAATGCGATCGACCGGTACGCCGCGCGTCACCGCGTCGAGCACGCGAGGCACCTGACCGGGATGGGCGATGCCGATGGTGTCGCTGACCGCGACTTCGTACACGCCGAGGTCGAGCAGGCGTGCGGCCACGGTGGCGACGGCGGTTGCGTCGACGGCGCCCTCGAACGGGCAGCCGAACGCGGTCGAGAGATACCCGCGGACCGGCAGGTCGGCCGCGAGCGCCTCGCGTGTCACGGCCGCATAGGTGGACAACGACTCATCAATAGTCTGGTTGATGTTGCGCTTGCTGAATGTCTCCGACGCGGCGGCGAAGATCGCAATCTCACTGACGCCGGCCTCGACCGCACGCTCCAAGCCGGTGAGGTTCGGCACGAGGCACGTATAGCGCACACCGTCCCGACGGCGGATGCCGGCGAAGACGTCGGCGGCATCGGCCATTTGCGGCACCCACTTTGGCGACACGAACGCCGAAACCTCGATCATCTGGTGGCCAGCGTCGCTCAGGGCGTCGACGAACGCGACCTTCTTGGCCGTGGAAATGGACGCGGCCTCGTTCTGCAAGCCGTCTCTCGGGCCGACTTCGACGATCCGCACCGTGCGCGGACGGAGACTCATGGCTGAAGCTCGAGCAGGGCGACCCCTGGCTGCACCAGCTCGCCGACCTGGCAGTGGATCTTGCTGACGGTGCCGTCTCTTGGGGCGCGGACCGCCAGCTCCATTTTCATCGCTTCGAGCACGACCAGGGTATCGCCCTCGGCCACATGGCCACCGGGCTCGACGAGGAGCTTGACCACGGTCGCCGGCATCGGTGCCATCAGCGCGTCGTGGGCGCTGCCGCGCGCCTTCTTCCGCGACGTGCCTTCGGCACTGATCTCGATGACGTAGGTCTGCCCGTCGATCGAGATCCACCGGTCGTCGGCCGGGCCGGCGACCGCGACCGTCCAGCGCCGCGTGCCGTCGCTGACGCGGTAGAGGCCCGACTCAATCGATTCCACCGTGTAGGCGGCATCGTCGATCGTCACCCGACCGTCCGGCTGCACCACGAGCGTAACGCTCGTGTCGTTGAAGCGAGCCTGCAGGGTCGT
>DAINCF010000132.1:0-15075 GCA_036732565.1 Vicinamibacterales bacterium
GGTGGCGGCGGTGTCGGCTTCGCTCCAGGCGCCGCTGCCGCCGCGCCGCCCGACGGGCCGCGATGAATGATGCCAACCGCGAGGTTCAGCTTGCCGATATCGGTGCTGACGATCTGCCGGTCGATGCCGGGGCCTGCGTTGATGGTCTTGACCTGTTCGTCGGTGATGTAGGTGGCCGCCATCTTGGACTGCGCCAGTACACCGGAAGACGCCGCGACGACGAGAACTGCACACACAGTCAGGATCGGCTTCGTCATGTTCGTCCCCTCTCCGAAGTTAGCGTACGTCGCGCAGGCTTTTTGGGTCTGCCAAGGAGGACTATAGTCAGTCGCCGGTCAGCTGGAAAGGGCGACGCGGATGCTCGAGGGGAAGATCGCAATCCCCCCGGGCGTCACGTTCGGCAGCCCGTCGAGCGTCAGCTCTCGAAGATGCGGAAGGTCCACGAGCGCGGCGACACCGGCATTGGTCACATTGGCGGTGTGCCACAACGTGATCTTCTCGAGCGACGACATCCGGCTCAACATCTCGAGGGTGCGATCGCTGATCTGCGTCTTGCCCGCGTAGTACATCCGGAGTCTCCGCAGGTCTTTGATGTGCTCAGTCGCGACGTCGGTTGTGTCGCGGCAGTACATGCACCATAGAGCTTCGAGCTGCTCGCAGCGACCGACGTCGCGGAATCCTGCGTCAGGGTGGGCTCGGCCCTTTCCGCGGACGGGAAGCGTCCTGTAACGCGCGATGTCACTCTAGTTCGTGCCGTTGGTCACCGTCAATGTGACATTCCGCAATGGATTCGTTGCACGTCTCGACTAGAATGTCGGGTCGGGTGCCAGCCCACGTGTCCTTCGACTCCGCTCAGGACGACCTGAGTCTGTCGAGGGTTGGAGGTCGTGTCCTCATGCGGCGCGTCGTTTCGTTCGTCGTGGCCATCGCGTTCCTCGCGGTTGCCGCTCCTGTTCATGCCGATCCAAGCACCACATCACGCCTCAGTTGGGTCACCAACGGTGACGTGCAGGCGGCGGTGCAAGTCGGCAACACGCTCTACGTTGGCGGCACGTTCACGCGGGTCGCACCCGCCAGCGGGGCGCTCGGGTCGTTCTTCGGCGTGTCCACCGTCACCGGCGAGCCGCTGCCGGCGTTTCCGCTCGTCGATGGCGTCGTGCATGCCATCGAGCCCGATGGTGCCGGCGGCTACTACATCGGCGGCGCGTTCACGAAGGTGGGTGGTGAAGCCCGCACCAACCTCGCGCACGTGCTCGTGGGCGGTACCGTCGACCCTGCGTTTGCACCCACGATCAGCGGCGGTCCCGTTCGGTCGCTTGCGCTCGGGAGCTCCTTCCTCTTCGTCGGCGGCAGGTTCAACACCATCAATGGCGCTGCACGCCCTGGATTTGCGACGGTGAATCCGACAACCGGGGCAACGATCGTGTTGTCACCGCCCGCCTTCGCCGACGTGTTCTTCCCGCACCGAACGCTCATCGCGGGCGCGAACGTCATCGTCGTGATGGAGACGTCAACCTCTTCGGCTCGCGTGCACGCGTTCAATCACACGACCGGGGCGGCGGTCTGGAGTACGACGCTTCTTGGCATTACCAACGATGCGATCGTCGCCGGCACCAGGCTCATCGTCGGTGGCCGGCTCCTGCAGGCAGACGGTCGTACGGTGGCCTCGCTCGATCTCGCGACCGGCGCTGTCGATCCCGCATGGACTCCAAACGTTCCGCCGCCGATTGCGTCGGCGGACGCAGTCAACACCCTCGGGGTCGTCGGCACGACGCTGTACGTCGGCGGCACGTTCTCCACGTTTGGCGGTCAACCGCGCGCGAACGCCGCGGCGGTGGACATCGCCACTGGGGTCGTGACCGCATGGGCGCCAGATCCGAACGGCGCAATTTCCGCCCTCGCCGCAACCCTGACCGGCAACATCGTGCTCAGCGGCAGGTTCACACAGGTGGACGGCGAATCACGTGACACATTCGCCGAAGTCGACGCCAGCGGCAACGCCACGACTCTGATCACTGAAGTGCAGGCAGGGCTCGTACAGGCGATGCGTCTCGATGTGGCGGGCAACCTGGTGGTTGGGGGACTGGCAGGCGTCACCGATGGCTCACCCCGCACCAACCTGGCGGCCTTCGATCTGAGCTCCGACACGCTCTTACCATGGGCGCCGGCGATGAGCGATAGCGTCACGGCGCTTGGCACGATTGGAAGCACGATTTACGTGGGGGCGTCGCAACTCGTGAGTAGCCCCACCCCCGTCCGGCTCGGAGTCGTGGCCGCTGTGCACGCAGTCAGCGGCGCGCCGATCTTGTGGACGCCACCTGAGTCCAATACCGGGATCACGTTGCTCGGGACCCATGGGTCGCACGTGTACGTGAGCGGATCGTTCGGCTTGGGCTCGCTCCGTCGTCTCGACGCGACGACGGCCGCGGTCGATCCCGGCTGGCGCCCGCTCGTCGGCACGCCGACCCACATGGTCATCAGCGGAGGCACGATGTTCGTCGCGGGGTCCTACGTAGCTGCGGTGGATCTGGCAACGGGCACGATCAGCTCTTCGAACCCCGTTCTCTTTGGGGGCCTGGGTGTCACCATCACGGTCAAGGCCCTCGCGGTTCACGGCCGCAGCGTGTATGTCGCGTACAGACGTGCGACCGTCATGGGCAGCGTGACGCACCACGTCGACACCTTCGATGCCGTTAGTGGATTGCGCACCGGGCCACTGAGTTTTGGATCGGGGTACGGGCCTCCCGAGACGCTCGCCGTGGCGGATGGCCAAGTGATCGCGGCACGTGCGGTGGTCACGGAACCGTTCTTGGAGTCGGTCGGGCGTGTCCAAGCGATCGACGCCAACGGCCTGGCCACCCCGTGGAATCCCGATCAGATTCGAGCAGATGCTGGCCCGACTGGGTTTGCCAAGCCGGGGCTGCTGGTCACGCCGACGGATGTAGTCGTGCTCGGATACTACGGGACCGCCCCGATGCCCGTGCAAGGCATCGCTGTGTTCCCGCGCAATCCTTCGGCGGCGCCGACGAATCTGCGCGCGACCACGGTCGACAATCAAGTGTCCCTGACATGGGATGCCCCGAATCCTCCTTCGGCGAACGAGTATGCGCTCGAGGTCGCGGCCTTTCCCAGCGCGTTTCCATTGACGCTGCTCACCGGGAGCAACGCGACCAGCGTGAACGGCGTCGCTGGCAACGGCACGTACTACGTCCGTGCGCGTTCATCGGGTGCGCCCGCCGGCCCGGCGAGCCTGCCGACCAACGAGATCGCGCTCGTCGTGGGGTGCAGCGCCACGGCAACGTCGCCACCGCTCGGGCTCGCGGCCCAGGTGAGCGGCAGCCACGTGACGCTCTCGTGGAGCGCGCCGCCGTTCTCGTCACTCAGCGGTTACGTGCTCGAAGCCGGATCGTCCGCGGGCGCCACCGACATCGGGAGGTTCACGTTTCCGGGATCGCAGACCACGGTGACTAGCGCAATCCCACCGGGAAGCTATTTCGTACGCATGCGCACGGCGAACGCGTGCAGCGAAAGCGCGCCGTCGAGCGAGGTGTTCTTCACCATCGGCGCCGCTGCCACCATCCCCGACGCGCCAACCGCGTGGACCCATGTGTCCGCCTCAGGATTCGTCGTCGCGCTGCAATGGACACCTTCACCAGGTGCCCTGGGATACGTGCTCGAAGCGAGCCGGACACCAGGGCAAAGCGACCTCGGAACGTTCGCCATAACGGACAGCTCGTTTGCGGCCAGCGGAGTATTGGGAGGCGTGTACCACGTGCGTGTGCGCGCCTTCAACGCGGCAGGGCTGAGCGCGCCCAGCCCGGAACTTGTGGTCGTGATGCCCTTTCCGTAGCCGTCAGGAGCCGCGGTCAGGACGGGCCGTTGGTCGTCGTCGCCAGCGTCGCTTTGTACTCCGGTGCCTTGCGAGCGTTGGTGATCTGCTCCAGCGCGAAGCCGAGCGCGATGAGCTGCGGCTCGCTGTAGGCGCGGCCCATGAACGTCAGGCCGATCGGCAGGCCGTGGCTGTCGCCGATGGGGACGGTGAGGCTTGGCGTTCCGGCAACGGCGGAGACGCCGTAACCCGCGCCAACGAAGTGATCGCCCAGCACGTGATCGGTCGGCCAGGCTGGCGACGTGCTCGGCGCGATCACCGCGTCGAGCTTCTCGCGATCGAGGACGGCCAGCAGGCCGTCCTTCCCCGCCATCCGTTTCGCCGCGTCGCGCGCCTTCCGATAGGCCGCGTCGGTGAGCGGACCCTTCGCTTGCGCCTGCTCGAAGATCTCCTGACCGAAGAACGGCATCACGCGCTCGGCGTTCGCCTTGTTCCACGAGATGAGCGCTTCGAGCGATGCATGTGGCGATCCACTCGCCTTCAAGTACGTGTTCAACCCATCTTTGAACTCGTACAACAGCACGCTCAACTCGGCGTCGTTCCAGCTGTTGTAGGTCGCCATCTTCACGTCGACGAGAGTGGCGCCGCGGGCTTTCATGCCATCCATCGCCTGCTCCATCGCCGCGTCGACGTCCGGATGGAATCCCATCGCCTGTCGGAGCACGCCCACGCGCTTGCCCTGCAACGCTCCCGCCTCGATAAACGCGGCGTAGTCAGCGGGAATCTTGTCCCTGGCGGCGGGACCGGACGGATCGCGCTCGTCCACCGCCGCCAGCGCGTTCATCAGCAGCGCGACGTCCGCCACGGTTCGGCCCATCGGACCCGCGGTGTCCTGCGAGATCGAAATCGGGATGATGCCGCTGCGGCTCACGAGCCCGACCGTCGGCTTCAAGCCAACCAACCCGTTGACCGCGGCCGGACAGATGATGCTGCCATCGGTCTCGGTCCCCACGCCGATCGCAGCGAGGCTGGCGGCGATCGCCGTGCCAGTACCCGCGCTCGATCCGCACGGGTTGCGATCCAGCACGTACGGATTCTTGGTCTGACCGCCGCGCGAGCTCCATCCCGATGTCGACCGCGTCGAGCGGAAGTTCGCCCACTCGCTGAGGTTGGCCTTGCCGAGCAGCACCGCGCCGGCAGCACGCAACCGCGCCGCAATGAAGGCATCCTGCTTCGGCCGGTTCTCCGCGAGCGCCAGCGATCCAGCCGAGTTCGCCATGCCGAGGACGTCGATGTTGTCCTTGATCAGCACCGGAACGCCGTGCAGCGGTCCGCGGACCTGACCGGCCTTGCGCTCGGCGTCGAGCGCCTCGGCATCAGCCAGGGCGGTCGGGCTGATCTCGATCACCGAGTTCAGCGTCGGCCCGGCCTTGTCCGTGCTGGCGATACGATCCAGATACGCTTGGGTGAGCGCGCGTGACGTCAACGTCCCAGCGGCCATCCGATCGCGGGCGTCGATGGCACTCAGCTCAACCACATCCGGGCCGGGCGGCGGCGCAGCCGGTGCGGGCGCAGGACGGGGCGCACAACTCGACGCCAACAACACAACAAACACACAGGCCAGACCACGCATCAGCACCCTCCGGAAGGTGCCCTATCTTACGTGACGCTTTCCATCGCCACCGGCCGGCGGCCCTGCTACACTGACCGCGTTCAGAGCAAATTAGGGTGCCTAAGTGCCAGGGTGCCTAAGTGCCTGTGCTGGTGCCTGGGTGCCTAGTTGCCTAAGTCCCGGAGGGCTCATGACGGGAATGGGACGACGCGTCGGGCTTCTCGTCCTGGCTTTCGGAGTTGGGTTCGGCTGGGCGGCGACGCTCGTGGCCCAGGCGCCACCAGCGGCGGCGGCCGCCACGACTGCCCTCGATTTCGAGGTCTTCAAGACCAAGATCCAACCGATCTTCACCGCCAAGCGCGCCGGCGCCGTGCAATGTGTCACCTGCCACGCCGGCAATGTCGGCACGCGTCTGCGCCTGGAGCCCTTGGCCAAGGGCGCGACGGCCTGGACCGACGCGCAGGCGCGCAAGAACTTCGAGTCCGCCGCGACGCTGGTCGCTCCTGGCCATCCGATGGCGAGTCGACTGCTCCTCCATCCGCTGGATCGGCGCGCGGGCGGCGACTCGTTCCACGGGGGCGGCAAGCACTGGCTCTCGCAGCAAGATCCCGAGTGGGAGACGCTGGCAGCGTGGGTGCGCGGCCCCTCCGCGGGTCACGCCTCGGGCAACGGTTCGAGCAGCAACGGGGGCGGCGCGGCGGCCGTGCGCATCATTCAAACCAATGCCGCGGGCGACGACACCCATCTCATCGATCCGTTCACCAACCGCGTGGTCGGCGTCATTCAAGGCATCGAGGTGCCGCACGGCGTGACGACGGCGCCCGACGGCAGCCGGCTATACATCACCGACGAGGCGCTCCACACGCTCGATGTCGTCGATGCGAAGACGCTGGCGGTGACCAAGCGCATTCCATTGAGCGGCCGGCCGAACAACGTAACCATCACCCGCGACGGCCGCAAAGTGTACGTCGGGATCAGAGAAGAGCCGGGCGCGCTCGACGTCATCGACACCGCGTCGTTGACCAACGTGAAGAGCGTGCCGGTGAAGGGCGCGATTCACAACGTCTACGTGACACCCGACAGCAAGTTCGCTGTCGCCGGCTCGATTCCAGGCCGCACCATCAGCATCGTCGATACCAGCACCGACACGCTGGTGCGGTCCATCGAGCTGTCCGCCGGCATCAGGCCGATGGCGTTCGACACCAATCCAGACGGATCGACGAGGAACATCTACACGCAGCTGTCGAACTATCACGGCTTCGCGGTCGTGGATTTCGCGAGCGGCAAGGAAACGGCCCGCTTCGAGCATCCCGCCATCGAGGGCGAGCATGCGCACACCGATGGCCTGCAGGGCGCGCCGGCGCATGGCCTCGGCGTGTCACCGGACGGCAAGACGCTGTGGTCGACGAGCAAGGTCTACGGCTACGCCTACGTCCACTCGCTGCCGGACTTGAAAGAGATCGGGCGCGTGTTCGTCGGTCAGCACCCGGAGTGGGTGACGTTCACGCCGGATGGACACTACGTGTACGTCGCCGCCGCCGGCGACAACATGGTGTTCGCCATCGACACGCGCACGCTCAAGGAAGTCGCGCGCATCCCCGTCGGCCAGGTGCCGAAGCGCAACGCCACCGCTACGTTGCAGACGCGGTAATTCACTCGAACCTCTGGGTAGCCACAAGGGCGGGCTTCAGGCGGCGGCAGTCCCTCCGCCTGATACCTCGCCGTGAGCTCATCGACCCACGCCCCGAGCTCGCGATCGAGATCGCGATCCAGCGCGTCGCGCTGAAGCACGGTGCGCAGCCGCGCACGCCATCGAGTCCAGGCCGACATCGTCGCCTCCTAGCTCATTTCGAGGACCTGCTGGATCGCGAGCGCGACGCGCGCCCACGACTTCTTCTCTTCGGCGAGCTGCTTGCGACCGGCCGAGGTCAGCGTGTAGAGCTTCGCGCGGTGGCCAGTCGGCGACTCGCCCCAGGCGCCGGAGACCCACCCTTCGGCTTCGAGGCGATGGAGCGCGGGGAACAGCGACCCGGCCTTCACGGTGAACGTCCCGTTCGTCACCTGGGCGATGCGGTCGGCGATGCCGACGCCGTGGAGCGGCCCGAGTGCCAGCGTCCGGAGGATCAGCAAGTCCAGCGTGCCCTGCAGAAGCGTGGTCTGCGCCATCGCCGTCCGTTATACAGCGTGACGATATCGAATGTCTATATATGACTGGCGTGCGCCGGTTGACAGCCCGTCCGCGGATCGTCTGGTGAGCAGGCCAATCCCCGCCCACGAGAGTAGGATCAGGGCATGTGCGACTTTGGCCACGAGACGGCTCACGCCCATCACCACTTCGGCTTCATCGTCGACACGCCTGACATTCGCGCGCTGATCGAGGAGACCGAGCGTACGAGGCACGCCATCGCCGACGACGGCCAGCGCGTTGAGGCGCTGCGCCCGGCATTCGAGCGACTCCTGCGTGCCGAGGGCTGGCTTCCCGAGAAGTACGCCACACCGGATGAGACCAGCGGTATGGGCGGCGGCATCGGTCAATACGCGCTCTATCGGGCCGACGACGGCTCGCTGTGCCTGTTTGCGCTGGTCGTGCCGCCGGGATCGCGCACGCCGGTCCACGATCATCTCGCCTGGGGACTCGTGGGAATCTATCGCGGGCGACAGGACGAGACCGTCTATCGTCGACTCGACGATGGCAGCGACGAAGGGCGGGCCACGCTCGAGATCGAGCGTCGACAGACACTGGAGCGCGGCGAGTTCTACGCGCTCCTGCCTCCGCTCGGTGACATCCACTACGTGGAGACGGTGTCGGACACTCCATCGGTGTCGATCCATCTGCTCGCGAACGACACCGCGTGCGTGTGGCGCCACCGCTTCGAGCCGGCCGCCGAAACGGTGACCCCGTTTCGATCCGGCTACAGCAATGCCCCGTGCCCACCAGAGCCACCGGCGAGGTCCGGCTAAAGCCGGACCCCACGATCGATAAGGCGGCGAGGTCCGGCTGAAGCCGCACCCCACGACAGATTCAAGTCCCACAATTCGATCAGGCCCAACAATCGATCCCGATCGATCGTGCGGGGGTCGGCGATCCTGCGTGAGGTCGGCGATCCTGCGTGGGGTCCGGCTTTAGCCGGACCTAGAACGCGCGGGCGTGGGCGAATAGCGCCGGCACACCACCCGTGTGCAGGAAGACAACGGTCGACGAGGGATCCAATTGACCTCGGCGGACGTGATCGATCAGTCCAGCCATTCCCTTGCCGGTGTAGACCGGATCCAGCAGGATGCCTTCGCACCGCGCCAGCAGGCGGATCGCCTCGAGGCAGCCCTCGGTCGGCACGCCGTAGCCTGGGCCGATGTAGTTCTGGTCGGTGATCAAATCGTCGAGGGTGATACGCACCGGGGTCTCGATGAGCACCGCGGCTTCGTTGGCGATGCGGTACGCGCGCTCGCGCTTCCACGGCTCACCGCCGCTCACGGCGATGCCGTACACCTCGTAGGGCGCATCGCACACTTTGGCGCCGAGCGTGAGCCCGGCCTGCGTGCCGCGCGACCCGCTCGCGTAGTACAAACGCGCCGGCCGTTCGCCGAGCGCCTCGAGTTGACCGAGGATCTCTCGCGTGCCCGACACGTAGCCGAGCACGCCCACCCCGCTCGAGCCACCGACGGGAATGACGTACGGCCGCTGGCCGCGCCCGCGAAGATTGCCGACGACATCCGCGACCATCGCGTCCTCGAGGTCGCTCGTGGCCAGCGTCGGATCGTTGGGCAGCGGGACGTAGTGAATGGTCGCGTCGAAGATCCGATCGAGCAGCAGATTGCCCTGCACCGGCGGCGGCGCCGAGCTGTCGGCGGTGAGCACCAACACCACGTCGAGCCCCGCGGCGCGTGCGGCCGCCGCTGTCATGCGCGCATGATTCGACTGCACGGCGCCGGTCGTGACCACGACGGTGGCCTCGTGCCGAGCCGCGTCGGCGATCAGGAACTCGAGCTTGCGCGCCTTGTTGCCGCCAAGGGCCAGCCCGGTCAGATCGTCGCGCTTGATGAGAATCTTCGGACAGCGTGACGGGCCTCCGAGCGCGTCTCGCAGGCGAGCCGCGGCATGCAGAGGCGTCGGGAGTGCCGCGAGGGGCACTCGCGGCAGAGCGTCGATCAGCAACTCACGCAGCGACGATTGTTGACAGCGCCCAGGCTCTCGAGCAGCGCCACCGTCTCGGGGAATGGCTGCACCCGTTGCACCGGACCGTTGGCCATGTCGACGGTGGTCTGACCGCTGCGGCTGACGGCCTTGACGTCGGCACCTCGCGCGATCAGGTAGCGGATCAGATCGTTGTCGCCGCGTGACGCGGCATGATGCAGCGGCGTGTAGCCGTTGTGATCGCGGGCGTTGACGTCGGCGCCGAGCTCTTCGATCAGGAACGTCACCGCGGGCACCCATCCATCCGGCACATGACGATGGGAGTTGGCGGCGAAGCCGAGGCCATGACCGACACCGGAGGCCGCGTGAATCGGCAGCACGGCCGGACCGCTCCAGGGCGCTGGCGGCAGGCCAGACTTATCGGCGCCTGTGAAGCCGCCGCCGCCCTCTTCATAGCGCTCCGGCACTTTGATCGTGGGCACCCTGGGATCGGCGCCGTAGGCGAGCAGCAGTTTCATCGCCGGCACGTCCAGCGCATACGCGGCCAGCCAGAACGGCGTCGCGCCGGTGCGATCGACACCGAGTAGATCGCGGTTGTAGGTCGTGTACCACAGCGACTTGGTCAGCCGGATGTTGGGATCGGCGCCGGCGTCGAGGATGGCCTGCATCGCCTCGAGGTAGCCGGTCGTCTGCTGCATGTAGTCGGCCGGCTGCGGATGACGCGACTTCGGCGCCCACTGCATGTTCAGCACGGCGTACAACGGCGTGGCGCCCGCGTCGCTGCTCACCGTCACGTCGGCGCCGCGCGCCAGGAGCCGCATCGCAAGATCGAAGTGGCCGTTGATCGTCGCCATCAGGAGCGGGCTGGTGTGGTCCGCGGCGCTCCGCTGGTTGATGTCCGCGCCGGCATCGACCAGCGCCATCACGGTGTCTTCCAGGCCCTCGCGCGTCGCGAGGAGCAGTGCGGTGAGGCCGCCGTGCGCGCCAACCAGGTCGGCATACCCGAGCGGCTCGGGCTCGTTGCCATCGTCGCTGCGCTCGCCGCGCGGCGCGGGCGCGCCAGGCGTATCGCTCTTCGCGATCGTGGCTCGCTTGGCCGCAGCTTCCTTCTGAATCGCGGCAATCCGCGCGTTGCGCTTGCGGCTGTCCGCGCCGTCCTCGCGATTGCGCGCGCTGACGTTGACGACCTTCCCCGTGAGGCTGGCATCGGCACCGCGCGACAGCAGCGTCTTCATTGCTGCTGTCCGACCGGACCCCGCCGCGAACATCAGCGGCGTCTGTCCCCACTGTGGCTCGCGCACATTCACGTCGGCGCCTCGATCGAGCAGCGCGGCGATCGCCTCGCTGCTGCCTGACGCGGCCGCAAAATGCAGCGGCGCGGCGCCGGTCGTGGTCACCGCGTTGATGTCGGCGCCCGCATCGACGAGGGCGCGCACGACCGCGGTCGCGCCGCTGGTGGCGGCCAGGTGGAGCGGCGTGTACTGGCCGAGACGGGTGCCGGCGGTCACGCTGGCGCCAGCCTTGATGAGCGCGCCGGCGAGATTGGAGTCGCCGTGCTTCGCCGCCCAATGCAGCGCAGTCATGCCGTCGCCTTGCGCGCCGTTGACGTCCACGCGTTCGCGCAAGAGCGTGTTCACGGCATCGGCATCGCGGGCCATCGCCGCATCAGCCACCCGGGACTCCGCCGTCGCGTCTTCAACGCTTCGGCGAGACGAGTCTGTCGAACCCGCCATCGGCGCCGCCGTCGACGCGAGCACCGCGACGCACGCGAGCGCCGCGACCCTCCGCAAGTCATTCGCCATCGAATCCCCCAACAGGCTTTCGTGGGGGCCGGCTTTAGCCGGCCCAGGTCCGCCTGAAGGCGGACCCCACGACTGCTTGCTACAACGAAAACGTACCGGTCGAATCGCCGAACTGCTCCATCTCGTCGAAGCCAATCTTCTTCATCAGCGTCAGCATGACGTTGGCCATCGGCGTACCGGCTTCGGCGCGAAGATGCCGGTTGCCGGCGAGCTGTCCGTTGGCGCCGCCCAGTACGATGAGCGGGCAGCGCTTGTGGTTGTGGACGTTGCCGTCGCCCATCGGCGAGCCGTAGATGATCAAGGAGCGATCGAGCAGGGTCTTGTCACCGTCCTGCAGGCTCTGCAGCTTCTCCAGGAAGTACGGCAGCAGGCTGACGTGATAGCGGTTGATTTGGCCGAACTCCACGATGTTCGCCGACTTGCCGCCGTGATGCGACGAAGGGTGGAAGCCCTTGGTCACGCCGCTCTCCGGATAGACGCGGCTCGAGGCGTCGCGGCCCATCTTGAACGAGAAGACGCGGGTGATGTCGGCCTGGAACGCCAGCGCCTGCAGATCGAACATCAGCTTGACGTGCTCGTCGAACGAATCGGGGACGCCGGCTGGCGCGCCCGGCAGCTCACGCGCCTCGCCGGTCAGGTTGCGCGCTTCGATCTTCTGAATGCGCCGCTCGATTTCGCGCACGTCTTCGAGATAGCGCTCCATCCTGGTCCGATCGCTGGCATCGAGTCGGCGATTGAGATCGGCCACCTGCGTCGTGATGTAGTCCAGGACGCTGCTCGTCGCCTTGCGTCGCAGCGCGCGCTCTTTGGTCGACCCACCCGCGCCGAAGAGCTGATCGAACGCCATGCGCGGATCGCGAACCATCGGCAACGGTTCGGTCGGCGAGGCCCAGCTGATCATGTCGGTGTAGACGCACGAGTAGCCGTAGGCGCACCCGCCCGCCTGATCGACGTTCTCGATGCACAGCTGCATCGACGGAATCGGCGTGTCCTGACCGAACTTCTTCGCGTAGATCTGATCCAGTGAGGTGCCCGCGCGCACATCCGAGCTCTCGGTCTGCTTGGGGTGGCTCTGCGTGAGAAACACGGCGCTCGAGCGGAAGTGATCGCCGCCGATCTCCATCGGCAGCACGGCCTCCGCCGGCCTGACGTCCGTGTCACTGACGATCGTCAGCGATTGACGGAACGACTCCAGCGGACTCAAGGAGCTCGGGGTGAGGTCGAACGCCGCTCCCGCCTCCGCCGGCGACCACAGATGTTGCGTGGCGCCCCAATCGCTGGCGCCGGCGGCACCGTGGACCATCTCGATGCACACGAGGCGCGTGCGGTCGAGTCCGGCGGCGCTCACGGTCTTCGACCAGATCCCACGCGCCGGCACCATCGCGTCCAGGAACGGCAACGTGAGCGACGCGCCGAGGCCGTGGAGCACCGTGCGGCGTGAAAGATGTTTTCCGGTGATGAACATCGGGTCTCCTCGAGTCAGGCCGCCCTAAAGGGCGGCCTCTACGTACGATCTTCGTACCTCTACGTGCGATCTTCGTGGCGCCTACGTACGATCTGCGCGGCTACGATCTTCGTAGCGGCCGGCCTTCAGGCCGGCCGACTACCGACTATCTCGCCGCGGTTTCCGTCTCCTCCGCGCTCTTCATGCGAAACGCGGGGCTCTTCACGATGGCCAGCACGTAGGCGGAGAAGCGATGATCGGCCGTCTCCGCGTGACGCACGATACCGCGCACGGCCGGCATATCGACATCGTCGAGCCGGCGTCCGAGCGCATAGGTCATGAGGTTCTCGGTGAACGTCCGCACCAGCGACGTCGAGCGCTTGAGCAGCGCGCGCTGCAAATCCTCCGGGCCCGTCAGCGGCGTGCCGTCGTACAGCGTACTCGCCGCGTCGACCGGCATGCCGTTGTCCTTGATCCGCCACGCGCCCGTGACATCGAAATTGTCGAGCGCGAGACCGAGCGGATCGATCATTCGGTGGCACGACGAGCACGCCGCGCTCGCGCGGTGCAGTTCCAGGCGCTCGCGCACGGTCCGGAAGCGGCCGTCTTCCGCGTCCGCCGTGGCTTCGAGGTCGGGCACATCCGGTGGCGGCGGGGGCGGCGGCGTGCCGAGCAGCACCTCCATCACCCACTTGCCGCGCAGCACTGGCGATGTCCGATCGGCATGCGACGTCAGCGTCAGAATGCTGCCGTGTCCCAACAGTCCCCGTCGCCTGCCGTCGGGGTTCGTGACCTGGCGGAACTCTCCGCCCACGATGTTTGGGATGCGGTAGTGACGGGCGAGCCGCTCGTCGACGAACGTGTAGTCAGCGGAGAAGAGATCCAGCACCGGCCGATCGGCGCGGACGATGTGGCGGAAGAAGAGCTCGGTCTCCTGCCGCATCGCCGTCTTGAGCTGGTCGTCGTAGTCCGGGTAGACGCGGACGTCCGGGTTGATCTTGTCCAGGTCCTGCAACCGCAGCCACTGCGACGCGAAGCGCGATGACAGCACGTCGGACCGACGATCCGCGAGCATGCGGCGGACTTGCTGTTCCAGACCCGCCGTGGTCGACAGGCGGCCGCCCCGCGCCGCGCGCAGCAGTTCCTCATCGGGCACGGTCGCCCAGAGGAAATACGAGAGGCGCGTCGCGAGATCCAGATCGCTCAGGGAATAGGCTTCCCCTTCGCGCACGTTGCTCGGCCGCTCCTCGAAACGAAAGACGAAGCGCGGGCTCGCGAGAACGCCTTCGAGAGCCATGCGGATGCCGCCTTCGAAGCCTCCGTCCGCGGCGCCTTGTTTGTAGAGCGCCAGCAGGGCGTTGAGATCCCGCTCGCTCACCGGCCGACGGAACGCTTGCGCGCCGAGGCGCGAGATGATTTCGTGGGCGCACTGGACTTGTCGCGGGTCCGCCGACGCGCCGCCGGCGCCAGGGCGAGGCGAGCCGCACGAGAAAATCTTCTTACGGCTCGGCGTCTCCGAGACACCCGTCGTCGTGAATGGACCGGTGATCGCCATGTCGCGCAGGTGCGGCAGCGTGGTGAAGCCGTAGGCGTCGGCGATGCTGGTGCTCGCGAGCGACCAGTCGAGCGGCGAGATCAAATCCTGCGCGGGCCCTTCGAGCCGGCGGACGAAGGCCGCCGACACCCGGTGCGGACCGGCGGTGACCGCAATCGGATCGGTCTGCAGGTTCAGGCCGCCCGGATCCGACGCGTTCATCCAGCGATCGACGTCGAGCAGCGCGACCCGCGCGCCGTCGATCGAGACTTCCACTTGCTCCGGCGCATCCGCGGTGTGCAGCGCCGCACGTCCGTTGCCGTACAACGCGCCCGTTGTCTCGTGATAGAACGACACGCGGAATCGATAGTCGCCGTCCGCCGCGAACGTGTGGACGACCGCAACGCCGCCGCGCGTGCCGTGGGGCGCGCCCTCCACCTGCTCACGTTGAGACGCCCAGCGAGATACTGGATACGTCACCTCGCGCGCCGTGGCCGCGGAATCGCCGACCGCGAGCCGACTGATCTCCGCCGCCGCGGTCAGGTAGGCCTGCATCAACGTCGGCGAGAGCAGCTGCGCGTCCGCGATGTTGTCGAAGTTCGCGCTCTTGGTGTCCAGCGGGAGGTAGTCGCCGGCGTTGATGTCGAGGTCGAGGAGATCGCGAACGGATTGCGCGTACTCCGTGCGATTGAGTCGCTGGAACGTGCGCCGTCCCGGTGAGG
>DAINCF010000133.1:0-15020 GCA_036732565.1 Vicinamibacterales bacterium
ACGAAATCGCGCTGATGCTCGAGGACCCCGCCTCGCGCGTACGCCGCTTCGGCGCGCGCGCGCGGGTTGGCTGCCGATGAGCCGGATGACGGTTGCTGGCGCGCGAAGACGCCGCTCGCGCTCGACACGATGACAATCGCCGCGCAGCACCACACGCGGAGTCGACACCAGCGCTCGAGGCGGCCATCGCCAGGTGGCATCGTCCCCCCAAGTCTACGCTTACGGGGTACGAAGACCTACGGCCGTGATCGCACGGGAGATTTCCTGGTTGCGCATGAACCACTGCCACACCCAGCCGGTCCGCAGGTTCTCCGCGGACAGCAGGGTGATGCCGAGGTCGATGCCGATCACGTCGGGATTGACCCAGCCGTTCGTCGGATGGAAGGCGTCGGCGAAGCCGTAGCGGCCGTAGATCCGATCGCCAAACCGCTGATGCATCTCGCGCAACGCCGGTACGGTGATGTCGGGCGTGAACATGAGCGATCCGGCCGTGGCGCACGGGACCACCGATCCGTCGATGGCCCGGTGACGAGGTGGGCCGCCCCATCCCACATAGCCCTTCTGAGTGTCGGACGCCGTGATGCCCCAGACCTGCTCGGTGTAGCCGGGAAATTCCTTCGACAGGCTCAGGCAGAAGGCCTTGTGCGCCCGCGTCGCCGTGACCGAGTTCTCGAACCAGTCGATGTACGGCGGCTCCTGCTCGCGCAGACCGCGGTAGTCCACCCACGCGTGCGAGTACTGATGCACGAACAGCGCTGGGGGCCCGCCGACGTACTCGTAGGCGTCGAACGTCAGGCGCGGACGAGTCCAGGCGCGCCACGAGGCCGGTGGGATCGCATGCGTCGGCGATCCGATGCCCAGCAGATACAGGATCATCAGCTCGGAATAGTGATCCCAGCGGTTCCGCAGAAATCCCTGCTCCGGCTTCCAACCGTGTGACAGCACCAGGGGATCGCCGGCGAGCATCCAGGCGAAGTCCACCCGCTCGTAAATCGCGGTGGCGTGTTTGACGATGTCAGCGTCCTCGTCGAAGCAGCGTCGAGCCGTCAAGACCCCGGCCAGGAGCAACGCGGTATCGATCGACGAGAGCTCGCTCTTCCACTCGCGGGCGCCGGTCCGAAGGTTGACGAAGTGGTAGAACCAGCCGTGCTCGTGCTCCATGCGCTCGGCGAAGAAGCGCAGCGTTGCTCGCGCGCGCTCGACGACCTCCGCGCGCGGCAGCCATTCGCGCTCCGCGGCGATGCACAATCCACCGAGGCCGAACCCGACCGACGCGATGCTCCCTACTTCGCGCGCGTTCTCGTTGGGCAGCGAGCCATCGGTCCGCGACCGATCCCTCACGATGCCCGTCGTCGGATCCGCCTGTTCCCAGAAGAACATGAAGGATCGTCGCGACAGGTCTTCCAGAAATGCCTCGTCATCGGGAGCCAGCGTGTAGCTCGTGGGCGATCGCTCCGACCGCGGGGCCGGAGGCACCCCGTTACAGGCCACGAGGCCGGCGCCTGTGAACACCACGATCAGGAGGCCGCGGCCCATCATCGGACCTCGAACCCGCCGGTGAGCCCGCCGATCGAGCTCGTGCCGACACGCACGCGGAACTCGCCGGGCTCGACGACCCATTTCATCTGGCGATCGTAGAAGCCGAGCTCGGCGGGGCCGAGAGCGAACGTCACCTGTCGCCGGTCGCCGCGCGGCAACCTCACCCGCTCGAAACCCTTCAGCTCCTGTATCGGTCGCGTGACGCTGGCGACGAGATCCTGCACGTAGACCTGCACGACCTCGTCACCCTCGCGCGTGCCGACGTTCTCGAGGGTAGCGGTCACCGTGAGCCGCCCATCCGGGGCGATGCGCGTGGCGCTCACGCGCAGATCGCTGAGTCGAAACTCGGTGTAGCTCAGGCCGTGTCCGAACGGATAGAGCGGCGTCCACGGCACGTCGAGATACTTCGAGGTAAACTTGTCTTTCTCGTCCGGTGGCCGTCCGGTGCGCTTCTGGCTGTAGTAGATCGGCGCCTGACCGACGTTGCGTGGAAACGTCACTGGCAGCTTTCCCCCTGGATTCACCTTGCCGAACAACACGTCCGCGAGGGCGTGCCCGGCCTCGGTGCCCGGAAACCACGCCTCCAGAATCGCCGAGGCGTGCTGCGCCAGCCATTCGATGGACAGGGGTCGTCCGTTCATCAACACCACCGCGGTGGGCCTGCCTGCGGCCATGACCCGTTGCGCCAGCTCGAGCTGTCGCCCAGGCAAATCGAGTGACGTGCGCGACGAGGCCTCACCGCTCATCGCGCCGGTCTCTCCGATCACGAGAACGACCGCGTCCGCGGCCTTGGCCGCGCTGACGGCTTCGTCGATACGCGCGTTGTCCGAGGGTGTCGTCTCGCTCGCCGCAAGCCGTGTCACGTCGAGCGTCACGCCGGGATGGCTGGTGACGATGGCGGTCGAGGAGGCCGCGGCCTTGATGCCGTCGACGACCGTGACGACGTCCTCTCTGCGGCCGTCGCCGATCCAGTTGCCCATCATGTTCTCGCGATCGTCGGCGAGCGGGCCAATCACCGCCAGCCGCGCCACCGACGAGGCCAACGGCAGCACGCTGCCCTCGTTCTTGAGTAGTACCATGGAGCGCGCCGCGATCTCACGGGCCGCCTGCCGATACTCGGGCTTCAGCAGTGCGCCCTTCTCGCGCGCTTCATCTGCATAGGGCCGCTGGAAAATGCCGGCGCGCAGCTTGATCCGCAGCACGCGGCGAACCGCCTCGTCGATCGCGGCAGGCCTCAGTCGCCCTTCCTGCGCGAGCCGCTCGCCGTGGGTGACAAAGGCTCGACTGACCATCTCCATATCGACGCCCGCGGTCAGCGCCTGCGTCGCCGCATCCGCCTCGTCGGCGGCAAGGCCATGGTTGATCGCCTCGACGACGGACTTGTAGTCCGAGACGACGATGCCGTCGAACTTCCACTCGCGACGGAGCACCTCGCTCAGCGTGAACGGATTGGCGGACGCCGGTACACCGTTGAGGTCGTTGAACGCGCTCATGAAGGAGCCGGCGCCGGCGTCGAGCGCGGCCTTGAACGGCGGAAAATACACCGTCCGCAGCGTGTGCTCTGAGAGATCGGTGGTGTTGTAGTCGCGTCCGGACTCGGCGGCGCCGTAGGCGACCCAATGCTTCGCCGTCGCCATCACCTTGTCGGGCGCGCTGTAGTCGTCGCCCTGGAAACCGCGCACCCGTGCGCGCGCGAGCACGGAGCCGAGATACGGATCCTCTCCCGCGCCTTCCGCGATGCGGCCCCAGCGCGCGTCGCGGGCGATGTCGACCATCGGCGCGAACGTCCAGTGCAGCCCCACGGCCTTCGACTCGGCCGCGGCAATGGCCGCCGCGCGCTCGGATGCGGCCGGATCCCACGCGGCCGCTTCCCCCAACGGAATCGGGAAGATCGTGCGATAGCCGTGGATGACGTCGAACGCGAAGATCAGTGGAATCTTGAGCCGCGACTGTTCCACCGCGGCGCGCTGCAGCTCGTTGACGATCTTCACGCCGCGGACGTTCAACGTCGAGCCAAGAAGCCCCTTCCGCGCAAGATCCAGATGCTCTTCCCGGAGCCTCCCATCGGCGTGACCATCGAGCTGTTGCAGTTGGCCAAGCTTCTCGCTCAGGGTCATCTGCTTCAGCAGGGCCTCGACGCGTTGGTCAACCTCGTCTGCGGTCGAACGTGCAATGACCGCAGTCGCGCCGAGAACGACAACAGCGACGACGTTTAGAAAACGCAGCGCGCGGCGCCGAGCGCTGGAAGCCGAAAGCCGGAAGCTGCTGTAAGCACCCACGAGCATTAGAACGTGTACCGCAGGCCAAACTGCAACCGGCGTCCTGGATCGATGAACGCGCGGGGGCGGCCGTAGTTCGGGTTCACGGCCGGAGGTGTCGGGAGCAATCCGTCGTAGTCCCTGAAGTTGTCGTGACTGAACAGATTGAACGCCTCGAACGCGACTGACGCTTGCTGCGTCGAACCAAACCGGAAGATTTTCTCGAGCCGGAAGTCGACGGTCTGATACATGTCGGCGCGTCCGGCATTTCGTCGGAGGATCTTTTCGTTCTCGCCGCTGCCCGCCAACTGATCGTCGATGTTGTAGGGCAACCCCGAGCCGAGCGTCACAAGCGTGCTCGCGAGGAAGTCGAACGGGAGACCGACGATGGCGGTGCCGACGAAGCGGTGGCGCTCGTCGCTGGAGGTGGAATAGCGGCCGTAGTCTGCGGGTGTCGGGAAATCGAGGCTAAACCGTTCGCCGCCGTTCTGCTCGGCCCGGCCCAGCGTGTAGGTCCCGCTGACGCCCCACCGGCTGCCGCGCGAGCCGTACGGCTTCTCGGCCTGGAGGAACAGGCCGTCGAACCAGGATTTCTTGGTGGTCGAAATGAAGAGGTTCGCGAACCCGGGAACCGGCAAGCAGCAGGTACCATCCGCTCTCCGGTTCGCCCGAATCCACGTGAACTCGTCCCGCGCGCGAACGGCGGCGTAGCTCGCCGAGACGAGGATCCCCCGAACGTCGTGGCGTACGCCGACCGAATACTGATCCGATCGCGGCGGCTTGAGCTCATTGTCCAGCAGAAACACTTCGACGGAAGGTGCGACGCCTTGCGCGATCAGGTTCTCGAGGCCCGCTTCGCTGAGGTATGCAGGGTTCCACGCAATGGTCGGGTTGCCGTCGCGCGGGGCGCCGTTGGCCGAAAAGCGGAACAGCCGCACGGCGTACTGCAGCCGCGACCGCTCGTCGAGCCCGTAGTCGTAGAGCACGCGATCGTAGTAGCGGCCGTAGCCGCCGAACACGACCGTTCGTCCCGTCCCCCGCACGTCCCACGAGAGCCCCACGCGCGGCTGCACCGCGCCGTAGAACGGCGATCGATCGTCGCCGTCGGTGAAGTAACGGCTGGCGTCCACGAACGACGCCGCGGCCGCAATCACCTCCGGCGGCGTCACGTAACTGCTGTCGATCATGTTCGTCTCGACGTCCCAGCGCAACCCGAGGTTGAGCGTGACCCGCGGCGCGATCGCCCAGTCATCCTGCGCGTAGACGCCAAACTGACGATTGCTCGCGCTGAGGTCCGGGTTGCCGACGCCGTAGCTCGCTTCGAAGGGGAACGCAAAGCCCTCGTTCGTGCGGAAGCGGAAGAGTGGGTTGCCGAACAACTCCTTGCTGACGGTGTAATCCAGGAAGCTGACGACCCCACCAACTTTCAGGGCATGGCTCCCGCGCCACTGCGCGAAGCGTGTGTAGTCGTCGCGAAACGTATACCGCTCCTGCACCATCAGCTGCGTGGTGTCGCGCCCGCCGACCTTCAACAGCCCCTGATAGTCCTCCCCGATCAGGTCCGGATTCTGGGGGCTCGGATTCCAGCGATACCGCTGGTATGAGCCGTAGGTCTCGTTGACGAAGCTCGCCCCGGCCATCTGATATTTGCCCATGAACGAATCGACGCGATTCCTGATGTTCTCGGCCGCCTCGAAGCTCGTTTGCGCGTTGGCGCCCTGGTTGCCGAAGCCACGAATGTCGGTCTCGTTGCGCCAGTTGTAGGTGAGCTCCACTTGCTGACCCGGCTTCGGCTGCCACGATCCCTTGCCGAACAGCAGCCGCTCGCGGAATGGGCTGGTGAATTGCCCTTCGAACGGTCGCAACGACTCGACGAGCGAGGCCGGCGGCGGCGCACCGACAACCGTCCCGAGGAACACCTGGCTCGCGCGGTCTTGACGATTCTCCTCGAACGCACCGAAGAACCAGGTCTTGTCCCTGACGATCGGCCCGCCGAGCGACACGCCCCACTGCCAACGCTCGAACACCGGCTTCGGATCGGCTTTGCCCGGTACGAGCAGCCCGGTCGCGGCATCCCGCACGATGGCTTGATTCTCGACCAGCGACTTGTCCTGGTAGAAGTTGAAGATGTGGCCGGAGAACCGATTCGTGCCGCTCTTGGTGACCGCCGTGATGATCGCGCTGGTCGCCTTCTCGTACTCGGCCTTGAAGTTCTGCGTGAGGACCTGGAACTCTTGCACGGCGTTCTGCGGAAAGGGATTGCCGCGACTCGCGTCCTGGCCGATGACGCCGCCTTCGAGCACGTCGTTCTTGTAGCTGACGCCGTCGATGAAGACGTTGGTGCTGCGTGACGCCAGCCCGCCCGAGGTCACTTCCTGGCGGAACTCGTCCGTCGACAGCCGCACACCGGGCGCCAGTTGCGCGAAGCTGAGGAAGTTGCGGCTGTTCTGCGGCAGATAGCGAATCTGCTCTTCGGTGACGTTGGTCGTGATCTCCGACGTCCGCGTGTCGACGAGGCGATCGCCGACGACGGTGACCTCTTCGACGAAGAGGAGATCGGGCGTGATTCGGAAGTTGGCCGTGACCGCCTGGCCGACGAGCACGCGGACGGTCTGCGTCTGCGGCTTGTACTTGTCCATCACGACGGTCAGCTCGTAGGTGCCGGGCCGCAGGCCTGCCAGGACGAAAGCGCCCTCCGCGCCGGTCACCGCTTCGAACGAAAAGCCGCCCTCGGTTTCGCGCGCGGAAATGGTCGCGCCGGGCAGCACGCCGGTCTCATCGGAGACGGTGCCTTGAATGCTGGCGGTCGTGGACTGCGCCGCCACGAGACCGGGTGCGAACATCACGACGATTGCAGCAACCACCACGCCGATACGGTGACGTGTGAGGCACGCGCCGACAGCCATCTGCGCCTCCTTATCCGACCCAGGCAACCTCAACAGGAGTGCTTAGTTAAACGTTTCAGTTAGCTCACGTGATGTAGCATCTGTCTCAACCGCGTGTCAAGGGATCGGGCGTGGGGTCCGCCTTCAGGCGGACCGGACGCGTTGATGACGCGGCACACGCCGTGACAGACTACGCCCGTGTCTCGCGCTAGAAAGAACGAGGCGGCGCAGGGTGCGGACCGCGTGACGCTGCGGTTTCTGGCCGATCACCTGGCGCTGTCGCCCGCCTCCATTTCGATGGTGCTCAATCGCGCGCCCGGCGCGGCCGCCATCCCGCGCCCCACGCAGGAGCGCATTCTCGCCGCCGCCAAGGCCTTTCACTACCAGCCCAACAGCCTGGCGCGCTCGCTGCGGCGCCAACGCAGCCTCACCATCGGCGTGATGGTCCCGGAGATCAGCGAGGGCTACGCGTCGATGGTGATGAGCGGCATCGAGGATCAACTGCTGCAGGAGGGCTATCTCTACTTCGTCGCGAGCCATCGCCACCGGAGCGATCTGATCGACGAGTATCCCAAGCTGTTCCTCGCGCGCTCGGTCGAGGGCCTGATCGCCATCGACACGCCATGCGAGCGGGCGTTGCCGGTGCCGGTGGTGGCGGTCTCGGGTCATCGCCACACCGAGGGCGTCACCAACATCGTGATCAATCACGAGCGCGCGGCGCTGCTCGCGCTACAGCATCTGAAATCGCTCGGCCATCGTCGTATCGCGTTCGTCAAAGGACAGGCGTTCAGCTCGGACACCGCCGGCCGCTGGCGTGCGATTCGTGACGGGGCGCGGCGCCTGAGCCTCACCGTCGATCCGGCGCTGACGACGCAGCTCGACGGCGATTCCGCGGCGCCAGATCTGGGCTACCAGGTCGTACGCGCGTGGCTGCAGGGCGGGCCCGACTTCACGGCGCTCTTCGCCTTCAACGACATCACGGCCATCGGCGCGATGCGCGCGCTCCGCGAAGCCGGCCGTCGCGTACCCGAAGATGTCTCGGTCGTCGGCTTCGATGACATTCAGAGCGCGGCGTTTCAGCAGCCGGCCCTCACCACCGTGCGCCAGCCACTGCGGCAGATGGGCGAGATCGCGGCGAAGACGGTGGTCGGCCGCATTACCGCCACCAAGAACGCGGGTTACTCAAAGGTCATCACCGTCGAGCCCGAGCTGATCGTGCGCGGGTCCACGGCACAGGCGCCGGGTCGGACGCAGAAGCACAAATAGGAGCGAACTCATGTCGCACATGCACCGAACGTTCGGTCTCGCCGCCCTGCTCGCGACCGCGATCGGGTTGGTCGCCTGCAACGCACAGAGCTCGAACGACGCCGCATCGGCCGCGGCCCCGGCGTCCACCGCGGCGGCGATCAAAGAGGCTAGGGATGCGGATCCGGTGGATCTCGGCCTCGCCGGTTATGCCAAGGTGCTCTGCTCCGCCGTGTTCGTCTCGCATCGTGAACAGGACGAAGCGATCACGCACGCCAAGACGCTGGCGCTCACGCTGCTGGGCTTACCCGAATCCGAGTCTGCCAACGTGTCGCAGACGATCGATCGCGAACAGAAGGTCGTGCGCACGTCGCTCGGCACGCGCACACGCTCGGCGCAGCTCTACGGCGACCAGGGCTGCGTCATCCACCCGGGCAGCGAGAATCGCGTTTTCTTCACGCCCACGCCAGTCGAGACCCGACTGCCTGACGCGAGCACGCAAGCTTGGCCGATGGGCGATCAGCCGTCCACCGAGCCAGCACCCCGTGATGTCGACATGGCGCGCGTCACGAAAGCCGTGGACCTCGCGTTCGCCGACCCGGCAGCGATGACGGCCTCGTTTCTCGTCGTGCACCGCGGGCGCATCATCGCCGAGCGCTATGCGCCCGGCATCACCAAGGACACGCAACTCGAAAGCTGGTCGATGGGCAAGAGCCTGACGGCCACGCTGATCGGGCGGTTGATGCAAGACGGCCATCTCAAGCTGGACGATCCGGCGCCCGTGCCGGAGTGGCAGTCGCCCGGCGATGCCCGCGCCAAGATTCGCATCGCCGATCTGCTGCGCATGAGCAGCGGGCTGCGCTTCACGCGCGAACCGCCGGCCGGCGGCGATCACATGTTCATCTACACCGGTGCGGTGGATGCCTTCGCGTACTCCATCTCGCGACAGCCCGAGTTCCCGCCCAACACCGTCGGGCGCTACCGGAACTGCGATCCCCTCACGCTCGGCTACATCGTCAAACGGACCGTCACGGCGCGCGGCGAGAACTATCTGACCTACCCGCAGCGAGCGCTGTTCGATGAAATCGGGATTCGCAAGCAGGTGCTCGAGACCGATCCGCACGGCAACTTTCTGCTGACGGGGTATGACTACGGGACGGCGCGGAACTGGGCGCGCATCGGCCTGCTCTATCTCAATGGCGGGATGTGGAACGGCAAGCGGCTGATCCCGGCCGAGCTCGTGGACTTCGTGAAGACCATCGCGCCGGCCTGGCCGGAGCCGCAGTACGGCGGTCAGTTCTGGGTGAACGGCGACGATGCGTGGATCCTTCCGCGGGATGCCTACTACGCGTCGGGATCCGGTGGTCAGAACACGTTCATCGTGCCGTCGCACGATCTCGTGATCGTCCGGATGGGCCATCACGCCGGTGGCCGAGCGAGCCGCGAGTCGGTGCGCGCGGCGCAGAAGGAGCTGCTGGCTGCGGTACCGGCGAAGAAGGAGCGGACCTGAGACTCGTCTACTTTGGCTTCGTCCTCACCGGCACCGTCAACACATTGCTCGGACCGGTGCTGCCGATGCTGTCGCGCCGCTGGTCGCTCGACGACGCCGACGCGGGTCTCCTGTTCACGGCGCAGTTCGTCGGCTCGATGCTCGGCGTCGGCCTCTCGAGCGCGCTGACCGCGCGCTGGGGCGCCACGACGATGCTGGCGATCGGCGCCGCGCTGATGGCGGTGGGAGTCGGCGCGATGGTCCTGGTGAGCTGGCCCGCCGGTCTGGCCCTCGTGGGCTGCTACGGCATCGGCCTCGGCTTCGCAGTTCCGACCACGAACGTACTGGTGGCCGAGACTGCCCCACATCGGCGCGCTGCGGCCCTCAACCTCGTGAACATCGCGTGGGTGATCGGCGCCATCGCCGGTCCGGCGGCGCTGGGCGTGCTGACGCGAGCGGGACAGTCGCACATCTATCTTCCTGGCCTCGGCATCGTGCTCACGTTGGTCGCTGCCGCGTACGCGAGACGGGTATCGATCGCGCCGCCACCGCTCTCGGCAACACCCCACCCGACGCGGCCGCATCAACCCTGGCGAACGCCAGCGCTGGCGCTGTTCGTCGCGCTCTTCTTCCTGTACTCCGGTACCGAAGCCTCGCTTTCGGGGTGGGTCGCTGCGTACGTGGAGCGGATGCGCACGACGGCAGCCGACGTCGCCCTGCTGGCGCCCGCGTTTTTCTGGATCGCGCTTCTCGTCGGGCGCGCGGCCGCGCCCATGGCGTTGGCGCGGATCAGCGAGTCGACGCTCATCCTCGCGGGGCTCGCGCTGGCGGCGAGCGCACTGCTCATCCTGCTCACCGCCAACACGCCTGAAGGCGTCGTCTTCAGCGCGACGGTCGGCGGCCTTGGACTCGCGCCGATCTTCCCGACGATGGTGGCTCTGATGACCCGGGTGTTCGAAGGCGCCGCATCGCGTGCGGCGGGACCGGCGTTCGCGGCGGCGGGCCTGGGCGGCGCCGTCGTGCCCTGGCTGGTGGGCAGCGTGTCGATGCGATTCGACAGCTTGCGCACCGGCCTCGTGATTCCGCTGATCGGCTGTCTCGTGATGCTGGCCCTCTTCGTTACGTACGCCGGTGTGGCGGAGGGACGCAAGGAGGTGGGCGTGTGATGCGGATGGATCACCGCGCCCCGGTGTCCCTATAACGCTCGTGATTTCTCGACGGGAGCCTCGTTCTCATCCTTCGTCGCGAACGGCTCCGCCGGAGGCGTTGCGCCTTGCTCGGAATACAACTTGGTGAATTCCGCGCCGATGAGCACGATTTGCGCCGAGTAGTAGACCCAGAGCAGCAAGACGATGACTGAGCCAGCGGCGCCGTACGCCGAGGTAGTCGCGCTCTGCCCGAGATACAAGCCGATCAGGTATTTCCCCACTGTGAAGAGTCCCGCCGTCACCAGCGCTCCGGTGATCACATCGTCCCATTCGAGCTCCACATCCGGCAGAAAGCGAAGCAGACACGCAAAGAGCGCCGACACTACTACGAACGACACGACCACATTGACGGCGCTCCACATCGCCGACAGCCCTGGGAGCAGGCGATCGAGCCACGCGCCAAGCGCAGCCAATGCCGCGCTGACCGCGAGCGACACTAGAAGCAGGAAGCCGATCGCGACCACTAAGCCGAAAGAACGTAAACGATCGATCAGGAAGGCCTGGATGTTCGCCGATGGATTCGGCGTGACGCGCCAGACGGTGTTGAACGCGGCCTGCAGCTCGAGGAACGCGCCGGTCGCCGCCAGCACGAACGTGACGCCGCCGATCACAGTCGCGATCAGTCCGCTCTGACGCTGGCTCGAGCCCGCGAGCAGCGCTTCGATGGCTTGCGCGCCTTCACGGCCGACGAGCCCCTCCATCTGTGTGACGACCTCGCCGCGGACGGCTTCCGCGCCGAACACGAGGCCCGCCACGGCGATGGCGACCAACAGGATCGGACCGATGGCGAACAGCGTGTAGTAGGCAACCGATGCACCCAGGCGTGGCAGGTTGTCGTCCCACCACCCCCGCAACGCCCCGAGGAAGATGCTCCTCAACTGGGCGGCGTGCATCGGTCGCCCACGCTTACTTACCGGCCTTCGCGATAGCCGCGCGTGTAGCCTGCGTGGAAGCCATCGCGGAACTCGACTTTGTACAGCTCACGCTCGCCGTAGCGCCGCTCATAGCCACGATCGGCGTCATCGTAGGCGTCGTGATCCGTGGGCTTGAAGCGATCGTTGTCGCGCCGGTCTTCGACGCCGGCCTTGAGGCCGTCAGCGAAGCCGTACTCGAACGCAATGCTCGTCGGTGCCGCTCGGCGAACCGGGCTCGGGACTGGCGCCGGCGATCGCACGCTGCGCACCTCCACGTCGCCGCGATAACCCTCCTCGTAGCCGAGTGTGTAGCCCTGACGGAACACACGGCGATAGCGCTCGAGAGAGGTCAGGTCGCGACGATAGCCGACGTCGGCGCGCTGATAATTGCGATCGCGCGCGTAGTCGAACGCGACGCGGGCCCGCGCATCCGCCTCGCCGCGGGCGAGGCCGGCGCTGTACCCTTCGTCGTGGGCGATCCGATACCAGGTTTCGTACCCATCGTCATACTGCGATCGCGTCTGCGCTGACGATGACGTGGCAGCCACCAGGCTCAAGCATGCTGCCAGCGCGAGCGTAGCAGGCCATAGCCTCGAATACGTGGACATGGTCACTCTCCCCCTTCTGGGTTCTCCAGAGGGAAAGTGCAAGGGATGCGCCACGCCTGCGACACCGGCGATCACGCGTACTTGGGGGTCCGATTGCACCTGGGCTTCAACCGCCGAGGTGCAGGTGGTTCACTCTTTACCAGGTCGATTCGACACGGCAGCTGAACGGCTACTTCCACTCCCAGAGCTTTGACGTCGTGTTCCCCTGCTCGTCCACTTCGTACTCGAACACCGTCACCATTCCGTTCAGAGCGGCCCACTGCGGCGTGGCGCTCTGGTAGAAGATGGCGCCGCGATAGCTGATCGCCTGTCCTCGACCCGCGAGCTTACCGATGCCCTGGCCGACCCAACTGGCCCTTTCACCGCTGGCGCCCATGGCCACACCTTGCCCTTCGCCGAACACCGACCCATCCGGCCTGGTGACCGATGTGTACGTGCCCAGCGTCGAGTGCTCGACGCCCAGGATCTTGCCCAGCGCCTGAAACGACACCTCCACCTTCGGCCCAGCGCCTTCGGACGGAAGAATCCGATAGCCGGTGACCTTGCCGCGCTCTTCGCCGATTTCGTTGCCTAGCATGGGGGACCTCCAGACAGGTTGCCGCGAGTGAGTGCGGCCAACTCTACCGTGAGATCGTTTCCCTGCGGCAGCAAAATGACAACGCTGCGGTCAGGCCAGGAGCTCTCGCACGCGGGGCACGACGAGGGTGCCGTAAAGCTCGAGGCTCGTCATCAGCTTCTCGTGCGCCAGCGTGCCGTTGCTGTATTTGAGGTCGAAGCGCGAGAGGTCGAGGGTTTTGACGGTCGCGACGATCTTGGCGGCGACGGTTTCCGGCGATCCGACGAACAGCGCGCCCTCCGGTCCGGTCTCGCGCTCGAAGTGATCGCGGCCGATCGGCGGCCACCCGCGCTCGCGCCCGATCCGGTTCATCATCACCGAGAAGTGCGGCCACAACTCTTCGCGCGCCTGCTCGTCGGTGGCCGCAATGTGACCGGGCGAATGCGCCCCGACGGGCAGCCGAGGTTTTCCCGCTCGCTCGAGCGTCTGATGATAGAGATCGACGAACGGACGAAAGCGGCGCGGGCTGCCGCCAATGATCGCGATCGTCAGCGGGAGTCCATAGCGCGCGGCACGCACCACCGACTGCGGGCTCCCACCCACGCCGACCCACGTGCGCAGCGTTCCGGTCTCGATGGGCGGATACACCTTCTGGCCCGTGAGAGACGCGCGCGTACGCCCCGACCACAGCACGGGTTGCTGCTCCAGGAGCTTCGCGAACAGGTCCAGCTTCTCCTCGAACAGCTCTTCGTACTGGGAGAGGTCGTAGCCGAAGAGCGGAAACGATTCCGTGAACGATCCGCGACCGAGGATGACTTCCGCGCGACCGTTGGAGGCGGCGTTGAGCGTCGAGAAGCGCTGGAAGACGCGGATCGGATCGTCCGAGCTCAGGACGGTCACCGCGGATCCAAGACGGATGCGCTCGGTTCGGGTGGCAATCGCGGCGAGCACGACTTCGGGAGCCGAAATCGCGAAGTCGGGTCGATGGTGCTCACCGACACCGAAGAAGTCCAGCCCAACGCGATCCGCGAACGCGCCTTCGATCACGACGTTGCGCAGCACCTGGGCCTGCGACAGTGGCGTGCCGTCGTTGTCGACGTTGACGTCGCCGAAGGTATCGACTCCCAGTTCGATTGTCTGTGGCATGTCCGTGGTCACACGAGCGTGGACCGGCGATGACGCGTGACGAGCGCGAGTGTGCGAACTTACGGCCGGATCGTGATCGCGCGACTCAGATCGCAGGTGGCGGGCAGCCCGGCGTCCTTGGGCGGCACGTTGCCAAGATAGCAGCCGGGAATGACGTAGATCGGCTTCGCCGGAGCGGGCTTGGCGTCCGCCGCTGGCTTCGTGGTGTCCGCGGGCAGGGTCGACGCGAGCGCTGTGAGCGCGCTGCGATACGTGAGCGCGCGGTTCGGCTCGATTCTGACGTTCACGCTGAGCGATTCGTAGCCAGCCGCGCGGAACTCGATGCTGTGTGGGCCGGCGTCGAGCGTCAGCTCGCTGCCGAGATCGTCGGTGGTGCCGACGTAGTACCCGTCCACGTAGAGCTCGCCACTTCGCTTGGGCTCGAAGTCCAGCGACAACGTACCGGTTGCTGCGATCGGCTCCGGCGGAGTCGGCAGGGGTTCAGTCGCCGCGGGTGGCACATTCTCGGGCGGTGAGGGAACATCCCAACCGTAGCCGTAGTACGGGACGGGAACGACGACGACGCTGGGTCGCGAACGGGAGCCTTTTCGTGGACCGCTCGGGGTGCCTCGACGATCCGGCGCGCGTGGCGATCGCTGATCGCCGCGCACCGTGGGCTTCTCGGCCGGTGGCGAGGCGCCGATTGTCGGGAGCGGCCATCCGATTTGCGGTAATGGCAGCCCGATGGTCGGGAGCTGACTTGGGCTATCGACCGAACGCGATGATTGTGCGCCCGCGAGTGTGGGCAGAAGCACCGCAATCACCGCCAACATCAGTCGCATCGATCACCTGAGTACGACTATAGCGCGCTCGGCGCGAGATCGCGAGCACAGCAGCAATCGCCATTGCAACGACGCAAGCACAATCGGCCTGTTGAGACGCACTGATAGTGTCCCCGATGTAGCGAAATAGACGTGTCCCCTAAGCTGGCGGCCGGGAGGTCGCGGATTGGGGCGGACAGCGATGAGTATGCGAGAGCTGACGCGAGCCGGGGTGCTGGCGCGCGTGGGGGCCGGGACGTTGAGCTTGCGATCGGCGGCGGCGCTGATGTGCGTGAGCTACCGGCAGGCGAAACGGCTGTACCGGCGCTACCGGGCGGAGGGGGCGCGAGGCCTGCAACACCGCAGCGCGGG
>DAINCF010000134.1:0-12830 GCA_036732565.1 Vicinamibacterales bacterium
CTTCGTCGGTAACCTGACTTTGGTGTTGGGCTCGAGCGTGGTCAACGAGCTGCGCGTGAGCGTGTCGCATCAGGCGCTCGACCGCGTGCTGCCAGCGGGCTCGACGTCGAAGCCCGAAATCCGCTTCCCGACCGTGCAGTTCGGCCGCGCGAGCAACGTGCCGCAAGGCCGCACGCAGGACAACTACATCGTGACCAACGCCACCAGCATGCACTTCGTCGCCAAGGGCGCCCACGATCTGAAGTTCGGCTTCGAGGCCAACATCGTGCCGACGACGAGCACGATCAATCAGTCGTTCAACGGCTTGTTCGAGTTCCAGGCCGATCGACCCGTGGTGGCGGACGATCCCTCGACGCTTCCGTTCCGCTTCACGCAGGGCGTCGAGCTGCGCGGAGAGTTGGCCGCGCTCAACCGCGACGTGTCGATCTACTCGACGTTCGTCAACGATCAGTGGCAACCGCGCAGCGGCCTCACCGTGAACCTCGGCCTGCGCTACGACTTCCAGTTCTGGCGCAAGGATCTCAACGGTCAGGACATCCCCGACAACGTTCCGATCCAGGAGTTCTGGCTGCGCCACGCCACCGGCGACCTCATCGGCCAGAACTTCAAGCCGGTGCCGAACGACCTGAACAACTTCGGGCCGCGCCTCGGGGTCACGTGGGACGTGAACGGCAACGGCCGGACCGTGGCGCGCGCGGGCTACGGCATCTACTACGACCAGATCAACACGACGACCATGCGTGGCGTGGTGGCGGGATATCCAGGGTTCATCACCTCCCAGATCGCGAACGACTCGCGCTCGGGGGCGCGGATTCCCAACGACTTCTTCCCAAGTCTGCCGACGCTCGCGCTGCCGGAGTCGGTCGGGACGTCGTTCCGCATCGCCAGCGCCGACGCGGAGTCGCCGTACTCGCACCAGATCACGAGCGGCGCCACGAGGCAGCTCGGCAACGACTACGCCGTCTCGTTCGACTACGTGCACATGCGCGGCGAGCACTTCCCGCTGACGTTCAACGTCAACGCGCGGCAGGCAGACGGCACGTTCCCGCTGGCGCCGTCCGGAGTGCGGCTGCTGCTCTACTACGATGCCGCACCGGTTCGCATTCACCAGGCGCAGGTCCGGCTGCAGAAGCGCTTCGCCGGCCGTCTCGGCTTCCTCACCGGCTACACGCTGGGCAGCGCGAAGTCGATCGCGAACAACGACACGCCGTCCAACAAGTACGACTTGATGGCCGATTACGGCCCGTTGGCGAACGACGTGCGGCATCGCTTCGTCGGCAACGTGATCTACGAGCTGCCATTCGGCATCCAGGTCGGCGGCATCGTCACCGCCAACTCCGCACCGCCGTTCAACATCACCACTGGCACCGACGTGAACCGCGACGGCGACAGCAACGATCGGCCCGACGGTGTGGGCTACAACGCGGGACGAGGCGATTCATTCTTCACGACCGATCTGCGGCTGTCCAAGCGTTTCAACATCGGCACGGCGCAAGCCGAAGTGCTGTGGGAGATGTTCAACGTGTTCAACACGGTGAACTTCAACAACTACCTCGGCAACCAAAGCGCGGTGCCCGGCTTCACGGCCACGGGCATTCCGACCGGATTCGGCCGGCCGCAGCAAGCGTTCGACCCCTTTCAAGCGCAGCTGGGGTTCAAACTCACGTTTTAGCGACGGTTCCTCACGAGGGTTCCTCACGAAGGTTCCCTACTGGTGCCACACGGAGGTTCGGTTCCACACAGAGGTTCCTCGCGAGGTTCCACACGGAGGTTCGGTTTCGCACGAGGTTTCCTCACGATGGCTCGGTTCGACACGGAGTCCGCGAGAAATGTGGAACCCATCGCATAGAACCATAGAACCATCGCATAGAACCATCGTGCAGAACTGAACCTTCGTTGGAACCGTCGTGAGGAACCGAACCTGCGTGGGGAACCCCCGTGAGGAACCGTCGCGAGGAACCATCGTGCGGAACCTGTTTGGCTTGGCGGTACTCGTCGTCGCCGTGAGCGGGTGTGAGCGAGCGCCAGCGAGCGAGCCGCCGGCGTCCCTGATCCTGGCGACGGGAGGACAAGGCGGGGCCTTCTTCGCGCTCGGGCCGGCGCTGGCGGGGTTCTGGAGCGAGCACATCCCCGAGCTCGAGGTGCGCGCGGAGCCCGGCGGCTCGGGCGTCAACGTCGAGTGGCTCGCCGACGGCAAGGCTGACGTCGCGTTCACGCAAGCCGACATCGCCTACGCGGCGTACAGCCGCGGCACCGACCTAGACCCGCGCCCGCACGATCAGCTGCGCGCCATCGCGGTCCTCTGGATGAACACCGTCCATGTGGCCGTGCCCAAACAGAGTCCTGTTCGCGGTGTCGAGGACCTGCGCGGCCGTCGGGTCGCCGTCACATCGCGCGGCGGCGGCACGGAGACGCTCGCGCGAGTGGTGTTGGCGGCGTACGGTCTCTCGTACGACGACATCACGCCGCAGTTCGACTCGTTCGTCGAAACGGTCGAGCAGATGCGCGGCGGCCACACCGATGCGGCGTTCGTCGTGGCCGGGGTGCCAATGGTCGCCGTAACCGACATGAGCCAGCAACCTGGCGTTCGGCTGCTCCCAATCCCGCGCGAGCGCCTCGCGACGATGCGGGCCCAGTACCCGTTTCTGCAGCCGGCGATCGTCCCGCGAGGAACCTACCAGGGAATCGACCAGGACGTCGAGACCTTCGGCGTGAGCAACCTGCTGATGTGCCGCAAAGACCTCGACGAGCGGCTGGTGTACCTCCTGACGAAAGGGCTGTTCGACGCGATCCCCGCGCTCCAGGCCGCGCACCCCGCGGCCAGCCTGATCGATCCGGAAGAGGCGCCGGCGACGCCGATTCCGTTGCACCCGGGGGCGGCGCGGTACTATCGTGAGCGCGAGATCACGCGATGAATCATCGTGCGCGCGACGTCACGCCATGATCGTGAACTTCCTCCGGGGGGCCGATGGCGATCCGCCAACCGGACGGCCGTCCGGCATTCTCGTCTTCGCGACCGGTCTCTCGCTCGCCACGGTCACGCTCGTCTGGCTGGCATGGACGGCCAATGGCGAGATGCGACGGAGCACCGCGCTGCTGCTCGATCGTCGCGCGAGCGAGGTGCTGGCGCTGACCTCCGCCGCGCTCAATCGCGACATGAAAGGCGTGTGGCTCTCCGCGCTCGTTCCGCTGGACGCCACCGCGGTCCGGGAGGATCCGCCTTACGACCTGCTTCAGCTTACGAGCCGAGCGTTCGCGCGCTTCCCCTATCCCGAATCGTTCATCGTATGGGCCGATACCGGCGATGAGCCGGGGCGCACCTATGCCTTCAATCGATCCGATCGCCCGCTGCCGTGGGACACCACCGTGCGAGCGGCCGAACCGTATCCGGTCACGCTGGTCCGCAACCCACCGGCGCTCGAACCCCTGGTCGCGCGTATCCGGCAGGACGCGCAGCCGCGCCGCCGCTTTGCGCTCGTCGAGACCACGTTCCAGGGCGTGCCGTATCAGGTGATCGTGCATTACATGTATCAGCCGCCGGACAAGGCTCGCCTCACCGCGCTCGTCGCGTTCACGGTGAACCTCGATTGGGTCCGGCGGGAGTACCTCGGCGATCTCCTGCGCGAGGTCGCCACCATCGACGGCGAACGCGACGCCATGGCCATCGCGGTGCTCGACGAAACGCGACAGGTCGTCGCGCGCAGCGGCGCCCCCAGCTCGGCGGCGCCCGTACGCCAGCGCACGTTCCCACTGCTCTTCATCGAGCCGGCGCTGGTCTCGTCGCCGGCCACCACGAAACCGGCGATTCGGCAGTGGACGGTTGAGGTCCGCCCGGCAGCGGACACGGTCAGCGCCGCGTCGGCCCTGGGAACGCAGATGCTGTTGCTCGCCTCGCTCGCGGGTGCCGCGTCGCTCATCGCCGTGCTCATGACCGTGCGCGCGGTGCGCGTGAGTGCGGAGCTGGCGACCTTGAAGTCTGAATTCGTCTCCGCCGTCACCCACGAGCTGAAGACACCGCTCGCGCTGATCAAGCTGGTGGGCGAGACGCTCGAGCGCGGCCGCTACACCTCCGCGGATACGATCCGTGATTACGCGACGATTCTCTCGCAAGAAGAGCGGCGTCTCAGCCACCTGATCGAGAATCTGCTCACCTACTCGCGCCTGAGCGAGCTGCGTCAGATGCCGGCGAGCGAAGAAGTGGATCTGTCGGAGCTCGTCGAGGACGCACTGGAGCCGTTCCGTCCTCGACTCCGAGAGCAGGGGTTCCAGTTGATCGTCGAGCTCGATCCGGATCTGCCCCACGTGCAGGCCGACCGCATGGCGTTGCAGCAGGTCTTCAGCAACCTGATCGACAACGCGATCAAATACTCGCCGGCGCAGAAGCACCTCGACATCCAGGCGCGCACCGCCGGCGACCGGGTACGAGTGACATTCACCGACACTGGCGCCGGCATTCCCACAGAGGAAATTCCGAGGGTGTTCGAGAAGTTCTATCGCGGCCGGCATGCGCCGGAGTTCGGCAGCGGCCTCGGCCTCGCGATCGTCCGCCGCATCGTCCAACAGCACCACGGGACGCTGGAAATCGAGAGCGAAGTCGGCAAGGGGACGAGGGTCGCCGTCGTCTTGCCCGCGGTCAAGCCAGCCGTCCGATGAGGCTCTCGCGCCATCGGCGCCGGGTCTGCTCGAACCGAGCGGGGTGACCACAACTCGGACCCGACGTCACTGTGCAATGTGCCACTCAAGCGAATCGAGGGGTTTGGCATGACCAAACGCGTGTTGATCGTCGAAGACGACAAGTCGATCGCCCGGCTGCTTCGCGACAACCTCGAGTACGAAGGCTTCTCGGTGGAGTGGGCGGCGAATGGGTACGAGGCGCTCGACAAGGCGCAGAAGCACCCCCCGGATCTGGTCCTGCTGGATCTGATGCTGCCGCCGGGCATCGACGCCTACGAGCTGTGTCGCACGTTCAGCGACGCGCACGGGAAGGCCGTGATCATCATCACCGCGCGCGGACAGAAAGAGGAACGCATTCGCGGGCTCCGCCTCGGCGCCGACGACTACATCGTCAAGCCGTTCGCGCTGGACGAGCTGCTCGCGCGCGTGCACGCCGTGCTGCGGCGCACGTCGCCGCCACCCGCGGTGCTGCGTCTTGGCGACGTCGACATCGACTTTCGCCGGCTGCGGGCGACCAAAGCCGGGCGTGAGCTCAGTCTCACCGACCGCGAATTCGAGATCCTGCGCCATCTCGCCGGGCGGGATGGACGATTGGTGACGCGCACGGAGCTGCTGCAGCTCGTCTGGGGCTACAAGGAAGCGCCGGTCACACGGACGGTCGACAGCTTCATCTTCAGGTTGCGCAGGAAGATCGAACCAGACCCACACCACCCCCGCTACATCCGCACGGCGCACGGCGACGGCTATCGCCTGACGCCGGACGACGAACCCACGTAAGCACCGTGATTCCACACGAGGGTTCCACACGAGGGTGCCACACGCGGGGGTTCCACACGGGGTTCGGTGCCGCACGAAGGTTCTCACAGGGTTCGGTGCCACACGAAGGTTCTCACCGGTTCGGTGCCGCACGGAGGTGCCGGCAGGTCGGTTCGTCACGCACGTTCAATACGAGTGTTCGGCCGAACCTCGTAAAGGACAGAACCGTCGTCTGGAGCCAACGTGTGGAATCGATCCTTCGTGCGGAACCCTCGAGGGAACCGAACCTTCGTGCGGAACCCTCGTGTGTGGAACCCTCGTGAGGAACCTTCGTGCGGAACCGACGTCTAGCGTTTGACGTTCAAATGTTCGAGGTAGTCCCCGGAGTCGATGCGTTCGGCGCGGCCCAGGGGGGCGTTGTAGAAATAGGCCCACGCGTCCAGCACACGGCCGTCGTCCAGCGTGACGCTGGTCAGGACGCGGACGTAGAGGCTGCGCTCCGGCTCGTTGGCTCGATAGCCCTCGATTTCATCGAGCGTGGAGAGCACGGGCGCGGACTCGAGCATCGCGTAGACCTCACCCCAGACCACACTGCCATCATTCGTTGGAACGGCGGCGGGATAGATGCCGAGGTCGAAGAGCGCCGCCGCGATCGACCCGCGGCCTTCGAAGGCGAGCTTCGGCGTGATGCGCTGCCGCCCGGGCCGGTTGAACGGCGTCATCAAGGTGCCGTAGAAAAACACGCACTCTGACACGGGCAGCATCTTCTTGCCCCGCTCTGCGGGGCGGTAAAGGCGGACCTGGCAGGGAGAGTCTAATGCAAAACCCGTCGACGCGTGCTCGCTATTAGTCCTGGACGCGTGGGCCTTGGCGCGACTTGCCCATTTGCTCCAGCAGCTCGAAGGCCTCGGTCGGCAGCGAGAACTGCATCGTGATCGTCTTGCCGTCGCCGGTGATCTGGAGCGAATCGACGAGCTGCTTCATGCCCGGCTCGGTGCCCGCCTGCAGCTTCGCCAGCGCCAGAAAACCGCGGAGCATGTCGTGCAGGTTCTGCGCCGCTGCCTCGTCACGCGCCTCGGCGCGGACGATGCCGCTGACGCCGCCGTTGACGTGCCCGGCGGCCGAGAACCAGGTGAGGGCCGGGACTTGAGACTGAATTTCGGCGGGCAGCTGCGCGCCTCGGGCCACCGCGTCGAATCGGCCGACCGCCCAGGCGTTGTTGCCCCCGAGCGCCGTCACCTGCTGCATCACCTCGTTGTTGCTCACGATGGTACGGCCACCGCGATTGGCGTCGATCGCCCGACGCACGGCAACGGCGCTTCCGATCGCCAGCAGATTCGGCTCGAGGAAGCCCATCGCCATCGGCCCGTGACCGTCGCTCTTGTCGCCCAGATGGGTCAGGAGCTTCTTGCCCTGATAGTCCTCGGCTTGCCCGCCGTGCTCGCGCGCGAGCGCCTCCAACCGCGGCTGGTCGAAGCGACCGCGCGCCAGGATCACCACTGATTTCTCGGGATTGTCAGAATCGGTGGCGCCACGGGATTCGGCCATCAAGGCGGCGACCACGGAATCGATGTCACGCTCGACGTCGAGGCCGGTCTTGGCTTCGAAGTCTTCCTTCTCCTGCGAGTGCGGCTCCATCTTGCGGAAGCGCTCGCGGAACTGAGAGCCCATCACTTCGCGGACGTTGGCGTAGGCCACGACGGCCGCATCCGCCGGCACGTATTCGAGCTCGTGTGGCGCGGCGGCCTGGGAGAACACCGGCAGGCCCATATACGACGCCACCAGCCCCGTCGTGAGGCCCACCGCCAGGATGGCGCCCGATGCCATGACGAAATACCGCGTGCCCTTGCTCATGTGTGGTCCCTGCCCCTGCAGGAGTATACGAATCCGGCCAACCCTCAGGTTCCACGGATGTTACACAGACTGGCTCGGGTTGGGCGGGTCAGTCAGGTCGGGCGGGTTGGGACGTCTTTCCCTATCAGCCTTACCTGCCCCACTAGCCCGATTTCACTGTTCCAGGACGTACTCTCGGCGCTCGACGGTTCTGGCCGCAAGCCACAGAAACAACGCGAGATACGCGCCTAGCCAGAACAGGCATGTCACCGCGGATGGGGTCTCGCGGAACATCCCCTGAAGCACGCTGACCACCCCATCAGACGGCATCGCGTGCGGTACCAGCGACTGCAGATAGAAGGCCAACGTGAACTGCTTCAAATAGCCCGGCAGCAGCAACGTCGCTTGCTCCCAGCCGAAGGCGAAGATCAGCCCGATGACCAATGGACGCTTGAAGTACGCCCCGACAAAGGCGAACACCGCGCCGTACACGGCCAGACCCAACCCCAGCAGTCCGAGGTCCGTCACCAGACTCCCGAACGTCGACGGAATCTCGGCGAACGGCACCACGAGGAAGTACACCAGCATCACCGACGGCAAGACCACAAGGCCCGTGCACACGAGATAGGCGAGGTACTTGCCGACGAGCACCGCTCCGCGCGGGATGGGCCGCGTGAAGAGATAGGTGATGGTCTTGTCCTCGACTTCGTCCGCGATCAGCGCCGTGCCATAGAACACACCGAGCACCGGAACGATGAAGCGGAGGAACAGCATCCAGACCATCACGCCGAAGATCGCCATGCCGCCGACGCGCTGACCGTTGATCCGCAACGCCGACAGCCCGAAGCCGTCGAGCACGCGGACGACGATGGCCAGCACGACGGGACCACCGACCACGAGCGCCATGAAGATCGTGCGGCGCGACCACAGCATCTCGCCAAGCGAGAGATCGAACACACGTCGCGAGGCGATCCAGAACGACGTCATTGCTTCACCAGGTATCGGAATACCGCTTGCAGATTGTCGTCGGGCGACGCCACTTCTTCGATCGGGCCCGCGTCACCGGACGCAGCCAGGGTCGTCAGACGCTGATAGAACGCGTCGGGCCGCGCGGTCTCGACGATCACGGCCCCGGGCTCGAACTTCAAGCTGAGCACATCGTCTTCCTCGAGGAAGCGGCGGGCCAGCGCACGAGGATCGGCGGCGCGCACGGAGACGGTGTGTGGATGCGTGTCGATGAGCTCACGAATCTGGTGGACGTTGCCTTCGGCGAGAATCCGGCCGTTGTTGATCAGCAGGATGTTCGACGTCATCGACTCGATCTCGTGGAGGATGTGGCTCGAGACGATGATGTGCTTGCCCGCGCGCGCCCAGTCCTTGATTAGGCGAATGGTCTTGCGGCGCATCAGCGGGTCCATGCCGCTGAGCGGTTCATCGAGGATCAGCAGCTCGGGATCGTGAACCAGCGCTTGCGCCAGCTTGACGCGTTGTCGCATGCCCTTGCTATAGGCGCCGATCTTCTTGCCGGCCGCGTCGAGCAGGTCCACGCGCTCCAGCGCACGACGTGCGGCGGCGTCCGCCGCGGTGTCATCGAGGCCGTTGAGGCGGACCAGCGCCGTGACCCATTCCAGGCCCGTCATACGGTCGTAGAAGGCGTCCTGCTCCGGACAGAACCCCACCCGGAAGTAGATCGCGGGATTGCGCCAGATCGGCTCGCCGAGCACGCGCACCTCGCCCTGGCTCGGCTTGAGCTGCCCGGTCATCAGCTTCATGAACGTCGACTTGCCGGCGCCGTTCGGCCCGAGCAGACCGGTGATCCCGCGCGGAATGGAGACCGTGACGTCGTTGAGGCCGCTGACCTGTCCGTACCACTTCGACAGATGCTCAGTCTGGACGATGGCAGTCGGGAGTCGGGAGTCGGGAGTCGCCATGGATGCCCCGACTTCGGATGCCTCGGGCGGGGCCTGCGAGCCGGCCACTTCAGATCGAGGACTCTCGACTGCCGACTGCCGCCCCCCGAGCTGCGGCCCGCTCACTGGACCACCTCGACGCCGCGCACATTGCGCTCGAGGATGAAGGCGGAGATCAGGATGAGCCCCACGACCGCGAGGGCGGCGATCGCCGCGGGCATGTCGTAGCGCGGCTGGACTCGGAAGATGACGTCCCCGAGCTGCTCCAGCGACGCGGTGGGCGACAGCCATGCGAGCGAGCTCTGCCGGGTGATGCCGCGGATGGCGTTGAAGAGGGCGCTGGTGAAGAACATCAGCCCGGCGTACATGATGGCGACGAAGCGACTGCTCTTCGACATCGACGACAACGCCAGCATGGTCGTCGCGGCCATCAGCACCGCCAGGACGGAGTAGAGCGTGATCGCCGGCACCAGGAACGCGTTCTGGCGCACGAACTCGAAGCTGCCCGCGAACATGATCTGCACGATCAAGAGACCGATGGCGGGCGCCCAGGTGACGAACAACAAGAAGAGGACGAGGATCGCGAGCTTGCCGGCGACGTACTCGGCCCGCGTCAACGGCTTCGAAAGATAGACCTGCAAGGCGTTGGCACGGCGATCGGTGGCGATGAGGCCGGCACCGACGTAGATGGTGATGAAGAAGACGAAGACGCTCTGTTGATCCAGGAACTCGCGAAAGGTCTCGGCCTTGACCGCGAGCAGCGTCTCGGCCTGCTGGAAGTTCGCCGCCACGTAGACCTGCACGGCGCGGACGACGAACGGCGCCCACGCCAGCAGCAGGAGAAAGAGGAACTGACGTTTGGCCAGGACGGTGCGGACGCCCGCGCCGGCAATCACCTGCCACGCGCGTCCAACCGCTTCTCGCGTGCCGCCGTAGCGCCGATACCCCTGGTCGTGAATCGGCACCTCAGTCTTCTCCTACCGCGCGGGCGAATACATCCTCGAGCGTCGGCACGCTCGGGCGCAGGTGCCGCACCTGCATGCCTTCGCGCGCGGCCAGGGCGAACAGCATCCGTGCACCATCCTCGGTCGTACCCGGCACGAACACGCGCATGACGTCTTCGTCGGTGTCGCGACAATCGTAGCCTTGCGCGCGCAGCAGCTCCAGGAGATGCGGCGTGTCGCCCTTGATCCTGAGCTCGTAGACGCGGCCGCCGGGCCCCTTCAGCGCGTCGATGGGACCTGCGGTCGCGATGCTCCCTTTGTCGATTACCACGACATGATCGCAAGTGAACTCGACGTCCGGCAGCAGATGCGACGAGAGAATCAGGTTCACGCCCTTGTTGTGCGCGAGGTCGTAAATCAGCTCCAGCATCTCGTCGCGCCCCTTCGGATCCATGCCGTTGGTCGGCTCGTCGAGGAACAGCAGATCCGGATCGTGGACAATCGCCTGGGCGAGCTTGATGCGCTGTTTCATGCCCGTCGAGTAGGTCTCGAGGTTGCGATAGCGCGCCTCGCCGAGGCCGACGTAGTACAGCACCTCGTGCGCGCGCTGCATCGCGTCGGCGGGTGGCAGCCCGGACAGTTGAGCGCAATAGGCCACGAACGAGACGGCGTTCATGCCGGGAATGTGCGCATCGTTCTCCGGCATGTAGCCGATGCGTGCCCGGATCTCCAGCGGGGATAGGGCCACGTCGATGCCGAGGACGGTCATGCGGCCGCGGTCGGGCTTGACGAAACCGAGCAGCGTTTTGATCAACGTGCTCTTGCCGGCGCCATTCGGTCCGAGCAGACCAACGGCGCCCGGGAGGAACTGCGCGGTGACGTCACGGAGCGCCCAGTTTCGCCCATAGCGCACACTCACCTGGTCGCAATGGACCACGGGCGACAACGGTGGCGGCGCGCCCTCGGTCGACACGGGCATGTAAGGAAGTATACGGCCCCGCTAACTAGAGCGTTCCGCGACGTCGCTTGACCCAGCTCCGCGCGCGGTTACGTGGCCGGGTCATAGTGCGCCACGCAACCCGATGGCGTCCGCCTGCTCGCGCATGAACGCGATCACGTTGGCGATGTGCTCCTCCAGCGGGAGCCCGATGGTGTCGGCGCCGGCCTGCAGATGCTCCCGCGGCACGTTGCGGGCGAAGGCCTTGTCTTTCATGCGCTTCTTCACCGACGAGGCCTCGAGGTCGAGGATGCTCTTCGTCGGCCGCACCAGGGCGGCGGCGGTAATGAAGCCGGCCATCTCGTCGCAGGCGAACAGCGTCTTCTCCAGCATCGACTCGCGCGTGACGCCTGAGTAGTCCGCATGCGACAGGATCGCGCGCGTCACCCATTCCGGATACCCGAGGCTCTTCAGATGCTCGCAGCCGCGAAATGGATGCTCCTCGAGGTTGGGATACCGTTCGTAGTCGAAGTCGTGCAGCAGGGCGACGATGGCCCAGTCTTCCTCGGGCTCGCCGAAGCGACGGGCGTAGCCGCGCACGGCCGCTTCCACGGCGAGAGCGTGCTTGCGCAAGCTGTCGCTCTCTGTCCATTCGGTGAGCAGATTCCACGCGTTCTCGCGAGACAAGGTCATAGCGAAATCATTCTACGGCTTGGGGCTTGGAGGCTTGGAGGCCTGGGCCGACGCAAGCTCGACACCCCGTCGTAGGACGGCCGCTGCGTGGGGGTTGATGGCGTACAGCCCGATCTCGCCGATTGCGATCCAGCGTGCGTCCGTGACGTCCGAGCCGGCAACCAGCGTGCCGCCAATTGGTACGCACAGATAATCGGCGATGACGAAATGGTAGCGCACGCGTCCGTCGGCGTCGCGATGGATGCGATCGAACGTCTCCACCAGCGCGCCGACCTCGACATCCAGTCCGGTCTCTTCCTTCATCTCACGGCGTGCGGCCTCGACGAGCGACTCGCCGAGCTCCACCACGCCGCCCGGGAGCGACCATTCCCCTTTGCGCGGCTCCTGCCCGCGCTGCACGATCACCACGCGCCCATCCTGGACGATCACCCCGCCGACGCCGACGATGGGGACTGCGGGATACTCCTTACTCATCGCTCGGGACTTGCAGGCTTGAAGGCCTGGGGGCTTGGACGATCATTCGCCCATCACTTTGACGACGACGCGCTTCCTGCGCTGGCCGTCGAACTCGGCGTAGAAGACCTGTTCCCACGGGCCGAGATCGAGCTTGCCCGCGGTGATCGGCAGCATCACCTGATGGCCCATGATCGTGCGCTTGAGGTGCGCGTCGGCATTGTCCTCGCCCGTGCGGTGATGCTTGTAGTCGAGCCCAGACGGCGCGAGCTTCTCGAGCCATACCTGGAAGTCTTCGATGAGCCCCTCCTCCCAGTCGTTGACGTACACGCCCGCGGTAATGTGCATCGCCGACACCAGCACCATCCCCTCGCGCACGCCGCTCTTCGTGACGATCGCCGCGACCTCGTCGGTGATGCGCACGAACTCCTGCCGCTGCGTCGTGTTGAACCACAAATACTCAGTAAGAACCATGCTTGTTCCTCACGAAGGTTCTGCACGAGGGTTCCTCACGATCGTTTCGCACGAGGGTTCGGTTCCACAAGAGGGTTCCTCACGATCGTTCCGCACGAGGCTTCGGTTCCACAAGAGGGTTCCTCACGATCGTTCCGCACGAGGCTTCGGTTCCAC
>DAINCF010000134.1:12930-15005 GCA_036732565.1 Vicinamibacterales bacterium
AAGAGGGTTCCTCACGACCGGTCGGCACGAAGGTCGGGGCCGCCAGCTGGTTCCTACGACAGTTGGTTCCAGACAACAGCGGAACCCGAACCCTCCTGCGGAACACAGCCATCGTACCGAACCTTCGTGTGGAACCGAACCCTCGCGTGGCACCAGCGGGAGGAACCTCCGTGAGGAACCATCGTGCGGAACCGGCGTTCATAGCGGTAGCGAAGCCGCGGCATTGAGATCCGATGGCGCGCGCTCGCCGGCGTAGAGTTTGCGAAAACCGGCGGCGGCAATCATCGCGGCATTGTCTGTCGTCAACGCCAGGCTCGGCACGAAAGCCGGGAGCTCGGCCCGAGTCGCTCGCGCCTCGAGCTCCGCGCGGAGACGACGGTTGGCCGACACGCCCCCAGCCACACCGATCGCCTTGGCATCGTGCCAACGTGCCGCGGCAAACGTCCGATCCAAGAGTGTGTCCACGACCGTCGCTTGGAAGCTCGCGCACAGATCGACGATCTCCGCTTCAGGGAGCATAGCGCCCGCGTCCGCCGAAGCCTTGGCGAAGGCGGAGTTGAGAGTCGCCTGCCGCTGCCGCACGTGACGCAGCACGGCTGTCTTGAGCCCGCTGAAGCTGAAATCGAAGCGGTAGGGCCGGCCTGGCTCGTTGCGGTCGGGATGCGTCAAGCGTGTCGACGGAAAGCGAATCGCGTCAGCATTGCCCATCTGCGCGAGCCGATCGATGATGGGCCCGCCCGGATACCCCAGTCCCAAGAGCTTCGCCACCTTGTCATACGCCTCGCCCGCCGCATCGTCACGCGTCCGGCCGAGGAGCGCATAGCGACCTTCCTGCTCGACGAGATAGAGGCTCGTGTGGCCGCCCGAGACCACGAGGACAATCGCAGGCGTGGGGATCGGCCCGTGCTCGAGCCAGAGGGATTCGATGTGTCCGGCAAGATGATTGACCGGCGCCAGCGGCTTCCCCATCACCCACGCGGCGGTCTTGGCAAACGAGACGCCGACCAGGAGCGATCCGATCAGCCCCGGCCCCTGCGTGACCGCGAACGCGTCCACGTCGTGCCACTGCGCGCCGGCGTCCGCAAGCGCGCGCTCGACGACGCCGCAGATATCGCGGACATGCTGTCGCGACGCCAGCTCCGGCACGACGCCGCCCCACTCGCGGTGGATCTCGACCTGGGACGCGACGACGTTCGAACGCACGCGCCACGGCTTGGCCGCGGGCCCCTCGTCATCCACGAGAGCGGCAGCGGTTTCGTCGCAGGAGGTCTCGATGCCGAGCACAAGCATATTTTCGCGGCTACACGCAGTCGTGGGGTCCGCCTTCAGGCGGACGTCAGGGCCGGCTGAAGCCGGCCCCCACGCGAGTTCAAGAGCGCTTAACGACCCGCCTCTACCGCTTCTTGCGCATGTGCACGCAGGCTCTCGGTGAACGGCGGACGCATGACACCGCGCTCGGTGATGATCGCCGTGATGAAGCGGTGCGGTGTGACGTCGAAGGCCGGGTTGCGAATCGCCGCGCCGTTGGGGGCGAGCCGATTCGAGCCCACGTGCGTCACCTCGCGCTCCGGCCGCTCTTCGATCGGAATCGAGGTGCCATCAGCGATGGCGAGATCGATGGTCGACCACGGCGCGGCGACATAAAACGGGAGGGTGTGCTCGCGCGCGAGGACCGCGAGCGAGTAGGTGCCGATCTTGTTCGCCGTATCCCCGTTGGCGGCGATGCGATCCGCGCCGACGACGACGATGTCGACCAGCCCGGCCAGCATCATGGCGCCGGCCATGTTGTCGGTGATGACGGTGGTCTCGATGCCGTCCTTGACCAGCTCCCAGGCGGTCAATCGCGCGCCCTGGAGGAACGGCCGGGTCTCGTCGGCCAGCACCGAGACTTTCTTGCCCGCATCCACGGCGCCGCGGATGACGCCGAGCGCGGTGCCATATCCGGCGGTGGCGAGCGCGCCGGCGTTGCAGTGCGTCAACACGCGTGCCCCGTCTTGGACGAGCTGACCGCCCAACGCGCCGATCGCCCGACAGCTCGCCACGTCTTCGTCGTGAATGCGCGTCGCCTCGAGCGT
>DAINCF010000135.1:0-15003 GCA_036732565.1 Vicinamibacterales bacterium
CCCACAGCGCCCACGTCCGTCGCGTGCGCGGCCAGGCGAGCAGCCGCGGCGCCGGCGGGGTCACGGGCTCGTGGGGCAAGCGCTCCTGGATGCGGTGCCAGACACGTTGGGGCGGTTCCAGGCGATCCAGCGTGAACGCGGCCGCGCCGATCGTCCTCAAATCGGCGCGCAGCGCCCGGCACGCCTCGCATCCGTCGGCGTGACGGTCCGCGGCCCGCTCGGTGGCGGCATCGAGCCCGCCATCGACGAGATCCGCGACGACTTCCCTGAACTGCTCACACGTCATCGCTAGCGAGGCTCCGCCTCGGACCCGCGAGCAAGACGGCACGTGAGGCTCCGCCTCGCTAGAGGGCAGCATTCCTTTGCCCCGCCTCCGGCGGGGCAGGACGTCTTGAACTCCGTCGGACCAACTCCACTCAGATTCACGCAATTCCGTCCTTCAAGACGTCTGTTACTCACGCCGTGGCGCTGGACTGCGTCAGATACGCCCTGATGCGCAACCGCGCCTTGTGCACTTGCGACTTCGATGTTCCCTCGGAGATGCCGAGAATCGACGCGACCTCGTTGTGCCCGAAGCCCTCGACGTCGTGGAGCAGAAACGCGGCTCGACACGCGCGCGGCAACTGGCCGATGGCCCGCTCGAGATCGATGCGGCTGACGGCGCCCAGCGCCGGTCCGGGACTCGCCACCGGCATCGCCCCCTCGTCGTCCAGCGAGTCCGTGTCGCGGCCCATCCGAGCTTGCCGACTGCGCAGGACGTCGAGACAATGATTCATCCCCAGTCGATAGAGCCACGTGCCGAGCGACGATTCGCCCCGAAAGCTCCCCAGTTTCCGATGCACCAGCAGAAAGATGTCCTGCAGGAGATCGTCGGCGTCTTGCGCCGATCCAGCCATCCGATAGGCCAGATTGTAGAGCCGCGTTCCGTGCAACCGGTACAACTCTTCGAACGCCGCTCCGTCTCCAGCTCGAATCCGGCCGGCCAGCTGCAGGTCGCCGGTTCTCGCATCTTCTGTGGATTTAGACGGGGGCATGTGTGGAGGGGTTGATGGTGAATACGCCGGAGGCCGGCATTCGGTTCGTTTCCGCCCGTTTGGACGGCTGGGCTCGCCGTTTGGCTGGACTGGACTTACGCTGGTCGGCTTGGGATCTGCGACCCGAGCCCCGAGGCCTCGCGTCTCCGCCTCAAGCCACATGCCGGTAGCCACAAGCCAGTGGGCCGCAAGACTCAAGCCCCAAGACTTGCGGCTCTCACGGCCACCGCACTTTCTCGAAGTTCCTGACCTTGGTGGCCGTGACGACCAGCCCTTCGGCGGCGAGGAGCTGGCGCTTCAAGGCGAGGCTGCTGTAGCCACCGAGACGCCCACCCGCCGCGATGACGCGGTGGTAGGGGAGGCCCGGCACGTGGGCCTCCCGCATGATGTTGCCGACGGCACGGGCGGCGCGCGGCCTTCCGGCGAGCTTGGCGACGGCGCCGTACGTCGTCACACGGCCGACGGGCACGCGGCGGATGATCGACAGCACGCGGGTCGCGAAGCGTGCGCCGGTCGCGTCCTGCCTAGCGGCCGACGACGACTTTGACGCGGATACTGGTGCCGCCGAGGTCCGTTTCGTCGAAAGCTTGCGAGACACCTGATTCCCCGATCGCGTCCGGAACCGACGTCCACACGACCTCGGCCGCCACGCCGAGCCACGAACGCAGGCGGACGTCGACGCCGCCGAGGACGTGGAAGCCGTTGAAGCGGTCGTCGAAGTCATCTTCGTCTTCGTCGGTGCTCGAGTCTTCTTGGTATTGCAAAGACGTGTAGCCTCCGCCGGCGTACGGAATGACGCGAGTCGACAGCCGCCGGAAGCGCCAGGCGCCGCTGATCTCGATCCCGATGACCGTCGCCTCGAGCGGTATGCCAAGCGGGAACACGTCGCCGTCGGAGACGAAGACCCGTTGCCCGTCCTTCGACGCGCGCCACGCGCCGACCACGAGCAACGCGCTGCCTTCGGTCAATTCGACGCCGCCGCCGTACGTGGTCAACCGATCGGTCCCCAGCACGGCGTCGAAGCTGTCGGAAGCGGTGAACAGCGTCGTACCGACGCTGCCGAAGCCGCGCAAGCCGACACCCTCCGACGACTGGGCCGCCGTCTGCGACGCGGCGAGCGGGCCCAGCACGCACAAAACGACAAGCAGAGCGATGCGTGATCGTCGCACTGTCTCCTCCTCAGCGGGCGAGACCAAGGCCGACGAGCGTCGCTCGCGGGTTGATGACGCCGTATCCAAAATCGTTGTCCCTGCCGGCGGCGCCGCGATCGGAGGCGAAGTGCTCCATCGCCGCCTCGATCGCCGCCGGACTGGTGATGCCCTGCGACATCAGCAGTGCGGCCAGTCCCGAGACGTGAGGCGTGGCCTGCGAGGTGCCTTGAAACGCGAAGTACGAGAACACATCGGCGCGCGGAGGGCGCAGGTTGGCGGGTCCCGACTCGAACGTCAGCAGGAGCTCCGAACTCAACGTCTGTTGGACGACTCCGCCAGAGATGCCGCTGTTGCGGCGAAAATCGCCGCCGGGCGCGGTCAGCTCGACGTACGGTCCCGTCGTGGAGAAAAACGAGAGGTCAGTACTTCCACGAGCCACCGCCCCCACCGCGACCATGCCCTGGATGTTCTGCGCGAAATCGGCAATCCGGTTCGGCTGATTGCCGCTGTCGCGTGAATTGCCCGCCGCAATCGCGACGAACGCGCCGCGCGAGACCGCGTAGCGGATGGCATCCTCGACCGCCGGCGCAGGTCCACCCTGCTCGCGGCCGATGCTCATGTTGATCACGCGCGCCCCGTTGTCCACCGCGTAGCGAATGCCGCGGGCGATGGTGTCGTCGCTGCCGAAGTTCGGGCTGCCGAACACATCGTCCCACACCTCGTTGATGACCTTCACCGGCATCAGGCGGACGTTGAAGGCCATGCCGGCGACGCCCTGGCCGTTGTTCGTGAGCTGTCCGATCGTCCCGGCGACGTGCGTGCCATGGCCGTCCAGATCCAGGGGGAACGTGTCGTTCCAGATGAAATCGAACGGAGCGACGAACCGCGACGGATCGCCGAGATCGGGCGCGGGCGCAAAGGGCACGTCGATGAGGCCCAGCGCCGGAAAGAGCGGCCCGTTCGGCGTCATGCGAAACGCGCGCGCGTTGTAACGAATCAACGCGTTCCGGAAGGCGACACCCGAGTCGAGCACGGCGACGATGATCTCCGCCGAGGCGCCGGGTTGCACGTCCCACGCGCGCTCCATGCCGAGATCCTGCAGGTTCCACTGCAGCGCGAAGTGCTCATCGTTGGGACGGAACATGGCATGGGAGATGTAACGTGGTTGCGCGTACTCCACCTCGGCGCGAGATCGCAGTCGTGCCGCCGCGGCTTCGACGTCGGCGCCGTCAGGGATGTCGAGCACGTCGAACGTGGCGTACGCTGGCCGCTCACGGTTGACCGCTTGCACATCCTGCATTGCGGCCGCGACGGCCGAGGCATCCGAGTCGTCCCTGAACTTGACGATGACGGAGCCGGGCACGTATTGAGCGCCAGCAAGCCGCACGCGCGCATCGACGGCGGCGGTGCTGCCGGGCGCGCCGCGCGGTGGGCGCGGCGGATCCTGATCGCGCAAGCCGCGATCGATCCCTGGCAAGCCGACTTCTTGGATGAGAGCCCGGGTAGAAGCGGTAGGAGCAGGTTCCTGCCCGTGAGTAACGATGATGAAAACGCCGACCGCGCAGGTCAGCGTGAGCGCCGCACGGCGCGTGCGTTGGTTCGACAATCGAGCCATGAAGGGTCCCGCGTTCGGGGCGTGGCGCCTCGATCTTACGATAAACGGGGTTCCGCACGAGGGTTCCTCACAAAGGTTCCACACGAGGGTTCCGCACGAGGGTTCCGCACGAGGGTTCCGCACGAGGGTTCCGCACGAGGGTTCGGTTCCTCACGATGGTGCCCACCAAGGTTCGGTTCTACACAACGGTTCCACGCGTCGCCGCCGCCTCAGGTGAACCCAACCCGTCGGGAACGGACCTCATTGCAGAACCTCGGCGTAGAACCTCCGTGTAGATCAGAACCGTTGTGAAGAACCATCGTGTGGAACCGAACCTCCTGTGGCACCCGGTGAGGAACCTCCGTGAGGAACCCTCGTGCGGAACCTCAGTTCACAGGCTCTCGCTTCAACCATTTGGCCACGACGATCGCCGTCGCCAACACCACCACGACGCTGACCATGGCCGTTGCCTCCAAGGCCTGGGTGAACGCACCGCGCGCCGTGCTGAGCAGTGCACTGCTGAGCGGTTCAGGCAACTGGCCCGCGGCCGCCAGCGCGCCGCCGAGCGTGTCACGCGCGGCGTCACCGATCTCGGCAGGGACACCGGCCGGAACCCTCTCGGCCATCACCCCACGGTAGATGGCCGTGCCCACGCTGCCCAGGATCGCGATCCCCAGCGCGCCACCCAGCTCCGAGCCCGTTTCGGAGATCGCGGCCGCCGCGCCCGCCCGTTCCGGTGGGGCGCTTCCGACGATCAGGTCGGTCGCCAACGTGAACACGGGAGCGAGCCCCAAGGAGTACACGACGAAGGCGATCACCAGCCACGCGATTCCCAGACCGTTGTCGACCGCGGTGAGCATCGCGTACCCAGCCGCGGCGATCAGCAAACCACCAGCCATCACGAACGCCGGCCGGGCGTGTCGGACGAGCGTCGGCGTGATCATCGAGCCGACCATGAACGCGGCGGCGAAGGGCGCCGTCGAGAGGCCAGCCCACAACGGTGAGAGCCCCAGCACGAGTTGGAGATACTGCGCCACGAACACGAACGCGCCGAAAGCGACGAACGTGGCCAGCGTGTAGGCGACCAGCGACGCGGTGAACGCGGGGATCTCGAAGAGCCGCAAGTCGATCAAGGGATCGGCGAGGGTGCGTTGCCGGCGGACGAACCACGTGCCGAGCACGAGTCCGGCGATGATCGCGAGCGCGGGGGTCGCGCCCATGCCATCTTGCGCGAGGAGCTTGAGGCCGTAGATCACGGCGAGCACCGAGGCCAGCGACAGCACCGCGCTGGTCAGGTCCAGTCGACCCGCGTGGGGATCGCGGAACTCGGGAAGGAGAATCGGCCCCAGCACCAGCAGCAGCACCATCACCGGCACGCCGACGAGGAAGACCGATCCCCACCAGAAGTACTCCAGCAGCACGCCGCCGACCAGCGGTCCGATCGCGCCGCCCACCGAATAGCTGGAGATCCACACACCGATGGCGAACGTGCGCTCGTCCGCGTCGAGGAACATGTTGCGAATCAGCGACAGCGTCGATGGCGCGAGCGTGGCGCCGGCGAGACCGAGGATGGCCCGCGTCACGATGAGCATCTCGGCGGTCGTCGAGAACGCGGCGAGGATCGAGGCGACCCCGAACGCCGCCGCGCCGATCAGCAGGAGCTTGCGCCGGCCGATGCGATCGCCGAGCGTGCCCATCGTGATCAGCGAGCCGGCGACGAGGAACCCGTAGATGTCGACGATCCACAACAGCTGAGCGCTGCTGGGCGCGAGATCCGCGCTCAAGGACGGGACGGCGAGGTTCAGCACCGTCAGGTCCATCGAGTAGAGCAGACACGGCAGCGCAATCACGCCAAGCCCGATCCACTCCTTGCGTCCGGCCTTGGGGGTTGCCACGGTTGCCGTCATGATCGCGACCGTTCGACGGCGACCCACGCCTCGCCGGCCATCCAGATCGACGCGCCCAGGAGCACGACGTCCTTGAGGATGAACGCGAACTCGGCCTCGATGTTCGGCGTGGTGATCAAGAAGCTCAAGGTCGTGAGGAACATGCCGATGCCCATGACGGCGCCGATCAGGCCCGCCCTCGGCGACCACCGTCGGGCCACCAGCAGCGCGGCGGTGATGAGCTCGATCACGCCGATGAACTCCGAGGCGCCCTGCTTGCCGAAGAGACGGTCGATCCAGAACAGCAGCGGGCTGTTGGCGATCATCGGGTGGACCGCGTCCGCCTCGAAGGCGGCCCACTTGAGCGCGCCGAAGAATACCAACAGAAACACGATCGACCAACGCACGAACTCAGCACCGATGCGCTCGAGACGTTCAGCAGATGACAGCGTTGCCATGATCAACCTCTTTTCAACGCGTCGACCGCATCGAACTGCTCCAGGTAGGCGCGGAGCCGTTCGACGTCGACGCGTATCGATTCCTGTCGGTGGTACTGGACGAGACCCTTGCGTCGAAAGCGTCCGAGCGTGACGCTGACGTGCGGTCGGCTCATCGCCGCGGCCGTGGCGATCTCCGCATGGGTGAGCGAGACCGCACCGAATCCGTCGGCCGATTGGGGTGTGGCGGAGGCGTAGTCCAGCAGGAGGAGCCCGATGCGCTCGTCCGCGCTTCGCCGCGCCAGCATGATCAAGCGGCGGTCCGCCTGAGCCAATCGAACGCACGTCTGCGCGACGAACGTGCGAATCGCCACTCGGTCGCCGGCCATGTCGCGCAGCCATCGCTCGTGCCGTACCTCGATGACGCGACACTCGTCATCGGCGCGCGCTTCGGTTGCCGGATGCGGGTAGTGCTGGCCGGGACAGAGGCAGTAGTCGCCGAACCATTCGCCGGGGCCGATCGTCCGGAGCAGCAGCTCGCGGCCACCTTCGTCGGCGCCGAAGACGCTCACGTGCCCCGACTCGAGACGGTAGACGCGGTCGAAGGGCGGTTCTGACAGCCACATGCGCTCGCCGCGCTTCAGGCGGCGGGACCGGCTGCCAAGTGGGTGCGCCGCGCCGGTCTGGACGAGCGTGGTGAGCGCGAGGCACTCGGAGTGATCGGTAAACGTCGTGGCGACTCCGGCCATGATGTGGCCAGTATCGCGGCGCACCGCCGCATGAAGTTGTTAGCCGACGAACAATCGACCTGATTGGGTGGGACGAACGTTGGGATGACGCCGGCAGTTGAAGCCGTGCTTCAAAGCTCGTCGGGGCCGGCTTTAGCCGGTCCTCAGGTCCGCCTAAAGCCACCCCAGCGCGGCTGCCGCGCTGGGGACCCCGGCAAGGCGGACCCCACGCGAGTCTTGCAAATGCACTTAGGGAGCTGTTAAGTGAACCGTGGCAACGGCGAGCGGCTTTCCGTCCGCGCCCGGCAGCGGCAGCCCGATCAGCGACGCAAACGTCGGCATGATGTCGGCCGGTGACGCCTCGTCGGTGTAGCGGCCGGGCTTGAACGGTGTGCCCATCAGCACCACCGGCACTCGTTGATCGTAGTCATGCAGAGTGCCGTGCGTCGCTGCGGAGGAGCTGGTCATGATCCAGTAGGGCTTCGGCACGACCAGGACATCGCCGCTCCGCCCCGGCGCATAGCTCAGCGCTGCCGCACGCACGATCGGATCGGGACTCGACCGCTGACCCTCGACGCTCGTTGCCGGCAGCACCCGAAGCACGCCGGGTATCCTGGCAACCGCGTCGAGGAGCGGCCGCAGAATCGTCGGGTCCTTCGCCGCGCGCTCGCGTGTGCTGTCGCTGAGGTAGAGGTCGGTGTACTGCACATCAGCGATGTGCGGTCCACCGCTCAAGCCCGCGAGGGCCTTCTCGCCAACCGTCGCCACGTCTTTCCCCAACACACGTCCGGCGTCCAGGCCCTGCTTCGTGCGCAGCTCCGGAATCGGCGCCACGCCGTGATCGGCGGAGAGCGCGACCACGTACCGATCGCGGCCCACGCGCGCGTCGAGGGCGGTGAGCAGGTCGCCGATCGTGCGGTCGAGCCGCAGCAGCGTGTCGTGGACCTCTTGACTGTCCGGTCCGAAGTCGTGCCCGACGTAATCCAGCCCCGAGAAGCTGACGGCGAGCAGATCGGTTACGTGCCGACGACCGAGCTCGAAACGGTCGACGAGCGCCGCTGCCATCGTGCCGAGATACTGATCCGAGTACGGGCTGCGCTCCCACAGATCGTAGAAATTCACGTCCGGTGTTCCAGCCGCGCCGCTGAGCGGGTGCGGGAACGTGCTCGTCCACCCGCGCCGCGGCTGTTCCACGTCGGACGCGTCCTCTTCACCGTACCGCGCGCCGTCGTCGCTGCGCTCCCACGTGGTCGCCCGAAGACTCTCGACGGCATGGCCCTGGATGAACTCGCCGATGGTCGGTACCGGTGCGTTCGTGAAGGCGGTCGAGGTGGCCCAACTGTTCGTGTCGGAGAACCATGTGGCCGTGCCGCCGTGGCCGGCCATCATCACCGCGCTGCGCGGCTTCATCGACAGCGAGACCACGCGCGCCTCTGGGAAGCGCTCGCGGAGCCGATCGCCGAACGTCGGGACCTCGAGGTAGTGGGCGCTGTGCCCGACGGGCTCGGGCTTCCCGTCACCGTAGGGTAGGGGCTGGACGTCCGGGTCTAACGTGCACGGCACGCGTTTCTGATGCGCGCGATCCCACCACTCGTTGAGCGCGATCCCATGCGTCGCCGGGAACGCGCCGGTGGCGATCGTGGCATGGCCCGCGCACGTGACCGTGTTGAGATAGGGGTAGCGCGCCTCGACGAAGACGGCGCCTTCGTCCGCCACTCGCTTCAGTCCGCTCTTCCAGCCATCCGCGAACCGCGTCAGATAGTCGACGCGCATCTGGTCGACGACCAGCAGCACGAGCAGCGCCGGAGGATTCTGTGTTTGCGCCGCCGGACGAGATGAGACCGAACAGTTCCCGAGCACCGAGCTCGCCAGAACCAGAGCGACGACACGCACCAGCATGAGCTCACTTTCTCATTTGCGTTCGTAGACGATCTCGCCGCCGATCACGGTGAATCTCACGACCGCGTCGGGGATCGCCTTCGGGTCCACCGTCATGATGTCACGGTCGAGGACCACGAGGTCGGCGAGCTTGCCCGCCTCGAGCGAGCCGAGATCGTTTTCGGCGTGGGCCGCGTACGCCGCGCTCCAGGTGAAGGATTTCAGCGCCTCTTCGCGGTTGAGTCGCTCAGCTGGCATCCACCCGTTCGCCGGCTCGCCTTTCGGATCCTGGCGTGTGACCGCGGCATAGATTCCGAGCATCGGATTCGCTTCCTCGACGGGGAAGTCCGAGCCGTTCGCAAGCGTCACGCCGGAGTCGAGTAGTCGCTTCCACACGTACGCGCCTTCCGCCGTCCGCTCGTCGCCGATCCTGGCCGGTACCCATGGCATGTCCGACGTCGCGTGCGTGGCCTGCATCGACGCGATGACGTTCAGCGTGGCGAAGCGTGGAATCTCGGCCGCATCGAGAATCTGCGCGTGCTCGTTGCGCATCCGGAGGTCGCGCGCGCCCGGGACCTCGCTCTGCACCCGCTCGAAGACGTCCATGGTCACGCGGTTCCCGCGGTCGCCGATGGCGTGAATGCATGTCTGGAAGCCCGCCCGCGACGCCGCCAGCGTCTGCCGGTAGATTTCATCGGGCGGTGTGGTCATCAACCCGGACGTCGTGGGCTCGTCGCTGTACGGCTCGATCAGCGCGGCGCCCCTGGATCCGAGCGCGCCATCCGCGCCGATCTTGATCGCGCGCACGGCCAGGTGATGGTTCCCGTAGTTGACGATGGGACCCTTCTTGAGCTCGGGCTCCAGCATCTCCATGGGACCGCGCAGCATCACGTAGAGGCGCGTCTTGAGTCGGCTCTGGTCGATCAGCCGCTTGTAGATCTCCACAACGGCCGGCGTCGTGCCGGCGTCGTGCACCATCGTGATCCCGAGACGACGAGCCTCGCTGTCGGCGCGGAGAATCTGATCCTCGAGCTGCTCGTTCGACGGCGGTGGAATCCTCGCGGCTACCAGGCGCTGGGCCGTGTCGATCAGCACACCCGTCGGCTCACCGCGGGCATCGCGAATGAGACGTCCGCCGTCGGGGTCCTTCGTCGCTCGCGTCACGCCCGCCGCGTCCAGCGCGGCCTTGTTCACGAGTGCCGCATGGCTGTCGACTCGTGTCAGGTAGACAGGGTTGCCGGGCGCGACCTCACTGAGCTTCTGATGCGTCGGCCAGTCGCCGCCGGGCCAGTCGTTCTGGTCCCAGCTGCGCCCGCGAATCCACTCACCCGGCCGCGCCGAGGCCGCGCGCTGGCGCACCATCTCGACGATCTGGCCGTAGCTGGTGGTGCCGCGCAGGTTCAGGTCGATGAGGCTCTCACCGAGGCCGGTGAAGTGCCCGTGCGCGTCCTCGATGCCGGGGACGATGGTGGCGCCCCGGAGGTCGATGACGCGCGTGGCGGGGCCGCGCAGCGCCAGCGCTTCGTCGTTCGATCCGACCAGGACGAGTCGATCGCCGCGGATGGCGACCGCTTCGGCTTTGGGTCGGGCTGCGTCGACCGTGTAGACCACGGCGGCGTGCAGGATCAGATCGGCCGGCGTCACGGGCTCGCGGGTTTGACACGCGGCGAGCGCGATCACCGCGGCACACGAGAGGCAATATCGCATTCGGAGACCTCGGGGGGAAGAGGTACAGTCGGATATACTGCCCGCTCTCATGCGCGCTGTCGACATCATTCGCGCAAAACGCGACGGAGAAACGCTCTCCCGCGAAGCGATCGACGCTTTTGTGATCGGCGCGGTCGATGGCTCGTGGCCTGACTATCAAACCTCTGCGCTGCTGATGGCCATCGTGCTCCGGGGCATGTCGCCGGAAGAAACGACGTGGCTGACCGAGGCGATGGTGCGATCCGGCGATCGCGTCGACTTGTCGTCGATTCCAGGTGTCAAGGTCGGGAAGCACAGCACCGGCGGCGTCGGTGACAAGGTGTCCATCGTGCTCGCGCCGCTCGCCGCCGCCTGCGGCGTGGTGGTGCCGAAGATGTCGGGCCGCGGACTTGGGCACACGGGCGGCACGCTCGACAAGCTCGAGGCGATTCCCGGCTTTCGCGTGTCGTTGTCGCTCGAGGAATTCCGCACGGCGTTGGCGGAGATCGGGTGCGCGCTCATCAGCCAGACGACCACGATTGCACCGGCCGACAAGAAGCTGTACGCCTTGCGCGATGTCACCGGGACCGTCGAGAGCATCCCGTTGATCTCCGCCTCGGTCATGAGCAAGAAGCTGGCCGAGGGAAGCAACGCGCTGGTGCTCGACGTCAAGTGCGGGCGCGGAGCGTTCATGAAGACCAAGCAGGATGCGCTGGAGCTGGCGCGGTCGCTCGTCGCCATCGGCACCGGCGCGGGCGTGCGCACCGAAGCGTTCGTCACCTTCATGGGATCGCCGCTCGGGCGCGCTGTCGGCAACGCGCTGGAGATCGCCGAGTGCATCGATACCTTGCGTGGCGAAGGGCCGCGCGATCTGCAAGCGCTGATCGTCCGCCTGGCCTCGCGCATGGTCGTCCTGGCCGGCCGCGCCGCGTCCGACGACGAGGCCTTGACGCTGGTGACCAGCGCGTTGACGTCGGGCAAGGCCCTGCTGAAGTTCCGCGACATGGTGGCCTACCAGGGCGGTGATGTCTCGGTGGTCGATGATCCTTCGAGCCTCCCGACCGCGGCGTCACACACCGACGTGTCCGCGCCCGCCGATGGCTATCTCACGGCGCTCGACGCGGACCTGATCGGGCGCGCCTCGATGCTGCTCGGCGCCGGCCGCGATACCGTCGATCAAGAGATCGATCACGCGGCGGGCCTGGTGCTCCTGTCGACGCCGGGCGATCGGGTGTCGGCCGGCACACCCGTCGTGCGTTTGCACTACAACGATGGCAGTCGTCTGCAGGAGGCCATCGGCTTGGTTCAGGCGGCGATTCACCTCGGCCCCACATCGTCTCCGTTGTCGCCTCTGGTCCTCGGGTGGGTGCGGCACGATCAGGAGATGCTCTTCGCGTGAAAGCGAGGTCGGTATGAGCACGATACTCGTCTGGCTCCAACCGTTGATCGGCCTCCTGCTGATCTTCGGCATCGCCATCGCGTTTTCGACGGATCGGCGCGCGATTCGACCCCGGGTGGTGGCCTGGGGGCTGGGCCTGCAGTTCCTGTTCGCGCTGTTGGTGTTGAAGACGACGGCGGGCCAGACGGTGTTCAAGGTGCTCGGCGATCGGATCAAGCAGCTGCTCGACTACTCCGAGGTGGGCGCGGCCTTCGTGTTCGGTCCGCTGGGCAGTCAAGCGGTGTGGGCGGACATCATGACCAAGGTGCTGGGCCCGCCGGGCGCGCAGTACGGGCTCATTTTCGCCTTTCAAGTGCTGCCGACGATCATCTTCATCGCCGCGCTGTTCGCGATTCTCTATTACTTCGGGGTGATGCAGATCATCGTGCGCGTGTTCGCGCTGGTGATGAATCGCGTCATGGGCGCGAGCGGCGCGGAGTCGCTGAACGTCGCCGCCAGCATCTTCATGGGCCAGACCGAAGCGCCGCTGACGATTCGGCCGTATCTGCCGGGGATGACCTACTCGGAGTTGATGACGGTGATGACCTCGGGCATGGCGCACATCTCCGGCGGTGTCATGGCCGCCTACATCGCGTTCGGCATCGACCCGGCGCATCTGCTGACGGCGGTGATCATGACGGCGCCGGGAACGTTGATGATGGCGAAGATCTTCGTGCCGGAAACCGAGGTGCCGGCCACGCTCGGCACGGTCCGCCTCGAGGTCGAGAAGACCGACGTCAACGTCATCGACGCCGCCGGCCGCGGCACGTCCGAGGGGCTGCAGCTCGCGGTGAACGTCGGGGCGATGCTGATCTCGTTCGTGGCGCTCATCGCCCTGGTCAATGCGATGCTCGGCGTGATTGGTCTGAGCATGCAGCAGATCTTCGGCTGGGTGTTCGCGCCGATCGCGTGGAGCCTCGGTGTGCCGTGGCGTGATGCGGCGACGATTGGCAACCTGCTCGGCACACGCATGGTCTTGAACGAGTTCATCGCGTTCTCGCAGCTCGGCACGCTCAGGGAATCGTTGGATCCGCGGTCGTTCACGATCGCGACGTTTGCGCTCTGCGGTTTCGCGAACTTCAGCTCCATCGGCATTCAAATCGGTGGCATCGGCGCGCTCGCGCCGACGCGCCGATCCGATCTCGCCAGGCTCGGCCTGCGGGCGATGCTCGCCGGCACGCTGGCGAACTTCATCACCGCCATCATTGTCGGATTCTTGTTGTGACGAACCGGTACGTAGCGCAGGCGTAAGAGTGCGCTGCGAAGATCAGGTACGTAGCGCAGACCTTTAGGTCTGCTACGGCCTCAGGCAGGCTTGAAGGCCTGCGCTACGTACGATAAACGTGGAGGCTCGAAGGGCAGTGTCGTATTTCGATCACGTGAGTGAAGCGGCCGATTGGCTGGGTGCGCGTGAATGCGCGGGCATCGAGACGGCGATCGTGCTCGGGTCTGGGCTTGGTGACTTCGCCGACGCCTTGCAAGACGCCACGGCCGTCGCGTACGGCGAGATTCCTCACTGGCCCGCGTCGGCCGTCATCGGCCATGCGGGGAAGCTGGTTGCGGGACATTCGGGTGCGAGGCGGATTCTGGCGCTCGCGGGCCGCGTCCACTACTACGAGGGGCACGATCTCAGGACCGTGAGCTTCCCGGCGCGCGTGCTCGGCCAGCTCGGCATCAAACAGCTGATTCTGACGAACGCCGCGGGCGGCATCAACACCACGTTCGATCGGGGCGCGTTGATGATCATCGACGATCACATCAACCTGCTCGGTAGCAATCCACTGGTGGGTCCCAACGACGAGCGCTTCGGCCCGCGCTTCCCGGACATGACGCACGTGTACTCGCCGCGGCTCCGTGCGATCGCCGATGCCGCCGCGGATGCCGTACGAGTGCCGGTCGTCCACGGCGTGTACGTCGCCGTGCACGGCCCGAGTTACGAGACGCCAGCCGAGATTCGCGCCTTTCGCACCATGGGCGCGGACGCCGTCGGCATGTCCACCGTGCCCGAGGCCATCGTCGCGCGGCACATGGGCATCGAGGTGCTCGGCATCTCGTGCATCACCAACATGGCGGCCGGCGTGCTGCCGCAGCCGCTGCATCACGACGAAGTGATGGAGACGACGAGGCGTGTGCGCGGGCAGTTCATCGCGCTGCTGGAGGGCATCGTTGAGCGCCTCTGATCTCGATCTGGATCGGCTGGTCGAGGCCGCGCGCGCCGGGCGCGAGCATGCGGTCGCCGACTTTTCGGGCTTCAAGGTAGGTGCCGCGCTCGAGACGTCGGATGGTCGCCTCATCAGCGGCTGCAACGTCGAAAACGCGACCTACGGCCTCACCGTGTGCGCCGAGCGCATCGCGATGTTCAAGGCGCTCTCGGAAGGCCACCGCGTGTTCCGGCGAATCGTCGTCGTCGCCGACACCGTGCGACCGACACCGCCGTGCGGCGCCTGCCGTCAGATCCTGTGGGAGTTTGCCGGAGACATCGAGGTCGTGTTGGCCAACCTGGAGACCATCACCGCCCGGCATCGCCTCGCCAATCTGCTGCCGCACCCGTTCGATCGAAGCTTCCTCTAAGCTGACACCCTCATCCGTAAGGCGGGCCGTTTGAGCCCGCGAAATCGTACCTAGCGCAGGCCTTCAGGCCTGCCTGCCGGAGCCAGCCGCAGTGTTAGGCAGGCCTAAAGGCCTGCGCTACGTTCGAAAGCGTCGCCCCTACCGATAGTGGGCAACAGCCCGCATTACAATCATCAGAGATGTTGCCTACGATAGCCTGGGAGCAGGATGCGGTAGTGATGGTCGATCAGCGCAAGCTGCCGGCGACCGAGGTCTACGTGCGGTGCAAGAGCGCGCCCGAGGTCGCCAAGGCCATCAAGAACATGGTGATTCGCGGCGCGCCGGCGATTGGGGTGGCGGCGGCCATGGGCGTGGCGCTTGCCGCGACCAAGAGCAAGGCCACCGGCACCCGCCAGCTCGCCGCGGAGTTTCAGAAGGCCTGCGATCTGATGGCCGGCACCCGGCCGACGGCCGTCAACTTGTTCTGGGCCATCGACCGGATGAAGCGCGCGTTCGCCGAAGGCGCGCTTGCCGGGGAATCGGTGGAGCAGCTGGCGGCGCGGCTGACGCTCGAGGCGACGCGCATTCACGACGAAGACGTGGCGAGCTGTCGGGCGATCA
>DAINCF010000136.1:0-14985 GCA_036732565.1 Vicinamibacterales bacterium
AGCTCGGGCGTCTCTGGCTGCTGGAAACCGCCGTCCTCGCTCTGGTGGGCGGCGCGCTTGGCCTGGTCGCTTCTGGCTGGATCGCCGCCGCCATCGTCGCGCTCGCGCCCGATGACGTGCCTCGCCTTGGGGAGATTGCGATCAACCTGCCGGTGGCGGCCTTCACGTGTGCCGCGGTCGTGGCCACGGCGCTCCTGTGCGGTCTCGCGCCGATGCGGTTGGCGAGTCGAGCGCGTATTGCCGAAGCCCTCAACGACGCCGCACGGGGCAGCACGCAGGGACGACAGCCGCGCCGCATCCGCTCTGCGCTGCTCACGTTCCAGATGGCCCTCGCCGTCGTCCTGCTCGTGTCGGCTGGGCTCGTGCTGAGGAGCTTTGCCAATCTCCGGCAGCTCGAGCTCGGCTTCGAGCCAACCGGCGTGCTCGCCATGGATATCGAGCCGCGTGGGATTCAGTCGTCGCCCAACGACTGGTTCGTGCGGTTGGTCGAGCAGGTCGAAGCGGTGCCGCAGGTCGAAGCCGCCGGAGCCATCTACCTGCGGCCGTTGGCGCTCGGCGCGATTGGCCAAGGCACGTTCGTGTTGTTGGAGGGGCAACCCGACACCGCCGAAGCCTCGCGGCAGAATCCGACGCTCAACTATCAGGTCGCCACGCCTGGCTACTTCGAGGCGATGCAGATCCGACTGCTGCGCGGACGGTTGTTCGATGCGCGAGACACGCCGCAGTCCGAGCTGGTGACGGTTGTCGACGACATGACGGTGCGGCGTCTCTGGCCCGGGCAGGATCCAATCGGCAAGCGCATCGGCCTGCCGACCTTCAAACCCGGCGAGCGCGGCGCCGTCTGGCGCAGGGTGATCGGCGTCGTGGCCGACGTGGGCTACCGCGAGCTCGGCGACTCGTGGTTGGACGTCTACGATGCCGCGACGCAGGCCGCGATGGTCCCAAGCACGCTCGTCGTGCGGACGTCCGGCGATCCGCTGTCGCTCGCGGCGGCGGTGCAAGCCCGTGCGCGCGAGCTCGATCCGCGCGCCGTGATCGACGGCATCACGACGATGGACGCGGTCGTGTCGCGGACGGTTGCGCCATGGCGGCTCAGCGCGTGGATGCTCTCGCTGTTCGCCGGGCTCGCCTTTCTGCTGGCGACGGTCGGCCTCTTCAGCCTCGTGAGCCTCGAGGTGGCGAGTCGGCGCCACGAGTTCGCCGTGCGAATGGCTGTCGGCGCCCTCGGCCGCGACATCCTGCGCACGGTGATGGCCAGGACCACGCTGCAAGTGGGTGCTGGCATCGGCCTCGGTCTGATCGGCGCGCTGATTGGCACACGGGCGCTGCAATCGCTGCTGTTCGGGATCGAGTCGATCGATGTGGCAACGTACGCGGCGGTGCTGCTGGTCGTGTCGATCGTCGTGGCTGTCGCGGCCTATCTGCCGGCACGACGCGCCGCAGGCATCGAGCCTCTCGCGCTGCTCAGGCGCGACTGACTACGAAGCTATCGCGACCGTAGGTAGAAACCGGGTGCGTAGCGCAGGCCTTCAGGCCTGCCAAGCGCCGTTGGCCTTCAGGCCTGCCAGGCGCCGTTGGTGGTGCGGCTGGCGCCGTCAGCAGGCCTGAAGGCCTGCGCTACGTACGATTGGCAATGTGCTCTAAAGGCCTGCGCTACGTGCACCGGGGCGGGCCAACGCGGAGTAGATGCGGCTCCAATATCTGGAGCGGGCGGTCGCGAGCAGGGTTGGCGATTCGAATCCTGCGCTCACGACAAGCTCGGTCAATCGCGCGTAGGAGACGGGGTGCGGCACGTAGACCGACCCGCGATTGATGTCGTACTCGACGATCAACAGCTTGCCCGAGGGTTTCAAGTACGCGCGCACCTCTCGCAAGAAGCTCGACTGCTCCTCGACGAAGTGCAGCGCGTTGGCCATCAGGATGCCGTCGAGCGGCGGGAGCTCCAGCGGCCGCGTGAAATCCGCTGCGATGAACCTCGTCGAAGTAGGGGCGGTTCGCGAACCGCCCCTACTCATCCGGAATGCGCGCTCCTGGCGTGCCAACCGTGATGCGTCGAGCTCCACGGAGTAGATCTCGGCGTCAGGACCCACCAGCTCGCGCAGGACGAGCGTGAACGCACCGTCGCCCGATCCCAGATCGGCCCATGCGGCCTCGCCTCGACCAACACCCTTCTCGATGAGACCGATGATATCGGCGCGTTTCACCGTTCCAGAAACCGGCGAACGTGATCGACGAACACCTGGCGGCCTCGCTCGGGACGGTCGAGAAGGACGAAGTGCGTGCCGTTCGGGATCTCGAGCACGTCGACCCGGGCCGCATTGGTGAGACCGGAGCGCAGCGCGGAGACGTCGTCTGGTCTCGACCAGTGATCGCGGGAGCCGCGGACGATGAGCGTGGCGGCGCGCACGTCGGCGGCGCTCCAGAACAGCTTCCCCTGGGCCATCTCGAAGTGATCGCGCTGAAAGCCGCGCGGCAGGCATGCCGCCGGCGGGGTTCGCGCCTTCGCGGAGGGATCCGGATCGATAGTGGCGCGCACGTACGCCTCCGCGACGGCCGGGTCGCGCCATACCGACTTGTCTTGGTCCGGAATGTTGGCGTCCCAGTTCGCGAGCAGCGCGGCACGATCCGCGACGCGACACACGCCCGCGTTCGGGTTGAACGCGCCGGGATTCTGAGGATCCTGCATCGCCTTGCTCAAGCCCCACGGTGCCTTCACACCGTACATGCTGTTGACCATCACCAGGTGACTGACCACGTTGGGGTGGCCGGCCGCGTACATACCGGCCCAGTGGCCGCCCGACGCGTGTCCCAGCAACGCGATCCGCTTGGCGCCCGCCTTGGATCGAATCCAGTCCACAACAGTTGCGATGTCCTCCACGACCTCGGCGGACGTAACGGCGGGAGCCGTGCGGGGTTCAGTGGACGCCAGCGCGGATGGTCTCGTCGATCGTCCCCATCCACGAACATCCATGACATAGACGGGATGACCGGCGGTCGCGAGGTCTTCGGCCAGCGAGTAACCGGCCACGTCGACGTCGAAAGACGCCAGGCCGCCGCCGCCGCCCCCGTGCACCAACAGCACGGGTGCTCGCGACGGCTCGGCGGCACGGACTTCGCGAACGAAGAGCGCGGCATCAGATCCACGCGGGACCATCGTGTCGGTCCGTGACACGTTCGACAGCGAGGCGCCGGCGCAGCACACCAGCAGAAGCACCCGAATCATGCAAGCTCCTCGTCGCTGTAGCCGATCTCCCGGAGCACCTCGCGCGTGTGCTCGCCGAGCAGCGGGCCGCGGCGATCGACCACCGACGGCGTCTCGGACATCTTGACCGGCGCTCCGAGGGTCCGCATGCGGCCCAGCGTTGGATGCTCGATCTCGACGACCATCTCGCGCGCGCGGATGTGGGGATCGGCGAACGTCTCGGGATACGTGTTGATGGGTCCACACGGAATCCCGTTCGCGTCGAGGCGAGCCAACCACTGGGCGCGCGGCTGTTCGACGGTGATAGCTTCGATCTTCTCGATCAACGCCGCGCGATTGCGCACGCGGTCGGTATCGGTGGCGAACGCGGGATCCCGCGCCCACTCCGGATGCTCGAGCAGCTCGCACAGACGTTGAAACAGACGCGGGTTGGCCGAGCCCAACGTGATGTAACCGTCGGCGCAGCGGATCGCCTGGTAGGGCGCGGACATCCGATGCGCGGATCCCAGCGGCTGTGGCGTCACGCCTTCGGCGAAGTACTGCGCGGACTCCCACACCGAGAGCGCGACGCCGGCTTCCACGAGCGAGGTGTCGATGTACTGCCCGCGACCGCTCCGATGCCGATAGTGCAGAGCCGCCAGCACTGCCGACAACGCGAACAGCGCCGCGCCCAGATCCGTCAGCGGCACCCCGACCTTGGCCGGCGGCCGGCCGGGCTCTCCGGTGATCGACATCAGTCCCGACACGCCCTGCGCGATCAGATCGAACCCACCTCGTGCGGCGTCCGGGCCCGTCTGTCCGTAACCAGAGATCGACGCATAGATGAGCCCGGGATGCTCCGCGGAGAGCGTCGCGTAGTCCAGTCCCAGGTTGCGCATCACCCCGGGCCGGTAGTTCTCGATGAGGATGTCCGTCCGCAGCGCCAGGCGCCGGCACGCCTCCCGTCCGAACGGCGTCTTCAAATCCAGGACGATGCCCCGTTTGCCGCGGTTGACGGCGTTGAAAGCGGGGCTGTCGGTGCCGGACGCACCGGCCATGCGGCGCGTCGAATCGCCGCCGGGCGGCTCGACCTTGATCACATCCGCGCCCATGTCACATAGTTGCATGGCACAGAAGGGGCCGGCCATCACCTGCGTGACGTCGAGCACGCGAATGCCCTCGAGCGCGGTCTGGGTCGTCTTCATCGTCTCCCTCTAGTGGGATGCGCTGTTGAAATCACAACTGGGCCGTTCCGTGAGAACGGCCCGGAAACTGCTCCCCAAGCTCTCGGTTGATGGTAGTAATTCCGTTGATAGGCTCCACTAGAGGTGTTCCGTGTCGACTGACGAAGCCACGTTCTCTACCGATGGTCCGCTCGCCTTCCTGACGTTCAATCGCCCAAAGGCGCGCAACGCGATGACATGGGCGATGTACGACGCGCTGATCGAGGCGTGCGATCGCGTCGATGCGGACTCGTCCATACGAGCATGGGTCGTGCGATCGACCGGCGAGGCCTTCGTCGCCGGCACCGACATCCACCAGTTCACCGAGTTCTCGTCGGGCACCGATGGCCTGGCCTACGAAAAGCGCCTCGACGCCATCGTCGATCGGCTCGAGCGCGTGAAGGTCCCCACCATCGCCCAGGTGCAAGGCGTCGCCGCCGGCGGCGGGTGCCTGATTGCGTTGGTGTGCGACCTCTGCGTGTGCACACCGGCCGCGCGGTTCGGCGTGCCCGTCGCTCGCACGCTCGGCAACTGTCTGTCGGCGGCGAACATCTCGCGGCTCGTCGATCTCATCGGGCCAGCGCGGACCAAGGACCTGCTGTTCACCGGACGTCTGCTCGATGCGACCGAAGCGAAGACGCTCGGCCTCGTGACGCGGGTGGTCGAGGCGAACGTGCTCGAGGAGGAGGTGCGCAAGCTGGCGGAACGCATCATCGCCAACGCGCCGCTGACGATTCGCGCGACCAAAGAAACCACCAGGCGACTTGCGGCGGTTCGGCGGCTCGAGCCGGCCGAGGCCGACGACCTGGTCGCCGCGTGTTACGGTAGTCACGATTTTCGCGAGGGCGTCAGCGCGTTTCTCGCCAAGCGCACGCCGCAGTTCACCGGGCGCTGACCCGCGCGGCGACCTCGGCGGTCGTGCCACACAATTCCGTCAGCGCGGCATCGACGCCGCCGCGGGTGAAGGGCACGCCCGCGATCTGGAGGCCCATCTCGACACCGCACAGCGTGCCCATGAGCATCAGATCGTTGAAGTCGCCGATGTGCCCGATGCGAAACGCACGGCCTTTCAGCTGGCCGAGGCCCGCCCCGAGCGACAGGTTGAAGCGCTCGAGCACGGTGGCGCGGAACCGATCCGGGTCGTGGCCCTCCGGCATCATCACGGTGGTCACGACCGGGCTGTATTCGTCGGCGCGCTCGCACGCGATCTCGAGTCCCCACGCGCGCACCGCCGCGCGCGTCGCCTGCGCCAGCCGCTCGTGCCGCGCGAACACCTGCTCCAGTCCTTCTTCACTCAGCATCGCCAGCGCTTCGCGCAGGCCGAAGAGCAAATTCGTCGACGGGGTGTAGGGGAAGAAACCGGTCGCGTTGAACGTGAGCATGTGGTCCCATGCCCAGTACGATCGCGGTAAGCGAGCGGTGCGAGAGGCGGCCAGCGCCCTCTCGCTGATCGCGTTGAAGCTGAGCCCCGGTGGCAGCATGAGGCCCTTCTGCGACCCGGCCAACGTGACATCGAGTCCCCATTCGTCGTGACGGAGATCGATGGAGCCGAGTGACGAGACGGCGTCGACCATCAGCAGCGCCGGGTGACCCACACGGTCGAGCGCTCGCCGAATCTCGGGCAGCCGGCTCGTGACCCCCGTCGACGTCTCGTTGTGCACGACCAACACCGCGCGGATGCGATGGTCGCGATCCTGGCCCAGCCGTGTCTCCACCGCGGCGGGGTCGACGCCACGACGCCATGTGCCTGGCATGACCTCCACGTCGAGGCCCATGCGCCGCGAGACTTCCGACCAGCCGCGCGCGAACTCGCCGATGTCGAACGCGAGGACTCTGTCGCCGGGCGACAGCGTGTTGACGAGGGCCGCTTCCCACGCGCCGCTACCGGAGGCCGGGAAGATCACGACCGGCCCGGACGTCTTGAAGATGGCCTTCAGGCCGTGCAGCACGTCGCGACCGAGCGCCCCGAACTCCGCGCCGCGATGATCGATGGTCGGCCGCGCCATCGCCCGGAGCACGCGCTCCGGAGTGTTCGTCGGACCGGGAATCTGCAGAAAGTGGCGTCCTGGCTGATACATGACTTGCGGATCGTAACTCGAAAGGCTTGGGCCTTGAGACCTGGGACTTGGGGCCGGGCTCAGGGAAGACCATATAATCGGCCACTCGATGCCGATTGCTGGTGTGAATGGAGACGATCTGCGTCGCGAGCTGGAAGGCAAGCTCGACGGCGAGGTCAGGTTCGACACCGTCTCTCGTGCGCTCTACGCCACTGACGCCAGCGTCTATCAGATCCATCCGCTCGGGGTCGTGGTGCCGAAGTCGCGCGAGGACCTCGTTCGCGTGGTCGACATCTGCCGCCGCCATCGCTGTCCACTGACGATGCGCGGCGGCGGTACCTCGCAGGCGGGTCAGGCCATCGGCAGCGGCGTCATCGTCGACACGTCGAAATATCTGAATCGCCTGCTGGAGGTCAGCGTCGAGGAGCGATGGGCGCGCATCGAACCCGGCATCGTCCTCGACGAGCTGAACGCCGCGCTGCGGTCGCACGGCCTGCGCTTCGCGCCGGACATCTCCACCGCCAGCCGGGCGACGGTCGGCGGCATGATGGCCAACAACTCGGCGGGCGCGCGATCGGTGCTCTACGGCAAGACCGTCGATCACGTGCTCGAGCAGCACGTCATCCTGTCAGATGGGTCGGTGGCTCACTTCCGCCCGCTGGACGCTTCGGAGCTCGACGCGATGTGTGCCGGCACGTCGCTCGAGGCGTCCTGCTATCGAGAGGTGCGGCGCACCGCACAGAGGTGCGCCGATGAGATCGAACGGCGCTATCCCAAGGTGATTCGACGCGTCGGCGGCTACAACCTCGATGCGTTCGTCCACTCCGATCGGCCGTTCAATCTCGCCAGGCTCATCGTCGGCTCCGAGGGTACGCTCGGCATCGTCGTGGAGGCCAAGGTCGCCCTGGTCCCGCTGCCGAAGGCCAAGGCGGTCCTGGCGATTCAATTCGCGGACCTCCTGGAGGCACTGGCCGCGACGCCGACGATCCTGAAGCACGGGCCTTCCGCCGTCGAAGTGATGGATGGCTTCATCCTCGATCACACCAAGCAGAGTCCCGCGCTCCACCGGCTGCGCGAGACGTTCATCGACGGCGACCCGGCCGCGCTGCTGTGCGTCGAGCTCTACGACGATCGCGCCGAGAACCTGCCGCCGCGACTCGAGGCGCTGGAACGCGATCTGTCGGCGCGGCGGTTTGGCTATCGCTATCACCGGGCGATCGATCTGCCGGCGCAAGCCGCGATCTGGTCGATTCGCGAAGCCGCCCTGGGCCTGTCGATGGCCATGAAGGGGGACGCGAAGTCGCTCTCCTTCGTCGAAGACACGGCGGTGACGCCCGAGAAGCTACGCGACTACATCGAGCGGTTCCTCGCGCTCGTCAGGGCGCACGGCACCCACGCCGGTGTGTATGCGCATGCGTCCGTCGGATGCCTGCACGTGCGTCCGGTTGTCGATCTGAAAACGGAGGACGGGGTTCGGCAGTTCGAGGCCATCGCGTCGGCCAGCGCCGACCTCGTCCTCGAGTTCGGCGGCTCGCTCTCGGGCGAACACGGCGATGGCCTCGTTCGCAGCCCGTTCATGGAGAAGATGTTCGGGCCGGCTCTCTACCAGGCGTTCCGACACATCAAGCACACGTTCGATCCGGACGGCATCTTCAATCCTGGGAAAATCGTCGATGCGCCGCCGATTGCCTCCAATCTGCGCTACGGCTCGACCTACCGTGCCGCGCAGCCGGCGACGTTCTTCGACTACGGCGAACACGGCGGGCTCGCCGGCGCTGTGGAGATGTGCAGCGGGCTGGGCGCCTGCCGCAAGACGCTGGACGGAACGATGTGCCCGTCGTACATGGCCACGCGCGAGGAAACGCACGTCACGCGCGGCCGCGCCAACGTGCTGCGGCTGGCGATGGCTGGACAGATCGGCGACGCGGATCTCGCCGACGAAACCGTGCGCGAAGCGCTCGATCTCTGCCTCGAGTGCCGCGCGTGCAAGGCGGAGTGTCCGGTCAGCGTCGACGTGGCCCGTTTCAAGAGCGAGTTCCTGGCGGGCTATTGGCAGCGCCACGGCACGCCGCTGCGCGCCCGCGTGTTGGGCCACGTCCATCATCTGTCGCGCTGGGGCAGCCGCTTCGCGCCGCTGTCCAATGCGATCGTCCGTAGTGCGCCCGCGCGCTGGCTCAACGAACGGCTGGCCGGGGTCGATCGGCGACGCATGCCACCGGCGTGGACGTCGAACACCTTCAGTCGGCAGTTTCAGGGCCGCGGCGGCACCAGGCCCGCCTCGCCGAAGCGTTTTCGCGAAGGCGGGTCACGCCACAGTGACGCCAGCGTCACGATCTTCAACGACACGTTCACCAACTACTACAATCCGGCGATTGGCATGGCAGGGACCGACGTGCTCGAGCGGCTCGGCATCGATGTCGACCTCGCGCCCAACACGTGCTGCGGCCGGCCGCTGATTTCGCAGGGACTGCTTGCGGCAGCCGAACGACAAGCCGCGGCCAATACCGATCGTCTGTACGCGCTCGCAGCCAATGGCCGCGCGCTCGTGTTCTTCGAGCCGAGTTGCCTCTCCGCCATCCGCGAGGATGTGCCGTCGCTGCTGAGAGGGGATGCCCAGCGTCGCGCACGCGTCGTCGCGGACCGTGCCGTGCTCTTCGAGGAGGTCGTCGCATCGACGCTGGACGGCGATGCGACCGGCCTTCGCCTGGCGACCGGACCGTCGCGAATCCTCCTCCATGGTCACTGCCATCAGAAGGCGATGGGGAAACTGGCGCCGGCCAAGGCCCTGCTGGGTCGGATTCCAGGATCGACCCTGGTCGATCTCGATGCCGGCTGCTGCGGCATGGCGGGTTCGTTCGGCTACATGGCCGATCACTTCGACGTGTCGCGCGCCATTGGCGAACGCCGGCTGCTGCCGGCCGCGCGCGGTCTGAAAGACGATGAGGTGCTCGTGGCGAGCGGCGTCTCGTGCCGGCACCAGGTGTCCGATTTCACGGGCAAGCGAGCGCTGCATCCCGCGGAGCTCATTCGTTCCCTCTTGTCGGAGTCCAGATGAATCTCGCGCTCATCTCGGTCCTGGCGCTCGCCTTCGCCGTGCTCGTCAGCTGTGTGAGCTCGCTCAACGTGGGCGTGCTGGCGGTCGCGCTCGCGTGGATCGTCGGCGTGTACATCGGCGGCATCCCCGTGAACACCATCATGGGCGGGTTCCCGAGTCAGTTGTTTCTCACGCTGACCGGCGTCACGCTGCTCTTCGCGCTCGCGCAGTCGAACGGCACGCTGGAGCGCCTGACCCACCGCGCGGTGCACATCTGCCGGGGCAACCGGGGAGTGATCCCGGTCATGTTCTTCTTGCTCGGCGCCGGGTTGTCATCGATGGGACCGGGCAACATCGCCACGGCCGCGCTGGTGGCGCCGCTGGCGATGGCCACGGCGGCGCGCTCGAGCATTCCGCTCTTCCTGATGGCGATCATGGTCGGCAATGGCGCCAACTCCGGCGCGCTCTCACCATTCGCGCCGACCGGGATCATCGTCAACGGGCTGATGGCGAGAAACGGACTGCCGGGATACGAATGGCCCACCTATCTCTACAACCTCGGCGCGCACGCGCTGGTCGCCTTCGCGGGCTACGCGATCTTCGGCGGGTTGAAACTGTTCGGTGAGGGGCGCGCGCCGGCACCGGCGATGGACGACGGATCGGACGGTGCGTTCGAGCCGCGGCACTGGCTGACGCTCGCCGTCATCGCCGCGCTGATTCTCAGCGTGCTCTTCGCCCAGGTGAACGTCGGCATGGGCGCGTTCCTCGGCGCGGTGGTGCTCGTGCTGACGAAATCCGCCGACGATGGCGAGGCCATCAAGCGCATGCCGTGGCGCGTGATCGTCATGGTGTGCGGCGTCACCGTGCTCATCTCGCTGGTCGAGCGCGCGCAGGGCATCGACCTCATGGTGGGATTGGTCGCGAAGGTCGCCTCGCCCGGCACCGTCACGGCGGTCGTCGCCTTCCTGACCGGGATCGTCTCCGTGTACAGCAGCACCTCGGGCGTCGTGTTGCCGGCGTTTCTGCCGATGGTGCCTGGGCTTGCGGCGCAGCTTCCGGGCGCCAGCGCGCTCGCGATCGCGGCGTCGATGAACGTCGGCGGCCACCTCGTCGACGTCTCACCGCTGTCGACCATCGGCGCGCTGTGTGTCGCCGGCGCCAGTGGCGAAGAAAGCCGCATGCTGTTCAACAAGCTCCTGGCGTGGGGGCTGTCGATGGCCGTGATCGGCGCGCTGCTCTGTTATCTCGTGTTCTGAAGAAGCCAGTCACGGTGACCACCGATTCCGATCCGCGCAACGACAACGATGTGACGCGGCCTGAGAGGCCGACGACGCACGAGGGCAACGGCTCGCGCACCTCGCCAGTCGAGATCGGCGCCATCTACGCCGAGCGGTATCGCATCGTCGACCTCCTCGGCGGTGGCGGCATGGGCAAGGTCTACCGCGCGCACGATACGAAGCTCGATGTCGACGTCGCCCTGAAGCGTGTGCACTACTCGACGGCCGCCACGCTCGCGCAGGTCGCGCAGGAAGTTCGGCTGGCACGCCAGATCACCCATCGCGCCATCTGCCGCGTCTTCGACGTCGGCGAGACGAACGGTGAGCCCTATATCACCATGGAATACGTCGACGGCGAGGATCTCGGCTCGCTGCTCCGTCGCATCGGACGGCTGCCGTCGGCCAAGGTCATCGACGTGGCGCGGCAAGCGTGCGCGGGGCTGGCCGCCGCGCATGCCCATGGCATCCTGCATCGCGATCTGAAGCCCGCGAACATCATGATGGACCGCCGCGGCGACGTCCGGATCACGGACTTCGGCATCGCGTCGGTGCAGGATGAGACGTCGGAAGGCGGCGGGTACGGGACTCCTGCATACATGGCGCCCGAGCAGTTGCAAGGGCAGCGCGCGTCACCGCAGAGCGATCTGTATGCGCTGTCGCTGGTGCTCTACGAGCTGCTGACCGGCCAGCCGGCGTTCGCGCAGCGCGACCCGAACGTGGATGTCGCGGCGCAGCGACCCGTGGCGGCCTCGACCATCGTCGCCGACGTCGACGCCACGCTCGAGCGGCTCATCCTGCAGGGGCTCGATCCCGATCCTTCACAACGACCAGCCTCGGCGATCGCGTTCTCCGCGGCGCTTCCAGGTGGCGATGTGCTCAAGGCCTCGCTCGAGGCGGGACAGACTCCGTCGCCCGAGCTGGTGGCATCGGCCGGGGCGTCAGGCGCGTTGTCGTTGTGGATCGGTCTCGCGCTCGTGGGCGCGGCGCTCGTCAGCCTCGCCATCATCGTCGCGACCGCCGAGACGCGTCTGATCAATCAGGTGCCGCTGTCGGATCCTCCGGCCGTCCTCGCTGCGCGGGCGCGCGACCTGCTCGAAGAAGTGACCGGCGAGCCGCAAGCCGCGCACTCGATGTTCAATCTGCTCGGCCATCAGCCCTACCTGCGCTACATCGGGGACCACCTGGATACGCCGGTTGATGCCACCCGGATTGCGCAGCTGGTCTACCGGGAGAGCGACGAGGACTTGATCCCGGGCTTTGTCGCGGGCGCGCCCGTCTTCCGCCTGTCGCTCGACAATCCGCCCCTGACCGCGCCAGGTATGAAGGCCGTCGTGCTCGATCCGCTGGGACGACTGCGGACGTTTCGGGTCGTGCCGCGTGAGTCGCCGGCGCCAGCCGATCGAGCGGTGAACTGGACGCCGTTGATCCGGGACAGCGGCGTCGATCCTGGTTCGATGACACCGGTCGCACCGCAAGGGCCAGTGCCGCCGTATGCCGAGCACAGGGTGGCGTGGAGCGGTCGCATGCTGTCGAGCGGCGAGGTTGTCCACATCGAGGCCGGGTCGGTGGCGCATCGCCCGACGTCGTTCGAGGTGCGATCGATCGGCGAGCAGGACCAAGAGGTGCGGCTCGGTCAGGGCAGTCGCGTGCCGTCCATCCTCAGCACCCTCTTGCTGCTGGGCGGGCTGGCCACGAGCGTGGCGTTTGCGAGACGCAACGTGCGGCAAGGTCGAGCCGACGTCCGCAGCGCCGCACGATTGGCCGCGTTCCTCTTCATCGCTCGGGTCGTGGCATGGGAGTTGGGCGTCGCCTTCCTACCCTTCGAGATTGAAGTCGCGCGACTGCTGGCGGTGGCGTCGATCCTGCTCGTGGTCTCGGTCGCGCAAGCGTCGCTCTATCTGGCCTTCGAGCCGCTCGTCCGGCGCCGTTGGCCATCGAGCCTGATCTCATGGAGTCGCCTCCTTGCGGGCGGCATCAGAGACCCGCGCGTCGGACGTGACGTCCTGATCGGCGCGGCAGCGTCGGTGGCTGGCACGGCGCTTTACCAGATCCTGCTCGCGACCGCGCCGGAGTTGCACGGCGACCGCGATCCCGCGGGTGACTTCTCCACCTACCTGGGCATGCGGCACGTGATCGGCGGCGGGATCTTCGAGGTGACCAACGCGCTCGAGAGCAGCATGCTCCTGGTCCTGGCCTACAGCGTCATCGTGATGCTGGTGCGGCGGGACTGGTTGGCCACGCTCGTCTTGCTCACCGCGCTCCTGGTGCCGACGTTTCTCGGCGGCGAGGCGTCGCCGCTCGGACTCGCGGTCGAGGCGATCGGGTTGACGCTCCTCCTGATCGTCTTCGTTCGCTTCGGCCTGGTCGCGCTGACCGCCTATTTCGTCTTCGAAAATCTGGTCAGCAGCCTGCCGCTCTCCTTTGTGAACGATTGGCGCTCGGAGTTCGCGATGGCCACGCTCGTCGTGACCGGCACCCTCCTGGCCCTGGCCGCGTACACCGCGATGCGACCCGTTGCCGGCAATCGATGGCGTGTTTCGTCCGATCTTTGACAGCTCGACGCCTTTCCATGGCCGATTCCTGGCCGTAGCATCTGGATCCTGACACTTACTCAGGAGACCATACAATGTCTACTTCTGACTCTGCTCTGCTCGTCGTCGATGCCCAGGAGTCGTTTCGTCATCGTCCGTACTGGAGCGATGAGGACGTGCCCGCCTTCATCGACCGGTTGCAGGCGCTCATCGACGGCGCCCATGCCGTCGGCGTGCCCGTGGTGCAGGTCTTTCACGTGGAGGAGACGGGCGTGTTCTCGCTCGCGTCCGGTCATGTGATGACGATGCAGCCGCTGTCGGTCGACGCCGATGTGGTCTTTCAGAAGCGCAGCCATAGTGCGCTCGTCGGCAGCGGGCTCGACGTCTGGCTGACGCAGCGAGGGATTCGACGGCTCATCGTCTCGGGTATTCGCACGGAGCAGTGCTGTGAGACGACCACGCGGCATGCGTCTGATCTGGGCTTCGACGTCGACTACGTCACCGAGGCCACGCTGACCTTCGGCATGACGGGCCGCGACGGACGTGTGTGGAGCCCGGCGGAGCTCAAAACTCGAACCGAGCTCGTGCTCGAGGGCCGCTTCGCGTGCATCGTGACCGTGGACCAGGTGCTCGACAAGCTGAGGACGACGATCGTTGCCTGACGTCCAACGAATCTCTGTCTACGTCGTCGTCCCGCCGAGAACGCTTCTGCTCGACATCGCGGGGCCGCTCGAAGTGCTGCGCCGAGCGAACGTGGTCCAGGACGCGGTGCGATTCGACGTGCAATACGTGGGGCCATCGTCGACCGTCCAGAGCTCGATCGGTCTCACGCTTGCCCGGATCGCCCCGCTACCGGACTCGATGCCCGCCAATGCCATGGTGATGTTGGCGGGCGATGTCGACGAGGTGATGCCGACCGGCCGCGCACGAGACAGACGCGGGGAGCGCTGGAACGCCGATGCCATCGTCAAGTGGTTGAGGCGCACGATCGCTCCCACTCACACCATCGTGACGATCTGCTCCGGTGCGTTGCTGGCGGCGAGGGCCGGACTCTTGGACGGCTATACGTGCACGACCCATCATTCCGATTGCGCCGAGCTCGTCGAGCTCGCGCCGAAGGCGAGAGTGCTCGAGAACCGTCTGTTCGTCGAAGACGGCAGGCGCTTGAGCAGCGCGGGCGTGACCGCGGGCATCGACCTGATGCTGCACGTGATCAGCCAAGCGATCGATCACTCGTGCGCGGCGGCGATCGCAAGGTACCTGGTGGTGTATTTGCGGCGCAGCGGAACGGATCCGCAGTTATCGCCGTGGCTCGAGGGCCGCAACCACATGCATCCGGCGGTGCACCGCTTGCAGGATGCGATGACCGCGGACCCGACGCGCGCGTGGACGCTGAGGGCACTCGCGAAGATCGCGGGCGCCAGCGAGCGTCATCTGTCCCGCCTGTTCAATGAGCACACCGGTATGGGCATCTCGGATTATCGCGCGCGCCTGCGGGTGGCGCTCGCCAGGGAGCTGCTCGGCCACACACGCCTGGATATGGAGCATGTGGCCGAGCGCGCGGGCTTCGGCTCGACTCGCCAGCTCCGGCGGGCGTGGCGCAAGTATCACCGCACGCCGCCGAAAGACGCTCGCGCCTATTCGGCAACCACGTAGGGGCGGTTCGCGAACCGCCCCTACCC
>DAINCF010000137.1:0-14936 GCA_036732565.1 Vicinamibacterales bacterium
GGTGTCGGCCGAGACGCCGAGCCGATTGGCGATCGTCCGATCGTCCGCGTCCTCGAGCGCCGCGTACGCCAGTAATCGCTGCTCGGCGGGGGAAAAGAAGAAACGGGGCTCGCGGTAGTGAAACGCGGACGCCGCCGTCGATCCGGGCAGACGGCTCGTAGGATCTTCGCGGAAAAGGCCCACGAGCACGGGCTGGCCGCCATTCGACGCCGCCGTGTCGCTGTTGTAGGTGGCCTTGATCATGAAGCCGGCCGCGAGCTTCGCCTCCAACTGATCGGGAAACACTTCTTCGAGGATCCGATTCAAGCGGTAGCCGTCGAACGCCAGCGGAAACCCGATGTGCCCCGCCTTTAGAATGGCGCGCGTGCGCGGCTTGGACAAATCCCAATCGGTCTGCGCGTAGTGCAGGATGACGAGATTCAGACCGTCGCCGACGTTCGCGCGGCGGACCTCGTCGAGATTCAGCACCGGCGAAGGGCCGGTGCGGATGGCTTCGTAGACCCGCGCGGCCAGGAACGGGCGGGGCGCGGTGAGGACCTGCTTGACGAACGCCTCGGTCACGAACACGGCGGCGCTGAACGCCACGAGCTCATCCGCATCGTCGGAGTGGTCGACGATGACGCCGCCAAAGAGTTGGCCGGCGCGCAGGAGCCGCCGCCAAATCGCAGGCAAGTCCGCTCGGGTCAGCGTCGCCGGCGCAAACGCGGAGTGGACGAGTCGGGCACCCGCGGCGAGATCGTCCTCGGTCAACAGTCGAAAGCGCACAAAACGAATCCGGACTGGACATTGTAATGGGTGCCTGGGTGCCCGGGTGCCTGGGGTGCCTGGGTGCCTGGGTGCCTCGGTGCCTGGGTGCTGGGTGCCTGGGTGCTGGGTGCCTGGGTGCTGGGTGCTTTTCCATCTGGCAGGCCTGAAAGGCCTGCGCTACGTACTGCTTGGTTACTCGGCCGACAACCACGCGACCGTGCGCCGCAGGCCTTCCTCGAGGCCGACGATGGGGCGGTAGCCGAGGAGGGTTTCTGCCTTGGAGATGTCGGCTTGGGAATCGCGGACGTCGCCCACGCGGGGCGGCCCGTAGGTCGGCTCGACGGTGCTTCCCGTGATCCGCTTCAGCGTCGCGAGCAGATCGTTCAGCGAAATGCGCGAGCCGGTGGCGAGGTTGATCACGCCGCCCGAGATGCCGGGTGTGTGCGCCGCGCGCAGGACGCCGTCGACGACGTTGGCGATGTAGGTGAAGTCGCGCGTCTGTTCGCCGTCGCCGTGGATGACGAGCCCTCGACCGGCGACCACGGCCTTGATGAACAGCGAGATGACACCCGAGTACGGGGACGAGGGATCCTGCCGCGGGCCGAAGACGTTGAAATACCTGAGGCTGACGGTCTCGAGACCGTAGAGGCGCGTGAACAGCTGCAGGTACTGCTCGCTGACCATCTTCTGGAGCGCGTACGGGGACAAGGGGTTGGTCGGCGAGTCCTCGCGCTTGGGCTGCTCCGGCGCGTCACCGTACGCAGCCGAGGACGCGGCGAACACGACGCGCTTCACCCCGGCGTCGCGGGCCGCCACCAACAGTTGCAGCGTGGCCTCGACGTTGGCGCGATTCGAGCCGATCGGATCCTCGACCGACAGCGGCACCGACGGCACCGCGGCCTGATGGAGCACGACGTCCACGCCGTTGACCGAGCGGCGGGCGACGTCTGCATCCGCCAGATCGCCGATGACGAGATCGACGCGGTGACCGTCGCCCGCGCCTGCGACCGCGGCCTCCACGTTTTCGCGCTTGCCCGTGCTCAAGTTGTCGAGGATGCGGACCTCCTGACCTCGGCGAAGCAACTCTTCGACGAGATGGGAGCCGATGAAGCCGGCGCCGCCGGTAACGAGATATCGTGGCATATGAGTTATGTAGGGCGGCTCGCGAGCCGCCCCTACGTCGCAACAACGGGGGCGCGGCGCCTACTCTCATCGTAGGGGCGGTTCGCGAACCGCCCCTACTGCGGCCAGTCATGTTTCGGCAGACCAGGCACGATTCGCAGCGCGTTCTTGTAGTACAGCTTCTTCAACACATCGTCCGGCAGCTCCAAGCCGTACAACTTCCAGAACGCGTGGTAGTCGCGGTAGTAGTCGAAGTACTCGTCGCTGGTCTCGAAGACGCGCCAGTAGTACGGAAACTCGTCGGGCTGGTAGTTGTCCTTGCCGAACAGAATGCGGTCCTGATACTTGACGAAAAACGCATGCGCCGCGCGCGGCTGGCGCCCGAGCTCGGCGAGGACCGCGCCCACCTCGGTGTGGACATTCGGCATCTCGTCGAAGAGCGCGGCCATCCGCGCGAGGTCGTTGCCGTGATACGCGAAGTGCGCGGCGATGAACGTCGTCTTCGGATGCTTCTTGAACATCCGATTGCGCTCGGCCATCAGCTCCTCGAAGCGCGGGAACTCACCGGCAGGATAGCGGCGGTCGCGGAACAGGGCGAGCTCGAGCCACCGCTCGTTCTGAACGTCAATCGGCTCGAAGAACTCCTGCGGCTCGGCGGTGTGAATCAGGACCGGAATGCCGAGCCGACCAGCGGCGGCCCATACGGGATCGAGCTCGGGATCGTCGATTCGCAGCCGTGACCCATCGGCCTTGCGAATCCGCAAGCCGAGTGCCTTCGAGATCTCGCCGAGGCCCCTCGCACCGGCCTTGACGTCGGCCTCGAGCTGGGCCGCGGCCTTCGCGCCCCAGCCGGGGCCAACGTTGCGGAAGTCCACTTCCGCGAAGGGGGCCATGCGTGCCTGGAAGCGACTGGCCTTGAGCGCCGCCACTTCCCGCGCGAGACGGTCCCCGGACGCGCCGCTGGCATTGATCAGCAGACGCAGGTTGTTGGCGTCCATGCCCGCAACGACCTTGGCGAAATCGGCGTCGGACATCTCCGTGGGCTGATGACTGTGGATGTCGATGACGGGAAATTTCGCCCGCGGCACCGGATGCTCGGCGACCTTGAGCGTCGATCGCGGCTTGTAGTCCACGATCGTCGGCGGTGGGAACTCGGGCGCGCGCCCTTCGCCGGGACGACTGCGCAAACCACCGCCGCGGCTCTGCGCCAGCAGGGTGACCCCGACGATCGCGACGCAGGCCGCGAGCCCGAGAACAGCAATCCCGAAAACGGTGCGAGGTGCAGTCATGAGCGCCTGAGCGTGCCCACACCATGCGTACGGAGCACGCGAAAGAAAGATAGTGCCGCAGCAGACCTGTAAGCCGAATTCTGTTCCCGCCTGCGCTCGCTTGCGCGAGCGAAGGCGAGGCGACGATCATTCCTCTAGTCCCGACATCACTGGCGGGATCGAGCGACCTACCCGGAGGTTTCGGACGGGCCGTCCTACCTCCCTATTTGGTCTTGCTCCATGCGGGGTTTTGCCTGCCACTTCTGTTACCAGAAGCGCGGTGCGCTCTTACCGCACCTTTTCACCCTTACTCACCGTCGCTCTTGCGAGCGGCGGTGAGCGGTATATTTTCTGTGCCACTGTCCGTCGGGTCGCCCCGCCCGGGTATTACCCGGCGCACTGCCCTGTGGAGTTCGGACTTTCCTCTCTCCGCCTTCGCCGGCTTGTGGCCGGCTCCGGCGGACAGCGATCATCCAGTCTGCTGCGGCGTGAACAGCCTAGCCGTCCTTCTCTTGCGAAATCTGATACTGCTCGAGCTTCTTGTAGAGATTACTGCGCGGGGTGTCGATGACCTCCGCGGTCTTCGAGATGTTCCACCCGTTCTCGCGCAGTCGGGCGACGAGGAACGCCCGCTCGGAGCTCGACTTGAACTCCTGCAGCGTCGACGCGCTCATCCAGACATTATCGGGCGCGCCGTCGGGGGCGTCAACGCGGCGCGGCGCAACTTCGGGCAAATCCGAGACATCGATGGCGTCACCGGTGCTCATGATCATCAGCCGCTCGACGAAATTCCGCACCTCGCGGATGTTGCCGCGCCACGGGTTCTGCCGCAGCCGCTCCATGGCCGCGGCCGTGAAGGTCTTGCGCTTGAAGTTGTTCTCGCGGGAGAACAGATCGGCGAAGTGGCGCACGAGGGCCGGAACGTCCTCACGCCGCTCGCGCAGCGGCGGCACGTGAATCGGCACGACGTTCAACCGGTAGAACAAGTCCTCGCGAAACGTCCCGCGATCGATCTCCTCCTCCAGGTTCTTGTTGGTGGCGGCAATCACGCGGACGTCGACCTTGATGATGCGATTCGAGCCGAGGCGCTCCAGCTCCTGTTCCTGGAGGACGCGCAGCACCTTGGCCTGCGTCTTCAGGCTCATGTCGCCGACCTCGTCGAGGAAGATCGTGCCCTTGTCCGCCTGCTCGAACTTGCCGATCTGCCGGTCGGTCGCCCCGGTGAACGAGCCCTTCTCGTGGCCGAACAGCTCCGACTCGATGAGGTCGTCCGGGATGGCCGCGCAGTTCACCTGCACGAACGGGCCGTCGCGCCGCAGGCTCTCGCGGTGGATCGCGCGCGCCACCAGCTCCTTGCCGACGCCGCTCTCGCCCCAGATGAGCACGGTGGCGGCCGTGGGCGACGCTCGCTGGATCGCTTCGCGGACTTTGGCCAGCGACGGCGAGTCGCCGATGATCTGGTAGCGCTTCTCCGCGTCGCGCCGAAACGAACGGTTCTCGTTGCGCAGACGCTTGGAGTCCACCGCGTTCCGCACGGTGACCAGCACGCGCTCGCTCGCGAGCGGCTTCTCGATGAAATCGAACGCGCCCAGCCGCGTCGCCTCGACCGCGGTCGAGATCGTCGCGTGACCCGAGATGACCACGATCGGCGTGACCTCCACGAGATGCCGCAGCCGCTGCAACACTTCCAAGCCGTCCATGCCGGGCATCTTGATGTCGAGGAACACCAGGTCCGGCGCCTCGCGCTCGACCAGCGCGATGCCTTCCTCGCCCGTGGCCGCCATCATGACCTCGTACCCTTCGTAGTCGAGGATCATCCGCATCGAGTCCCTGATGGCGGCCTCGTCGTCGATGACTAGAATGCGAGGTTTCATGAGCGACAGAGCAGCGGCGGCTAGCGCGGCTCGAGTCGAACGGTCTTGATGTTCCGCTGCTCGATCTCGGGAATGTAGAGGTAGACGGTGAGAATGCCACTCGGTCCCGAGGCGTCGATGATGCGCCGGAAGGCCGCAATCGAATCCACGGGCTGCCGATTGACTTCGAGGATGATCTGACCGCGATCGATGCCGGCGTCGTACGCGGGGCTCAGCGACTCGACCCGCTGCACCAGCAGGCCGGTCATGCCGTCGGGGACATCGAAGCGGCTGGCGTTCCGCTCGTCGATCTCGATGAGCGTCAGGCCCAGCTCGCCGGGTCCGACGGTCTGATTCGAGCGCTCCGACGGTGAGCCCGTCGGCTGCGGCTCCTCGGGATTCGCCGGCCGCGTCGGCCGCTCGGCCAACTTCACCAGCACCTGCCGCGGGCGACCGTCTCGCACGAAATCCAGCTTCGCCGCCGTCCCCGGCTGTCGTGCCGCGATCTCGCGGATCAACATATCGTTGGTCGCGATCGCCCGACCGTCAACGGCGGTGATCAGATCGTAGGCGCGCAACCCCGCTCGCTCCCCGGGGGATCCGGGATTGATGTCCTGTACGAGCGCGCCGTCGGACCGCGTCAAGCCGAGCGAGGTCTGCAAATCCGGGTCGACGTCGCGCAGCACGACGCCGATGTACCCCCGCGTGACGTGCCCCAGCGTCTTGAGCTGCGGCAGGATCGCATTGGCCTGATTGATCGGCACGGCAAAGCCGATGCTGCTCGCCTGCCGGCTGATGGCGGAGTTGATGCCGATGACCTCGCCGCTGGCGTTGATCAACGGGCCGCCGCTGTTGCCGAAGTTGATCGCGGCATCGGTCTGAATGTAGTTGTCGAGGCTCTGGTTGAACAGCTTCCGTCCGATGAAGCTCACCACGCCGACCGTGACCGTATGCTCGTAGGCCAGCGGGTTGCCGATGGCGCACACCCACTCGCCGACGCGCAGGCCATCGGAGTTGCCCAGCGTCGCATGCGGCCAGGTGTTGGGGCCGTCGACCTTGATCAGGGCGATGTCCGTGTCGGGATCGGAGCCGATGACCCGGGCGCGCAGGCTGCGGCCGTCGGTCAGCTTGACGGTGATGCGCTCGGCGCCATCGATCACGTGATGGTTGGTCAGGATGTGACCCTCGGCGTCGACGAAGAAGCCCGTGCCCGCTCCCCGCCGAGGCGCCTCGGTGCCGCGACGCCGGTAGTCGAACGGCTCCTCTTGCACATCCGGTCGGACGCCGCGGGTCGGCAGGCGCGTCCCGCGCTTCGACCGCGTCGTGGCGTCGATGTTGACGACCGCGGGGTTCAGGCGTTCGGCGATGTCGGCGAAATTGACGGACGTCGGGAAACCCGCCAGGGGCAAGCCTCGGCGGGAATCGGCCCGGACCACCGGACGGTCCTCGTCGACGTCGACGAGACGCACGGGCGGGGCCTCAATCGTCGCGGACGACGGCTCGACCGGGCCAGTGACGGCGACGCCGATGAGAAACCCGACGAAGGCAGTGAGGCCGACGGTGAACCCAACAAAACGCCGGGTCATGGCCTCATTATAAGCTTGAGAAAGGCCGGCTCATCTACCGTCTGGACGCCCAGCTCCCGCGCTTTGTCCAGCTTGCTGCCCGGCTCGTCCCCGACGACCACATAGTCGGTCTTCTTGCTCACCGAACCGGTGACCTTGCCACCCAGCGATTCGATCGCCTGTTTCGCGGCTTCGCGGGACAGCTCCGACAGCGTGCCGGTGATCACGAACGACTTCCCCGCCAGCGGCTGAGGCCCGGTGACGACTGGCTTCGGCGGCTGCTCGACCTTGAGACCCGCGGCCGTGAGCCGGTCGATCAGCGCGCGGTTCGACGGTTGGTCGAACCAGTTGCGCACGGCCTCGGCCATCACCGGTCCCACCTCGCGCGCCTCCTGCAGCTGCTCGAGCGAGGCGTCGCGGAGCGCCGCGACCGACGAGAAATCCTCCGCCAGAATCTGGGCACCCCGCTCGCCGACATGTCGGATACCGAGCCCGAAGAGAAGGCGCCACAGCTCCCGCCCCTTCGAGGCTTCAATCTGCGTCATCAGCTTCGTGCTGGACTTCTTGCCCATCCGGTCGAGGGCCTCGAGCGCCTCGGCCGTCAGTTGATAGATGTCGGCGACATCCGTCACCAGGCGCTTCTCGACGACCTGCTCGACCAGCGACTCGCCGAATCCCTCGATCTCCATCGCACCCATGAAGTGCCCGACGCTTCGCTTCAGCTTCGCGGGACACGAGCTGTTCTCACAGCGCCACACGGCCTCGTCGGGCGGTTTGTGCAGCGCGCTGCCGCAGACCGGACAGGAGGTCGGCATCTGCCACGGCGTCGAGTCGGGAGGACGCTTGCTCAGCACCGGTCCAACCACCCGCGGGATGACGTCTCCGGCTTTCTCGATGATGACGGCATCGCGCTCGCGGATGTCCTTGCGGGCGATGTCATCCGGGTTGTGCAGCGTCGCCATCGAGACGGTCGATCCGGAGACGAGTACTGGATCGAGCACCGCATACGGCGTGGCGGCGCCGGTGCGCCCGATGTTCACGCGAATCTCTCGCAGCAGCGTTTCCACTTGCTGCGCGGGGAACTTGAAGGCGACCGCCCACCGGGGAAACTTGGATGTGTACCCCAGCTGATCGCGCAGCGCCACGCGATCCACTTTGACGACCACGCCATCGGTCTCGAATGGCAACGACAGCCGGCGCTCCCGCCACTCCTCGCAGAACGCCCACACCTCGTCGATGCCTTCACAGCGCTTCCAATGGGTCTCGACCGGCAAGCTCCAGGTCGCCAACATCTTCAGCATGTCCGCGTGCGTGGGCGGCACCGCCTGGCCCTGGCCGAGCACGAGTTGATAGGTCCACGCCGCCAGGGCACGCTTCGCGACCAGCGACGGGTCGAGGTTGCGCATCGTCCCGGCGGCCGCGTTGCGCGGGTTCTGAAACAGCGGCTCGCCGAGCTCCTCGCGCTCTTTGTTGATCCGCTCGAAGACGCCGCGCGGGTAGTAGACCTCGCCTCGAACCTCGATGCGACCGGGGGGACCATCCGCCAAACGGAGCGGGATCGCGCGAATGGTCCGGACGTTGAAGGTGACGTCCTCACCGCGAACGCCGTCGCCTCTGGTGGCGCCGCGCACCAGCGTGCCGTGTTCGTAGGTCAGCGCAATGCTCAAACCGTCGATTTTCAGCTCGGCGACGTAGGCGATCGGCCCGTCGCGATCCAGGCCTCGGCGGACGCGCGCGTCGAATTCACGCAGCTCCGCTTCGTCGTAGGCGTTGTCGAGGCTCAGCATCGGCACGACGTGCTGAACCGTGGCGAAGCCCTCGGCGGGGCGACCGCCGACCCGCTGCGTCGGCGAGTCCGGCGTCAACAACTCGGGGTGCGCGGCCTCCAGCTCCTTGAGCTCGCGCATCAACCTGTCGAAGGCGTCGTCCGTGATCTCAGGCGTGGCGTGAACGTAGTAGAGCTCTTCGTGACGGCGGAGTTCTCGTCGAAGCTCGTCGATGCGTTCGGCGGGAGGCATGTCTCGCGATTGTAGGTGCCGAGGTCCCGCCTCTACCGACAAAGGTGGCTAGCGGTCGCGAGAGAGGACGTAGTCGGCCAATCCCATCAGCGCGTCACGCTCGCGGCTCGGCGAGAACAGCCTGAGCTGCCGCTTGGCCGACTCGCCGAACTCCACCGCACGGCCGTAGGCGTACTCGATGGACCGATGCTCGTTGAGCCAGCCCCGCAGGCGCGCCCATTCGTCGGCGGTGATGTGGCGTTCGCGCACCACACGACGAATCAGTTCGTCCGCCTCGGGCCCTCCGTGTTTGAGCAGATGGATGATCGGCAGCGTGATTTTGCCTTCGCGCAAGTCGCCGCCGATCGGCTTGCCGAGCGACTCGGTTTCGCCGGTGAAATCCAGCAGATCGTCGATTAGCTGAAACAGGATGCCGAGGCTGAAGCCGTACTCGCGCAGCGCGGTTTCCTTCGCTTCGCCGGCTTCGGCCAGCATCGCCCCGATCTGCGCGCAGCCGCCGAACAGATACGCTGTCTTGCGGCGGATGATCTCGAAGTGCTCTTCTTCGCTGATGTCGACGACGCCGTTCTTCGTGAGCTGATAAAGCTCGCCTTCGATCATGCGCAGCGTCACATCGCAGAGCATGCGGACGACATCCAGCGTGTCCTGCGTCAGCGCCATCGCCATCGACTTGATGTAGAGGAAGTCGCCCGCGAGCACGGTGACGTCGCTCCCCCACCGCGAGTGCACGGCCTTGCGCCCACGCCGCAGGTCCGCGCCGTCGACGATGTCGTCGTGCACCAGCGTCGCGGTGTGGATGAACTCCACGACCGCCGCATTGAGCACCGCGCGCGGCCCCTCATACCCGCACAGCCGAGCGGCCATCAACAGCACCGCGGGTCGCACGCGCTTGCCGCCGCCCTGCTGGATGTACGTGCCGATCTCCGGAATGATCGCGACCTGCGATTGCACCTGCCGCGCGTACTCACGCTCGACGGCCTCGAGGTCTGCGCGGACCGGCTCGAACATCTGAACCAGGTCCGCACGCGTCTTTGGAACGGCGTTGGACAAGCTCGTCAATCTCACCATAGACACGACATGGTGTCAACGCGAGACGCGGCCATTACTCCTTGTGGAGCTGAGCTTTGCGGCTATTGCCGCTTTGCCGTGAAGCTCCCCGACGCCTCACCACCGAGGTCCACCGTGCCCTTCATGCTGTCGTTGGCGGCGCTGCCGCTATAGACGACCGTGAAGGTCTGACCTTGTGCCTCGCCGGTGAACGAGAACGTGATGGCCGTCCCCTTCACCGTCCCTTTCAGGTTGGCCTTCCCGAGCTGGCCTTCGTAGGTGCCGGTCAGCGTCTCCCCATCCTGCTTGAACACCATGGTCGGAGCGCCCGACCCGGCGCTCGTCGCCACGTCGAACACCCACGTGCCGGTGACGTCGACCTTGCCCTGAGTGACGACCGGCGAGTGCGCGAAGCCGATGACCAGGGCGGAAACAACGCATGCGACGACTGCCTTCATGGTTGACTCCTCTCGTGCCGAGCCCCCGAGCGTACGTAGCGCAGGTCTTTAGGCCTGCCGATGGGCGTGATGGTACACCAGTGCATCACTGGCAGGCCTGAAGGCCTGCGCTACGCACCGAACAGTGCGTCGAAGTTTGCGACGAGCACGCTCGCGAGGAGTCCCGGTTCTACGCCGCGTGCGGCAGCGACGGCTTCGAGCGTGCGAGCGATGAACGCGGGCTCGTTGCGTGTGCCGCGATGCGGAACGGGTGCCAGGTAGGGGCTGTCCGTCTCGATCAGCAGGCGGTCGTCGGGAATGGACGCCGCCGCCTCGCGCAGCGAGCCTGCCTTCGGAAAGGTCACGATGCCAGGAATCGATAGATAAAATCCGGTCGCGAGCGCACGCGACGCAGACGCGGCGTCGCCCGAGAAGCAGTGGAAGACGCCGGCGAGCTCCGAGCCCGCGCCTTCCTCTCCGAGAATGCGCAGGGTGTCGTCTTCGGCCTCGCGCACGTGCAGCACCACGGGTAACCGGCGTTCACGCGCCAGCCGGAGCTGCGCGCGGAACACCGCGTGCTGCACGTCCTTGGGTGAGAAGTCGTAGTGGTAGTCGAGTCCGATCTCGCCGATGCCGCACACGCCCGGCATCCTCAGGCGCGACGCGACGATGGCCGCCGCACGATCCGGATCGCCGGCGAACCGATGCGCGGCGTGTGGATGGACGCCGACGACAAACCGCGTCTCCGGCCATGCTTGCCTCACCCGCTCGGCGCGTGCGATCTCGTCGTCTTCGTCGGCCGCGAGGATCACGAGGGCGCGCTGCACGCCGGCCGCGCGAGCGCGCTCGACGACGGCATGGAGATCGTCGACGAATTCGCGCCCGGCAAGATGACAATGGGAATCGATCATCGGCGACCTGAAGCTGGCGGCTTGCGCCTCGAGGCTCGAGGCTTGGAGGCGTGGGCCTATCGGACCCGTATGCCTGGTGGAGCCGGCTCCGGGTTGACGAGGATTGCGCCGCCGCCGTCAGGGCTGGCCGCCAGCACCATGCCGTTCGACTCGATGCCCATCAACTTTGCCGGCTTCAGGTTGGCGACGATCACGATCGTCTTGCCCACCAGCACCTCGGGCTCGTAGCTTTCGGCGATGCCGGCGACGATGGTGCGCTCCTCACTGCCGGCATCGACGCGAAGTTGCACGAGCTTCTTCGACTTCGGCACCCGCTCGGCCGCGAGAATCTTCGCCGTGCGAAGCTCGACCTTCATGAAGTCTTCGATCGAGATCTCGGGCCGCTCGGCGGGCTGGGCGGGTGGCGCTGGTTGGGCAGGTGGGATCGCCTGGCTTCCCTGCCCGGCTTCTGGTGTTTGCGGCCCGCCTTCGCCGCCGATCGGCGGCTTCGGCGAGCTCTCGCCTGAGCTCGCGCCGAGGTCCGCGCGAGCGGAGGCGGATGCCTGAGGTGTTTCGGATTCGCTCACAGTCGCTCCTCGATCTTCGAGTCGGGGCCACAGGGCCCCGGCGTTCACAATCTGCCGTTCGACGTCGCTGCGCCAGGCCGTATCCGCCACGCGCAGGGTGCTGGTTTCGCGGGTGTCGCCCACTCGCCGCAGGATCTCCGCCGCGGAGGACGGCATGATCGGCAGCAGCAAGGTCGCGGCAATCCGCACCGCTTCGACCGCGTCGCTCAGCACCGCGGTCAGGCGCTCGGTCTGGGCCGGATCCTTGGCGAGCGTCCACGGTGCCGTATCGGCGATGAAGAGATTGGTCGCGCCGATCAGATCGTAGGCGGCGGCGGCGCCTTCGTGCAGCGCGTGTCGATCCATCGCCTCGCGATAGCTCGTCACCGTGGTCGCGGCGATCGCCGCCAGCCGCCCCGGCGCCTCGCGCGAGAGCAGGCGGCCGCCGCGGTAGCGATCCGCCATCGCCGCCACGCGACTGACGAGGTTGCCGAGGTTGTTCGCGAGGTCGGCGTTGTACTTCTCTTCGAACCGCTCCCACGAGAAATCACCGTCGCCGCCATACGGCACTTCCTTCACGAGATACAGACGCAGCGGATCCGGGCCGAACTTCTCGGCCGCGTCGATCGGGTCCACGATGTTCCCGAGCGACTTGCTCAAACGCTCGCCCTTGAAGAACACCCAGCCGTGCCCGAACACCTGTTTCGGCAGTGGCAGACCGGCGCTCATCAACATCGCCGGCCAGATCACGCAATGGAACCGCGTGATGTCCTTGCCGATGATGTGCAGGTCGGCGGGCCACCACTTCCCGAACAGCTCGTCGTCCCACCCGTACCCGACCGCGGCCGCGTAGTTGATCAACGCATCGAACCACACGTACACGACGCTCGACGGATCGAACGGCAGCGGGATGCCCCACGACTGCCCCGCGCGGCTGACCGAGATGTCTTCCAGCCCCGCCTCGACCAGCCGCAGAATCTCGTTCCGCCGCACCTCCGGTTCGATGAAGCTTGGATGCGCTGCGTAATGCTTCAGTAACGGCTGCTGGTACTTCGACAACCGGAAGAACCAGTTCTTCTCGCGAATCCAGTCGGGCTTGGTCTTGTGGATGGCGCAGAGCCCATTCTCCAGGTCCTTTTCCTGTTTGAACCCCTCGCAACTGACGCAGTACCAGCCTTCGTACTGGCCCTCGTAGATGTCTCCCGCGTCCTTGGACGCCTGCACCATCCGCTGCACGGCCGGAAAGTGCCGCTTCCGATCCGTCGTGCGGATGAAGTCGTCGAATGACACGTCGAGCCGCTTCCAGACGTTGCGGAACACGCGCTCCATCTCGTCGCAGTACGCCAGAGGATCCATCCCCTGCTCGCGGGCGCGGCGGAACACGTTCTGCGCGTGCTCATCGTTGCCCATCAAGAAGTGCGTCTCGAACCCCGCGAGCCGGCGATACCGGGCAATGACGTCCGCCGTGACCTTCTCATAGGCGGTGCCGAGGTGAGGCTTGTTGTTGACGAAGTCGATCGCGGTTGTCAGGAAATATCGCGTGCTCATGTTCGGTTCAGCCACGCTTTCAGCGCGATGGCCTGTACATCTTTGATCGGAAGATTCTGTTCGCTCCCGATCTTCGCCAAATCATCGAACTCCGGCTGGGCGTTGACGATGCGCTCGCCCTGGCGGGCGATCTTGAAGCGCACCTCGCCGACGGGTGTCTGCACGCGGACGATTTCGCGCGCGAGGCACTCGCGGGCGGTCTCCTGATGCCGCAGCCCGATCGTCGTCGTCTCCCGAAAGAGCAAGTCCGTCGCTTCCTGCCGCCGCTCCGGCGTCGTCACCACCGTGACCAGCGTCGCAGGTCGATTCTTCTTCATCTGAATCGGCGTGTAGAAGACGTCGAGCGCGCCGGCGGCATGGAGGCGGTCCATCAATGGGCCGAACAGTTGCGGGTTCATATCGTCGATCTCGCATTCGATGACGGAGACGCGCGTCGGGCCGTGTAGGGGCGGTTCGCGATCCGCCTCTACGGAGTCACCCACGAGCACGCGTAACACGTTGGGCGTGCCGGGGAGATCGCGGTCGCCGGCGCCGTAGCCGACCTGGGCGACGCGCATCGCGGGCATCGGGCCATAGCTCGAGGCATATCCCGTCAGAATCAGCGCGCCCGTCGGCGTCAACAGCTCCGTCTGCGCTCCACTGGAGTAGATCGGCGCGTCGCCCAGCAGGCGCACGGTCGCCGGCGCCGGCACGGGGAAGACGCCGTGCGCGGACGTGACCATGCCGCCGCCGACGTTCATCGGCGACACGACGACGCGATCGACATTGAACCACTCGAGGGCGAACACCGCGCCGACGACGTCGATGACGGAGTCGAGGGCACCGACTTCGTGGAGATGCACTTCGTCGACCGACATGCCGTGAATGGCCGCCTCGGCCTCGGCGAGCCGGCCGAACAGCGCGGTCGCGCGGGCCTTCCCCGCCGCGGACAGATTGGATCGGCCGATCGCGGCCGTGATCTCCTTTACCGTCCGATGCGTGTGCGCATGCACATGGGCGTGAACGTGACCTTGATCATGATGGTGATGAGGCGTGTGCGCAGGCGCGTGATCGCCTTCGATCACCCGAAACTTGGTCGCTTGGATGCCCGAGCGGAGCACACGCTCCGTCGTGACTTCGCAGCCATCGAGGGCGAGGCTCCCCAGCGCGCCACGCAGCGCGTCGAACGGCAGCCCCGCGTCGAGCAGCGCGCCGACGATCATGTCGCCGGCGCCGCCGGCGAAGCAGTCAAAATACAGAATCTTCACGGTTGTGCTCTTTCGCCATCCGCGCCGCTTCCTTGAAGCTGTACCAGCGGCCATCCCCCAAAATCACGTGGTCGAGGACGTCGATGCCCATCACGTCGCCCGCCCTCACCATCCGCGCCGTCAACAGGCGATCGTCCGCGCTCGGCGACGGATCGCCGGACGGATGATTGTGAAACAGCACAATCGCCGCGGCCGACGCCAGCGCCGCCTCGCGAAACACCTCGCGCGGATGCACGAAGCTCGCGTCCACCGATCCCACCGTCACAATCGTCGCGCGGATCAGTCGATGCTTCGAGTCCAACAGCACCAGCCCGAACCGCTCCACGCGATAGCCACCGAAGAGCGGCGTCAAGTACGCCGCAACCGACGCTGGCGATCCCAGGCGCGGTCTGAGCCCAGGATCACCGACGAGCGATCGTCGTCCAACTTCGATCGCCGCAAGCAGCCGCGCCGCCCGCGACGCGCCGACCCCCGGCACCTGCGTCAGCTCGTCCAGCCCGAGCCGCGCCAGCCCGCCGACGCCACCCGAGACCTTGAGCACGTCATGCGCCACCGACAAGGCGCCGCGCGCCGGCAGCCCGCTCCCGAGCAGCACCGCGATGAGCTCGTTGTCGCCAAGCGCATGCAT